>JAGKWS010000117.1 GCA_021151685.1 Chitinophagaceae bacterium
AAACTGTTGTGGCTCGGGCCCATTGCTTTTGCTAAACCGGGCATCAGACAGTTTTTCGAGGGCAATTTTGGTGAGATTGGCCCCGGAAGAACTTTTTACACGTTTTTCTACAATGTTGCCATTTCGGTCTACAGTAACGTGTATCACTACCTTACCGCCTTCGGCAAATTCTGCTTCAAACTTGTCGGGGCTTATCTGCCGGCCAGATAGTGTATGATTGACCCCACCAGTACCATTACCCGGTATGCCATCATAATTGTCGGCACCAGGTGTGCCACCGGGTACACCCCTGTCACCCTTGCCAGTAGTATTGCCTTCGCTCGTTCCGTTCATATCCTGCTGGGCATTGTTACCGCCCAAACCCTTATCGCCCTGATAAGTATAACGGGGCGAGGGTTTCGATTTGCCGGGCTCAGAGGCATTGTCTTGTCCGTTCTTTTTACTGGTATTGTTGATGGATGGGGCATCTCCATCGTTGGTCTGCATTATGTTTTGCGGCACACTGCTACGCACGGCCACACTCTTGAACACAACCGTAGCCTGGTATTGGGAAGGTGACTTGCGCGACATAGGCTGGTCGGTACCACTACCATCGGCACTGGTGCCCAAGTTCACCTCCAGCCCGCCACCTTCTTCTGGTACCGGTTCGGTAACTGGCACGGTATAGCTGAACAATAAAAACAGGAGTAACAACAGGGCGTGAACCCCAACAGTCCATGCCAGTGCCTTATTGTTTACAACCGGGCCCCGAGATTGTTGCATTGCTACCTGCATGTATAATGAGTTTGTAAAACAAAAATAATTGAAATACTACATACTTGTCCGTTTGTGTATACCATACACACATCAGCGGCTATTATTCTCTACAGCCAGCACGGTACGCAGTTGCAAATCGTGCGCAGCACGCATGATGGCAACAATATCATCGGCAGTGGCTTGCTTGTCGGCATTAATAACCACAGTTGGTTCGGCATCGTGCGACTTGGCAATTTCTGCTGCAATTGCAGGCCGTAGAGAATCGACCGCTACACGTTTTGTAGCTACAAAAAATTGTTGTTGCGCATTTACAGAGACTACAACGGTTTGCTTAGACTTGGTATCGCTCTTGGCCTTGGGAATACTCAGCTTCACCACATTGGGGTTGGCCAGTGTAGATATTATGAGAAAAAACAGGAGCAAGATGAACAGGATGTCGTTGAGAGCCGATGAATGCCCCCCGGGATCGTGTATGGGACGTCTTCTGATGTTCATGGCCAGCCTTAATTGGTAGAGGAAGGAATGTTATCCAAAAATTCGACAGAGGCCGACTCGATATTGTGTACCGCCTTGTTGATTTGTGCATTGAGGTAGGCATAACCCACATACGATAACAAACCAATGATGAGCCCCGCGGCTGATGTAACCATCTTGGTATATATACCGCCAGCTATCGTCTCGAGCGAGAAGCCCTGATGCTGTACATTGAAGAATAGTATTATCATGCCGGCAATGGTGCCAAGAAAACCAAATATGGGTGCAATACCCGCAATAGTAGAGAGTACAGAAATATTCTTTTCCAACTTGTACACCTCCAACCGGCCAGCATTTTCCATGGCTTTTTCTACCTGTTCGTAAGGGCGGCCAATGCGCGACACACCTTTCTCCATAACACGGGCAACGGCTGTGGTACTATTGCGGCAAGCCGAAAGTGCAGCAGCATTGTCGCCGGCAGTAACAGCCTGTTGTATGCGCACCATCATAGCCCCGTCTATAGGGCTGGCCTTGCGGATGAGCAAAAGACGTTCTACAAAAACATAGACCATTATTACCGAGCATAGTAATAAAGGCACCATGAGGGCACCGCCTTCCATCAGCAACGATAACAATGAAATTTTTTCGGGAGCAGGGGCTGCCGGTGCAGCCGCATTCAGTGCGGTATCTACCTGTAGCAGGAGCGAAATGAATGACATGAGCAGTAGTTGTATGGATGAGTGATGTAAGCTAAAACTGCAACGCACCCAAACCAGCTACAAAAGCATACTGTTGCACCGAAGTTTGTACGTCAGTCTTATAGAGCAAATGTAACTAAAAACGTATTGCACCTACCGTTTTAAACATTCTTTAACCAACGGGCTATTGCAGGCTTATATATGAGACTAAACTCCCAATTGTTCCATCGCATTGCGGGCAGCAACCTGCCCAGCCTCCTTCTTGTTGAAGCCAGTACCGGTGGCCACTTCCTGCCCATCCAGCATGGCAGCAACGGTAAAAAGTTTGCGTGTTCCTTCGTTACGCTCACTTACGGTTTCAAACACCAACTGATGCCCATTGCGTTGGGCCCAGCTTAGCAGTTGATTTTTGTAATTGGTATCGGTACTCTCCATCGTATCAAGGTCGATATAGGAGCGTATGAATTGCTGCAAAATAAAAGTACGGGTTTTGGCAAAACCCTGATCGAGATACACGGCACCAATGAGGGCCTCCAGCGCATTGCCAAATATGTGGCTGCGGCTCAGTCCCCTGTCATTCTGGTTGTACTGCACCAGCTTGTTGAGGCCCATGCGTAGTGCTACGTTGTTCATGGTCTCTCGACGAACTATGCGGGAACGCAATTCGGTAAGATAACCTTCGGGCTGGTACGGATATTTCTTGAATAGATGCTCTGCTACAATAGCACCCAAAATGGCATCGCCCAAAAACTCGAGACGTTCGTTACTATCCGTCACATCTTCGGGCCGCGAACGATGCATTAATGCCAGCCGGTAGTAACTGACATGCACAGGCGTAAACCCCAGAATGTGCTCCAATTGCAGCATGAGCTGCTTATCAGATTCGGAATAAGAGTTGAAAATGCGATGGAAAAATCTCCGCAATGTTACTCAGAAGGTTTTTTGAAGATAACCGATGCATTGTGGCCACCAAAACCAAAGGTATTGCTCAATGCCACATTTACCACACGCTTCTGTGCCTTGTTGAACGTAAAGTTCAAACGGGCATCAAATGCCGGATCATCGGTAAAGTGATTGATGGTGGGTGGCACTATATCGTGTACGGTGGCCAGTATACTTGCAATAGCTTCTATAGCACCAGCAGCACCCAACAGGTGACCAGTCATAGACTTGGTAGAGCTGATATTGAGATTGAAAGCATGATCGCCAAACACACGCTGAATAGCGGTAATTTCGCTGATGTCGCCCAAGGGTGTAGACGTGCCGTGTACATTGATATAGTCAATGTCTTCGGGCTTCATACCAGCATCCTGCAGGGCATTTTTCATTACATTGTAGGCACCCAACCCCTCGGGATGTGGTGCAGTAAGATGGTAAGCATCGGCACTGAGGCCGCCACCGGCAAGCTCGGCTATGATGTGTGCGCCACGGCGTTTGGCATGTTCGTACTCTTCAAGTATCACAGCACCAGCACCTTCGCCCAATACAAAACCATCTCTGTTCAAATCGAACGGACGACTGGCCGTAAGCGGGTCCTCATTACGTTCAGACAGTGCCTTCATGGCGTTGAAACCACCTATACCAGCTTCTGTTACTACTGCCTCAGAGCCTCCACATACAATAGCATCGGCCTTGCCCAGGCGAATGTATGTAAGCGCATCTATAAGAGCATTGGTAGAAGAGGCACAAGCCGAAACCGTAGCGAAATTGGGGCCGCGAAAACCATACTTCATAGAAATATGACCAGAAGCGATGTCCAAAATAAGCTTGGGGATGAAGAAGGGATTGAACCTTGGCGTACCATCACCACCAGCGAAGTTTTTCATTTCTTCAATGAAGGTAATCATACCACCAATACCAGACCCCCATATTACACCTACCCTATCAGGGTCTACCCCGGGACCGTTTAGCTGGGCATGACGCACAGCTTCATCGGCCGCCACAAGGGCAATTTGAGAAAAACGGTCCAGCTTCCTTGCTTCCTTACGCTCAAAATGATTTTCAGGATTGAAATCCTTAAGCTCGCAAGCGAACTTCGTTTTGAACTTGGTTACATCAAATTGCTGGATAGGTCCCGCGCCCGAAACGCCATTAACCAACCCATCCCAATATGAGGGTATGTTATTGCCTAATGGCGTCAGGGCTCCGAGGCCCGTAACGACAACTCGTTTTAACTGAAAGCTCATTTAACGAATACGGTTACAGTGAAGATACTTGGTCTAATTTTCGATTACTTTACGTGCTCTTCGAGGTAGGTGATAGCCTGACCAACGGTAGTGATGGTTTCAGCCTGCTCATCGGGGATAGAGATATTGAATTCTTTTTCGAATTCCATGATCAACTCCACAGTGTCCAGAGAGTCAGCACCGAGGTCGTTAGTGAAGCTTGCCTCGTTGTTTACTTCTGATTCGTCAACACCCAATTTGTCCACGATGATCTTCTTAACGCGATTTGCAATTTCAGACATAGTTAATGCGTTTAAAATTTTATGCTGCAAAAATATACTTTTTGGGATAATGAGGAAGGATTATTTTATTTCTGCTAAGTTTTTTTAAAAAAAACCAAATAACAACACCAAATATACACAAAACATTAATTGCCAAAAGAATACAAGAAACAAAAAACTCAATAAACATTCAAACTCTACATATACCACACCTACTGCGTGGCATATGCACATATAGCGTAGCATTGGGCACGCTCTACTTCACTACCCACAAAAAAATACAACCTTTTAATAATAAACAATAGCACGCGCCACAAGCATGGTTTCTTTACCGTTTTCTATCTGCACTTTTCTTAGCAAATTGTTGTTACCATCATATTGATTGTTGAACGTTATAGTTCGTATCAACTCGCCAACTGGTGTATAATGATGCTGTGCCACCTCGTGCCCATGGTTGTTGTAGGTGTATTTAATATGTTTTTCCAGCTTCTTTGCAGCATTGAATGTTTTTTCCTCGGCAAGACGGCCAACAGAATCGTATTGGTAATTGGTAACAACGGTTACGCCATAACAGGTGCTACGTTCGGCGACAACATATCCACGTTTGTCATAGGTGTACACTGTTTTTCTTGTTTCTACATCGTCAGGGTCAAAGGTGGTTTCCGAAACCGGATTGCCCAATGTGTCATATTGCCAAACGGCCCTACCCAAAGACTGTCCGCGCGGACTTTGGGTTCTTTCTTGTATCAAATTATTATGGTCGTCATAGTCCATAAGTGTTTTCATAAACAAGGTTTTACCCGCCTTAAAGTTACGACACATTACCTCATTACCATATTCATCATACCGATAGGTATTAAAATACACCAGTTTATTGTTCCAACCATAGTTACGCTCTTCTGCCAAACGCCCCTTGCTATCGTAGCGAAATACCGATTTCGAATTGAATACGTCGTTTTGCCCATATTTCATGGCCATAATCAATCTGCCTATCGTATCAAACTCACTAACTATCTTCACATTGGCCGATTCGTCCACCATTCCATTATCACCACCTTCGGAAAAATTATATTCGGTTAGAAAGTGAACTTTACCCAAAAATCCACGGCTTTTAACGGTCGATGCTTCCTGTGCATTGCCACAAATGGCAATGGCACTAACAACAATAGAGAGGTATATTTTTTTGCACCAATTCATAAACCAGTTTTCTAACGGTATTTTATCTCCCTAACAGTTACAGTACGGGGCTCATCATTTTTCAGCATTACTCGTTCAATCCAGTTTCCCCGCTTATCGAAAGCAGTGTACTGCCATGTGGTTACAAACTGTAAACTCTCGTGCGAGTCGAACTCTCGCTCCTGAACTTCATTACCACGTTTGTCATACTTAAAGTTCGACCTCAGAAACAAATGCCCAAAAAGATCGTATCGGTCATACACAATACGGTTGCCATTCAAATCGTACTTAGATTTTGCAGTCATGAATAGCGTTCCTGAAGCATCGGTATTGCTTTCTCCTGTCTCATTACCCACTTTATCGTATTGGTACACAGTAGTTACATTCAACCCTCCATCACCGCGATAGCGCATCACATTTATCAGAGCACCATTTGTGTCATAATGATACACCGATTTTGAAAGCAATTCACCTGACAGTCCATAGGTAAAGTAGGACAATCTGTTACCAACTTCAGAAAAAACAATAACCGACTTCGACTTTAATGTACCTTTTTCAGGCTTACCATTCAGTGCAGCAAACTCGGTTTCGGTTATGGTATCAGCATTTCCTAACACCTTCATGCGTTGTAAGTCATTTTTTGTTTGTGCCATTACCAATAATGGCACACATAGCAACAACAGAATAAACGCCCTCATCATACCTTTGGAATAGATTCTATAGTAAATAAATGAGCGCATGAAAGGCGCTACAAAAAAATAAACAGCATGAATTGCAACTATTGTTGCATTATTGCAACAACTCGCGCGCTTCGGCATTCACCACATTTATGGCCATCTCTGATGGCAAATCGGTGTTGGCCGCGGCTATAACTTCTAATATACGTATATGCAACTCACGTGCAGGCGCATCCGGATTGAGGGTATCACTAATATGGTTAATCATTGACAATTCCTGCTCTTTGGCAGTACGAACCGATGACCACAAATTGGGCGATACATATACCTGCTGAGCAAGGTTGTGTTCAAACTCTGCATTGATAGACATTACAATGGCTGTGCGAAGATCTAAAACAGTCATGGACGGGTCGTACACGCGCGGAATAATGAGTCTGGGATTGATACGCTCCAAAAACAATACCAAACGCTCATAAGCCTGCAAGCGCAAGCGTAATGTTACATCTTTCGACTTTTCATACACCTTTAACTGCTGCCTTCTTTCAGCAGCATTCAGAAACTTGCGCACAACCGAATTTGCTGCAATAAGAACTACCAACGATGGCAGTATGTATTTTAAAATCTCCAGTATGGTGCCCATTGTACTCATGATGCGCAAAAATAGTTGCTTTGATGAATGAATTTTTGAAAAAACAAGTTAAATCAGTCTCTACTTACATTAGCTAATTGACCACATGCCGCATCAATATCCTTACCCCTACTGCGCCTGATGCGTACATTTACTTTGTTAGCGGTCAAAAACTTCATAAATGCATCTGTCTTTTCCTCGTCTGGCTTTTCAAAACGTACTGCATCAATGGGGTTGTACTCTATTATATTGATAAGATCGGCAGGTACTTGCCGGTATATTTTTATCAAATCTTCAGCATCGCGTTGGCTGTCATTAAAATCTTTAAAAAGTATATACTCAAAAGTAATTTCGTTACCAGTGCATTTATAAAAATAATTGAGCGCATCAATTAACACCTTCAAATTGTTGGTTTCATTGATAGGCATTATCTCGTTACGCTTTTCATCGGTAGGTGCATGTAACGACAAGGCCAATTTGAACTTGACCTTATCATCGCCAAGCTGACGTATCATTTTTGCCACACCAGCCGTAGAAACTGTTATCCGTCGTGGGCTCATACCCAAACCATCGGGCGATGTGATACGTTCTATAGCCTTCAGTGTATTCTTATAATTCAAAAGAGGCTCCCCCATACCCATAAACACAATGTTGCTGAGGTTTTTAGAATAATGCTTTTGCGATAACTCATTCAATAGTGTTACCTCATCTACAATTTCATCAAAATCTAAATTGCGTTTGCGGGCCATATAACCGGTAGCACAAAACTTACAAGAAAGCGAACAACCTACCTGAGAAGAAACACAAGCAGTCATTCTCGATTCGGTAGGTATTAAAACACTCTCCACATAATAACCATCATGTAGTTGTAGACGGTTTTTTATGGTACCATCGGTACTAAACTGACTGTGATTGATACGCACCTTAGGAATAAAAAACTCAGTCGCCAGTTTTTCGCGCAATGCCTTTGGCAAATTGGTCATATCGGCAATATCCGAAGCATATTTTTGCCATACCCAATCGTGTACCTGTTGCGCCCTAAATTTGGGTTCGCCCATAGCAACAAGCATTGTTTCTAAACCAGCAAGGTCTATCTCGCGCAAATTCTTCATGGCGCAAAGATAACATATCTATCACGGCCACAACATAAAACAAAGACACATAAAAAGCGAAGGGCCATTCCGTTTGGAATGGCCCTTCGTAATGAAATGAAATGTATTAGAATTCTGATGGATGGAAAACAAAAAATCTGAAACCTACAGAAGTAACCGTATACACGTCGTTCTTCTTATTGGCAACCAAATTAGGATCATAACCATCTACAAAATCCGACATCGTCATTGAATACTGATAATTGAAATTGAATACACAACCCTTAAAGATCCAAAGCTTTGGAATGTACAAATTGTAGCCAACATTCAAAGGCATATACAACGCAGTACTACTCTTCATCATTGTAGGACTTTGCGTATTAATAGAACCGGGCAAATCCGGATTGAACTCAGCTTGCCGTTTAATGTTACTATTAATGATACCTAAACCACCCCCAACATAAGCACCACCAATCAAACGAAGTAATGTATAATCATAGAATTCTCTGTATGCCAAACCAAATAGCGTAGCCAGCTCTATGGTAATGTGCTGATCAACAGAAGTAAAATGATTAAAACTGCGAAGATAAGTAAAAGGATCGCGTGAGGAAAGGTCACCTACCGAAACAGTCCAACCGGTACTTATTGAAGGGGTTACATTCTTCTCAAAATAGCCAATGTACACTGGTTGTGGATTTGAGTACTTCAAATCGCCATACATCTTGCTTGATCCCAATCCAAAACCCATGCTGTAATTGCGACCATTATATCCATACTCTCCAAGACCATACTGACTATTATTGCGCTCGCGCAAACTTATGTCAGTTCTCACCTGTGCATGAGCACCGATGGAAACAAATATAGCTCCAGTAAAGAATAGTTGTAACAGCGTTTTCATGTTGTTTTGGATAATTTACAATTCAGGCAAAATTAATACTTCCAGAGATTCTTTTTGTAATTATTAATCTCTCTTTCAATACGCTCAGATTCTTTTTTCTGACGCTCAAAGTCGCTTGGATACTTATCCTTGATGCGAAGATCAGCTGGATTTGACTCCTTTACAATGCGTGAGACAAAACGACGCTGTACAAACATATCGTCATAGCTCTCGTTGTAAATGTCACGCTGAGGATCAATCACTTCACGGGCAGCAAACAAATTACGACACTGTGGATAGTACAACCAGAAAGGATGCAAATCACCAATGTAATCGCCCTGACTTGATTTCAGCTTAATAACCGGCGACAGACCAATTACCTGGGTGATAACGCGACCACGTGTTTTGTCAAAGAAGATATCTTCCTTCAATTCGAATTTTGTAACAGAATCGGGGTTGAAATCGTTGAACACTGTACGATAGCCCATTACATCTCCTGTAATAGAATCAAGAATTGGAACTAACGAACTATCAGAGAAAGCTTTTATTACCTGAGCATAGGAAAGTTGCTTTTTGAAGCCTTCGTCCTTGTAAGCAATCAGCTTCTTGTACTTGATAGCATCCATAATCAGAGAAATAAGTGTTTCGCCGGGAGTAGCGAAAATCTTATTTGACGAATCCGTCAAATCAATTTCTCTCCAGATACGTTTGTAAAACTTGATGCTGTTTTTATTTTCTTTAGGGAAAGCAAAAGGTTTTGCGCCCTTAAGATTGGTCTGCTTGTAATAACCATCCACTGGTTTAGTAGTATCCAGTGAAAAATCAGCACGGAAACCAGTATCATCCGACACGAGATCTGCAAACGGATTCTCTTCCTCTGCCGGTGGGGGCGGAGGCGCAGCTGCCGCTGCTGCAGCCATACTGTCAGCGATACGTGCCGCGTTGAGGCTATCCTGATTTACCTTTTTCTCAGTCTTTTTCTTCTTCTTCTTAGGAGTTGTCTGAGCGTCGAGGTAAGTGTTCGTTGCACCTACGGCAAGAAACACCAGCAGCACATATAAAATACTTTTTTTCATAGAAACACAAATATATCTGTACTATAGAATACTATTGAATTGTAAAAGTAATAGGATCAAGAGGACGCTTCACACCATCGGGACCAACTGCTATTATGTCGTCGAAGATGATTCGCGAACCAGAAACAATGCTCGACATCGCTGCCGTCATTGCAGGCGTAAAACTATTGTTGGTCGACTCAAACACCTGTGCATCAGCACGTGGTTTTACAATATACAGCTTAAAGTGTTGTACATTGAATGCAGCTTCAAAGTCGAAATCTTCCAGCATAGCGAAGATTTTGTTCTGAACCTTAGCTTCGCCCACTGATAAACGACCACCAGCCTTACCGCTAAACTTAACACGTGGAGGCGGAATACGCTTGATACGGAATTCTGAAGTACCAAGTGTAGTAGACTTACCACCTTCCAAAGTACCTGTTACTGTAACTGTAACCTTTCCTGGATTAGCTACTTTTACTATGTAGCTGCCATTTGATCCACTGATTTCGCCAGAGCTAATGCTTACTTTCAGACTGCTCTTCGAAAAACCAGGGGCAGAAATAGATACCGGGTTAGGAACACCTATGTAGAATACATTCATTTTGTCTGGAGAAACTACAGCCGATGGCGGTGCAACTGTGTAGTGCTGCTCTTCGGTTTTGTACTCTTTCTCAGTACCGTCCGCCATTTTCACGCGTACAGTACCAGCCCATTTGAACTCGCCTTCGCGACTGGCAGATACTACATACTTACCCTTTCCGCCTTCTACCTTCAGTGCTTGGCCACCTACGCTAACAGATGGATTTGACTTAGAGTCAGATGCGGTAAGGAATACATCGGCCTGATATTGCTGACCAACCAGAATGTAAGATGACTTCGCAATTGCAACTGCATTGAACTGGTCAAGGTTAATCACTGCCTTATCCACATCACCAAGAATTTTCTTGATTGCCTCAGCTTCAGCATTGCGCATATCTGCCTGAATTTTGGTCAATGCAGTAATTGCAGCAGTCAGCGGAATACCTTCACCGAAGTTAGATTCTTCCCATGAGCTCTTTACACCACCCTTGCCACGTGCGGGGTCTTGTGCATCCAGCGCAATTTTAGTAGCAGCGCGATCTTTTTCAGGAATAGCTTCCATTATGATCTTGCGGGTAGATTCGATTTTAGCTTTCAAATCGCCAGCACGCTTTTTACGCACCATCATACGAGGAGATATATCGATATCTGCACGATCTCTAACATCTCCGCTTTCTGTTTCGCCACCGCCAGCTTTGGTCAACTCGTTCTTGATATCTTCAATCAATTTGTTGAGATCTGCTACTGCCGACTTCACCTGATTGGCTTTATCCCAAACCGGTTTTGCGCGCTCTGGTTCGTTCTTCAATTTTCCTGCCTCAAAAGACGACATTACTTGGTCGACAGACACCTTCACATTGTCGGAAGATGTTTTGAGACTTACTGTTAAATTATGAAAGGCATCGAGGACGTGGTCCGTAACTGTTGTGGCTGCGAGGCCCAACAGTACGAGGTATAGTATACCCATCATCTTCTGCCGTGGAGTTTCTTGTAAACCTGCCATGCTTTTTTTGTTTTTTAATTAATTTTCAGAATGGGTTCTGTTAATTACTGGTAACTACTGCTAAACGAACATCCAAAAGGATATTAGTTCTTTCTGAAAGCCTCCACCTGCGCAGCATAAATACGCGCCAGTTCGCCAAGGCTCTTGTTGTACAGCTTTATACCATTTGTGGCAGCTTCGAATTCCTTCATCATGCTCTGAGATGAAGTAGTCATTTGATTGATAGAAGAAAGAGTTTTATTGAACTGGTCGAAATTGGCGTTCATGTCTCCTATGTTCTTAGAGAATGACTTCATACCAGCACCAGCACTTTCAAATTCTTTCATCATGCTTTGAGATGTAGCAGACATAGCACTAATCGCTTGCAATGATTTATTGAAAGAATCGAAACCTGTGGTAACTGACCCCATGTTGTCGCGGAATTTCTTCACGTCGCCAGTGGCAGTTTCAATTTCTTTAATGAAGTTTGATGTAGAGGCAGAAGAACCAGCAATCTGGTTTACAGACTGTACAGTTTGTGTAAACTGCTGGAAACCCTTTGTAAGACCTTCAACAACTTTTGGAGTAACGGCTGAGTTAAGAAGATCGTTCAAATTAGAACCTCCGTTCTTTTCGGCTTGCTCTTCAGCTTCTGATGTGCGTGCAGCCCAGCCCAATATAGCGAACAAAACCGCTTCTGTTGCCAAACCAAGACCGATCATAATT
>JAGKWS010000118.1 GCA_021151685.1 Chitinophagaceae bacterium
ATGGTGGTATCGTTGCCTATGGCACCGTATTGGTCTTTGCCAAAGGCTGCATAAAAATCTTGTGCCATGGGGCCGTAGTGGCGGTGCATGGCGGGGTCTTGACCTTTATAATTCCATGAGGTGAGGTTGAATTTGCCTATCTTTTTTAGAAATGCTTCGCCATCTACCACGGCAAAGTTTTCTTTTTTACGGCGATCGCTGATGGTGCTCCAGCTATTGTCGCCACTATTCATGTAGGCACCGGTACTAAGATCTGCGCTGGTGTATAACTTATAGCCACCAGAGAACCGCATGGCCATTTGGTTATCGGCATCGTTGAGGGGAATGGCAGTCCAATAAGATTCGTTATAATCGCCGATTGCAAATGCCCCCATTTTTTCGTTGGTTGATACCCCTATCCCCATAGCAGTTGAATAGTCGCCACTGGCGGTGGTATGATTGCCCATTGCAGTTGAATAGTCGCCACTGGCGGTGGTTCCCGCACCCATCGCAGTTGAATAGGAACCACTGGCGGTGGTTCCCGCACCCATCGCAGTTGAATAGGAACCACTGGCGGTGGAGCTGCCCATTGCAGTGGAAAGGAAACCATAGGCTGAGGATCCACCCATCGCAGTTGAATAGGAACCACTGGCGGTGGTTCCCGCACCCATCGCAGTTGAATAGGAACCACTGGCGGTGGTTCCCGCACCCATCGCAGTTGAATGGTCACCACTGGCTGTGGTATAGTAGCCCATTGAAGTTGAATGGTCACCACTGGCTGTGGTATAGTAGCCCATTGAAGTTGAAGCACTACCACTGGCTGTGGTACTCTCCCCCATTGCAGTTGAATTGTCGCCACTGGCTCTGGTACCGTAACCCATTGCAGTTGAAACGGCACCACTGGCGGTGGAATATTCACCCATCGCAGTGGAACCGTAATAACTGGCTGTGGTTACCAAACCCATTGCAGTTGAAGCGGCACCACTGGCGGTGGTACTGTAGCCCATCGCAGTGGAAACGTCTCCACTGGCTGTGGTTCCCCAACCCATAGCAGTTGCCACCTCACCACTGGCTGTGCTTTCAGCCCCCATTGCGGTTGAATGGTTACCGCTGGCTGTGGTGCCGAAGCCCATTGCAGTCGAATAAGCTCCACTGGCTTTAGTATTCATTCCGCTTGCCAGAGAATATACGCCCACATTTTCTCTATTCCAGGGATAATCATAATATCCAGTGGGCAAATAAACTCCACCTACCCTAAATGCTGCTTTATCGGCATACCACATCATTCTGTTGCCCGCACCACTGACAGGGGGATCTACTGAAGAAACACCCCCGCCAAAACTGAGTCCTGTAAACACCACACTACTATCTGCCACATGTAACTTTGCTTTTGGCTCAGCAGTACCTATACCTACTCTGCCCGTAGTATTGGTATTATAAATGCTGCCTGCACTATCTGCCCATCCGGCACCACTTCCACTATTAGCTGCATACAAGGCATAGGGTACGCTCATCATTTGCTGGGTGCCTATATCGGTATAGCTACTGCCGCCTGCAGGGTCCATCTCTACCTGTAAATACTTGGCATCTGCCCCCCAGTTGATGCTGCTGAATGTGCCGGTAACCGGTGTGCCATGCCCCACCTGCAATGTAAACAGGCCCTGTGCCGATGTGGTGACGCTATGTGTTTCGCTATATACCACACTGCCATCGGCAGTGGCATTGCGTATACTAAACCGTACCGAAATGGCAGTAGATGACAACACTGCGCCCTCGCTGTTTCTTGCCACTGCCTGATAGGGTATGCCTTGTGGTGCCTGTGCATGTACTAACGAGCCAGAAATAACGAGCAAAACAAGTGATGAAAGGTGTTTCATATATTTATATTTATCGCAATATAAATTATTTTTTTTAATAAACAAACAAAAGGTATAGCAGTGCCTGTGTTGCAGGCTGCATCAACTACGAGAGATATTGGGAAGGGAAGTCTCTGTAACAGCCCCCCTGTGCTACGCCAGCGGGACGCTGGCAGTAATGGGGACCAGGCGGGAGGCCTGGACCAGTGGATTATATATTGTAGTGTAAAGGGGAAGGCTTTTATAAAAAAGTTTCCCATAATGAATCCACAATTTCGGTGGTATTGGTATTGGCAATGAGGTATTACCATATTATATAGTGCATTTCACATAATTTTGCGTTTCAACTTTTTCCTATTTTTTCGTACATGAGAAAAATCGCAATGACGGTAGCCGCAGCTTTGTCGCTGACGGCATCGGCTGGTGTTGCGTTTGCCCAAACGGCAGACCAGATTATCGCCAAACATATAGAAGCTACCGGTGGCGAAAAAGCCTGGAGCAAAATAACCTCGCTGAAGCTGGTGGGTGCGTTGAGTATTCAGGGAGGTGAATTTCCCATGACCATCACCAGCGTTACCAACAAAGCAGCACGTGTAGACGTTTCCCCCTTCGGAATGGATGGTTACTTAATCATCACCCCTACGGCTGGATGGATGTACATGCCTATACAGGGTGTAGATAAAGTAACGCCGCTTACAGAAGACCAATTGTCGCAATACAAGAACAACCTGAACATGAAAAAACTGTTTGTGGTGGACAAAGAACGTGCAAAAGGTGCCAAGTATACCGGCATGGATACGCTGGACAATGTACCCTGCATGAAGTTGGTGATGAAGACGGCCGAGGGTGATGATGAGACTGCCTACTTTGATGCCAAGACCTACTATATGGTGCGGTTAGAGAAAAAGATGAAGGTGAAGGACGAGGAGCAGGAAGTAGCCGTATCTTTCGGCGATTTCCGTAAACAACCTGAGGGTATTGTAATCCCCTTCAAACAATCGAGTCCGATGGGTGGAGACATTATCTACAAAACCGTAGAGGTGAATAAACCTATAAGCGAAGATGTGTTTAAGCCAACGGAGCCGAAGAAATAACATTTTATTGCAGCAATAGCCGCACAATATGCGGCGTTATTGATGAAATATTTGGTAACCCTGCCACATGGCAGTAAAAAAGACAAAGAGCACCTATGCTACAAACAGATTTTATACACGTACCCTACGGAAGAACGGTACACGGCGAAGAAGAAATAGCAGCAGTAGTAAATGTATTGCGTACCAGTACCCAAATGGGCAAGCATGTGCGCGAAATGGAAGAGCGTATAGCGGCCCTGTATGCCAAGAAATACGGCATTATGGTGAACAGTGGCTCATCGGCCCTGTATCTGGCAGCAGACCTGCTGGACTATGAACCCGGTAGCGAAATTATTACCCCTGCCCTTACTTTCTCTACCACGGTAGCACCGCTGGTGAAGAAGGGATGGGTGCCTGCCTTTGTAGACGTAGAAGAAGGCACCTACAACCTGGATGCGAACAAGGTAGAAGCCATGATAACCCCCAAGACAAGGGCATTGGTGATACCGAACCTGATAGGCAACCTGCCCAACTGGGAGCAACTGCGTGCCATTGCCGACAAATACAACCTGTTTGTGTTGGAAGACAGTGCCGATACACTGGGAGCAGAGATAGGTGGCGCATCGAGCGGAAGGTTTACGGACATGAGCACTACGAGCTTCTATGGGTCGCACATTATAAACTGTGCGGGCAACGGTGGCATGCTGTGTGTGAACACGGACGCATTCTATAACCGTGGCCGCCTGCTGCGTAGCTGGGGCCGCAGCTCGTCTTTGTTTGTAGAGAGCGAAAAGATAGAGAACCGCTTTAATGTGGAGATAGAGGGTATACCGTATGACGCTAAGTTTGTGTTTGAGGAACCGGGCTACAACATAGAGCCATCGGAAATGGGCGCGGCATTTGGAATAGTGCAACTGAACAAGCTGGCACAAAATATAGATGCCCGTACGGCAAACTATACAAAGATGCGCGAGTTCTTTACGCAGTATGAAGAGTTCTTTATACTACCAAAGCAACTGCCCGACAGCCGTACCGGATGGCTGGCATTTGCCACCACGCTGCGCGAAACGGCACCATTTATACGCAGGGATATGCAGATATTCCTTGAGAAGCGAAACATACAGACCCGCACCGTATTTACGGGCAACATATTGCGCCAACCGGGCTTTAAGCATGTAGCACACAAGGCTGCTGCCGAAGGCTATCCAGAGGCCGACAAGGTGATGCGTGGCGGTATGCTGATGGCTTGCCACCATGGCCTGAACGATGCCCAGATAGCGCACATTATGGAAAGCGTTACTGAGTTCATGAAAAACTATTAATGCGTATAGGGAATGTATAGAATTCTAATATTGGGTTATCTGTCGTACCGGAATAGTGTACGGGCAAAGCTGAAGGGGCTGAACCAGTGGGTATGGGCTATGCTGACGGTGGCTGCGTTTTTCTCGGCATTGGTGGTAGGGTGTTTTGTGGTGGTGTTGTATTTTGCTGCCGACAGTGCTACGTTTGCCATGCTGCAATCGACCAATGAGGAAATACGTAATGCTGCCAGCCAACAAATATTAGAAGTGCTGGGCAACAGTCCTATACAGTTGATGACGATAGACATTTTTGGCTTTGGCGGGTACCTGCTCATCCGGTATATACTGGAGCGCAAGCCCGACAAAAAGGAACCGGAGATACACTGGATGGACAAGCTGGGGGGCAATAACCCATAGTTACCAACCCAGCAAGGTCTTGAGCCGGGCCATTCCGGTTTTGCTTACCATTACTTTTGCGCCACATTGCAGCAATGCAATGTGGCTTTCTTTTTCGTATGGTTCTATGCGCAGCAACTGGTTTACCGGCACCAGATAGGAGCGGTGTACGCGCACAAACTGTTGCGGGTCCAGCGTTTGCTCGATGTGTGACAGGGTGCTTTTTTTGAGGTAAGCCCCATTTTTGGTTACGATGCGTACATAGTCGTCATCGGCTTCTATATAGTGAATATCGGCAGCGGGTATGATGCGTATGAGCCCGTTGTCTTTTACCACTACCCTATGCTGGTAGCCCTCATATATATTGTTTTCGAGGAGGGGGGCTACGTTGGTTGCTGATGCCTGACGGGTAGCAGCAGATTGCAACCATTTGTCCATAGCCTTATCGAAACGGTCTTTTACCACCGGTTTCAGCAGGTAGTCTACGGCGTGTGCTTCGAATGCTTTTACGGCATATTCATCGAATGCGGTGGTGAAGATGACAGAGGGTTTATTGTCGAGCAGTTCCAGCATTTCGAAACCGTTGAGCCGTGGCATCTGTATATCGAGGAAAATGAGGTCTGGTTCGTGTTGCTGAATGGCTTTGAAGCCCTCGAAACCATCGCCACACTGGGCTACGATCTGTATGTTGCTGTACGATTGCAGGTGGGCTGCTATCAATTGACGTGCAAGTGCCTCATCATCTATCAGAACGACTTTGTACATGGTGCTGTGGAATTTTGAGAATGGTGGTAAATATACGGCCATCCTTGTGAGTGTCAAGCAGGTCATTTCGGGCATAGAGCAGGTAGAGGCGACGCTGAATACCCTTGAGTCCGAAACCTGTGCCCCGTGAAGGCTGTATATCGGGGTCGTAGGGGTTGGTAACGGTAAGCTCCAGCATGCCGGGCATTTGCTGAATGTGCACTGTTATTTCTACTGTACCAGTATTGCCGTATAGACCAAAACGAATAGCATTCTCGAGTATGGGCTGCAACAAAAAAGGAGGGATGGTAGTGCCTTCAATGCCTTTGTGGTTGTAAACGACCTTGAGCCGGTCGCCGAAACGAACAGATTCTATGGCCAGATAGGAGCCGATGTAGTTCAGCTCGTCTTCTATAGGTATCACATCATCGGACTCTCGTTTGACAGAGCTTCGCAGGAAGTCGGACAGTTTGCCAATCATTTCTTGAGCCCGTGGAGGGGCTATCATGATGAGTGCATTGATAGAATTGAGACTGTTATATAAAAAGTGTGGCTGCAGTTGCTGGCGCAGTTTGAATAATTCGGCCTCGCGCAGGAGTGCGGCAGCATCAGTCTGCTGCTGAAAGCGGCTATCGAGCGCAGCCAGATTTTTGCGGAAGGCACTGATGGTGGCTACCCATGTAGCAAACATCCAAACGGCCAGAAAGCGCACCGGCAGCGTTTGAGACAACCAGCTATAGTAGCCGTAGTATGCGGGTTCGTCCATCCACCACTTGAGTACCTCGTACTGTGCAAAAACAGTAACAGAGCTGATGAAGAGGGCTACGAACAGGGCATAAACGGTAACGGCCACATTGGTAGGATATGCCCTGACCAGTAAAATGATGCCCCAGATAGAAGCCGCCATGATGATGGTACTGATAAGAGCATCGTAGACTATAACCTCTGTAGAGAAACTGAACAGAAAATAAAGAATAGCGACATGCACCACCAACACCCCAAACATAAGCAGGGCGATGAGCCAAAGTGTGTGTTTGCCAAGCTGTCGCAATTGGCAACAAAAATAATATAACGATTGTACAAACGCTGTGAATTTATTTCACACATTATTTTCAACTAATGGTTAAATAAATAATTAATGCGTATAAGTACAACTAACGTTTTGGTGGAAGACCTCGCCTATATAGGGTGAAAGACGTGCCTATTGCGGCAAAATAGGGCTAAAACAATGCTGTAATGTTTGGTTTTATTTGCTTATATTTGGGAAAATTAATGATGTATACACCATTAATATACTCCCCTGTCTTAAAGCCGATTTGAAATTTATCGTTGCGTTTCGTATGGTTGTTTGGGCTGCTAATTCGTTACATTTTTTGCTATAGAAGAACTATGGCTGCAAAATGTGGCTCGTTTTGTGCGGATACAACTTTAATAATAAACCAAGCAGTAAATCTGAAACAGGCTGTTAGAAATTGAATCATGAAAAATGTAAAACCTCTATGACCAGAACTTTCTTATTTCGTGTTTTGCTGCACTCTATGCTGGTGACAGGTATTTGTGCATGCACAGGGTATACCAGCGATGCACAGCAGAAGCAGCTATCAGGCATACCTGTTGCCGGCGGTAGCATCAATGCGTGGCAAAATACTACGACCGATGGTGCCGACGAGCAAGTGCAAAGGGAAAAAAGACAAGTGCAGGAAGCCGCGGCAGTGTTATCGCCCAATCCTTTAGCCAATTTCCATACCTTTTCGGAGGCACGTTGGAACAACAATGCCGAAGTGAAGCAATATAACAAGGGGTATGAGGGACACCCGGAGCTGGGTGTGGTATTTCCGGATGCGCCTTGCAACAATTGCTATGAACTGATAGACAAGCGTACCGAAACACAAAAGTTTTTTGTGAAGGAAGGCACAGAAGCACGTGAATTTGTGCTGTATAGCAGCGTGCAACCCATGCACTACCGGGATGCCAACGGGCGATGGCTGACGGTGCGCAACACCTTGCAAAAAGACGTAACCACTGACGGGCGGTACTATACCAAGGGCCGCCAAACAGATGTGGTGATACATACCAAAGAACGCTATACCGAACTGGTGGGCCGGGATGGCAGCACACTGCGGTACAATAACGATTTGGAGTTGGTTTTTATAAAACCAGATGGCACAGAACAATCGCTGGGGCGTGCTACGTGGGCCCATGCAAGTGCCGGTGACAATGGCGTGCGTGTACAGGATGCATGGCCGGGTATAGACATAGAAATGACGGTGCTGAATGCCGGGTTCAAAACCGGATTTGTGCTAAAACACCCAATGCCGGCCTATGCCAACGGGCAACTGGCCATACGCGACCATATGAAACCCAGCGCAGGGTTATCTATAGGTATGCCGGAGGGTACACCGTATGAGGGCGACATAAAAATAGGCAGCAACAATGGCGATGTATGTACTATAGGTACTGCCTATGCCTATGAACTGAAGGCAAAGGAACCCAATGAGACCTACCTGAACTACCGTAAGATGGCGGGTAATGTAGTGGACATACTGGTGCCCGGCAACCTTGCGAACAAAGAGGCATCGGCCTACCCTATTGTGATAGACCCATTGGCTACGGGTACTTTGTCGAGTGGTTTTACCTACTCCAATGCTTTTCCGCCGCCGGTAGGTTTCTATTGCAACAACATCAACAATCTTGCGATACCGGCTGGTGCTACATTTTCTGATCTGAAAGTGACCTTCAGTTTTTATGGCCCTGCGGGCGTTTCGTGGGGGCAAGCCACATTCAGTGTTGCGATAAATGGTGGTCTATGTCCCACGGCATGGGTAGGCTGTACCCCACTGGCTACCAGCACTGGTATTCCGGGTGGAACCTGTGGCTATGTGCCGGGCAGTAGTTTCTGGGCTGCACTGAGTCCCTGTTTGCCTGCCTTTAGCTGCACCGCCTATACATTGCCAGTAGAACTACGCACTGCACAACGCCAAACTGCGAGTGCTGCCTGTGTACAAACCGTCTATGCCACTGCTACAGGTTTTTATGTGGTAGCAGAGGGAACACTGGCTGTGCTACCATCTATAACACCGTCTGGCCCTACAACCTTATGTATGCCGTCTACACTGTCGCTTACGGGTTCTCCTGCATCGGCAGTATGGAGTTCATCGGCAGGAGGTGTGGCTACAGTATCGGCAGGAGGTGTGGTAACCGGTGTGTCTAATGGCACGGCCAACATCATCCTCACATCGGGTACATGTACTGCCACTCTACCCCTTACCGTAGGCACAACGCCAACCATTACCGGCACTACCAGCATCTGTTTCCCCGGTACTACCACATCGGCCCTTACAGGTACACCGGCAGGAGGGGCATGGACATCCTTGTCGCCCGTTGTAGCTTCTGTTTCCGGCACAGGTCTGGTGACAGGTCTATCTATAGGTACTTCTATCATCAATTACAATACAGGTACTTGCTCGGCATCGGTTCCGTTTGATGTAAACAGCCCAACAGCCGTTGCGCCGGCAACACAACCAACCGGATTGACCGTACCGTCTACCACCACTTCGGGCGGTACTATCAACTTCACCCCCAACGGCTCTTCGGGTTATCTGGTGGTGGCCAGCACTTCTTCTACCCTATCTGCTTCGCCAGTGGCCGGCACTACCTATGCTACCGGCAGTGCATTTGGCGGTGGTATAGTGGTACAGGGCTCCACATCGGGCAGTTCTCCTTCTTATCTTACCTCCTTGCTGAACTCCAACACCCGTTATTACCTGTTTGTATTTGCGTTCAACAACAATTGTGTGGGCCCGCAATATTGCGCAGCAACACCACTCACCGGCACGCTTACTACTTGTGTTGTAGCACCTACAGGGTTGGCAACGGGTGCACCGGGAGCCAACTCGATACCCCTTAACTGGACCGCATCGGCTGCAGGTGGTGGCTATCTGACTCCTATAAACTACAATATTTATGCCTATCTGGATGCAGCCATGACCACACTGGCACCTGGTTTCCCAATAATGGCAGGAACGGTAACATCGTACACAGTAGGTGGGCTGATGACTGGTACCCAATACTGGTTCAAGGTATCTCCGGCTGATGCATGTAACCTTATGAGTAACGTGGCTACAGCAGCTACCATCTGTACCCTGCCGGGCTCCATACCCTATCTGCAAACATTTGAGGTGGGTACGCTGATTGGTGATGATAACCCGAACTGCATGACATCGAATGTGCAGAACTGTGTATTGACGGGTGTGGCCACCAACTCTACCTTCCTTGGTACCATTGCCACCAACCATACACCGGGTGGCAGTAAATTCTATGGTACACTACGTGCCGGGGCCTGCTCGGCTGGTTGGGCCAACCAGTGGTTGCTGTTGCCGGCATTGACACTGCAGGCAGGCACTACCTACACCTTTAGTGTATGGTACAGAACGGATGGCTTTCTATGGCAGACACTGAGATTTCAGTATAGTACAGTTGGAACTTTACCAGCAGTAACATCGACCACGATGGGCGGTACACCGGGCAACATAGGCCCCGGTGTAGCATTGCTGAGCCCTACGGCCTATACACAATACCTGCAAACATTTACTGTACCTACCACAGGAACGTATTACATAGGCATAGATATGGAGAGCGGCGGCTCGGCCAGCCAGATAGCACTGGACGACATAGAAGTGTGTGCCGTACCTACCGTAACCGCTACCAATAGTGCCCCACCCTACTGCGACCCTGCGAACGCATTCATCTCGTCGACCGGTAGTGCATGGGCTACAGAGTATCTGTGGACCGGACCAGCGGGATATTCATCGACCATTGCCAACCCGCCAGCCATTACGGGCCTTGGCCCCGGCACCTACACCTATACACTTACTGCGGTGAATGACCCGGTAATTATGGGTTTTGGTGGCTTGTGTACGGCGAGCGCTACCACTACATTTACAGTAAATCCACCGCCCCCAAGCATTACAGGTGGCACCTCTATATGTGTAGGGCAGACAACTACATTATCTAACCCATTGGCTGGCGGTAGCTGGAGTAGCAGTACATTGACAGTGGGCACAGTAAGCGCAACAGGGGTAGTAACGGGAATGGGTGCCGGCACTACAACTATTACCTACAATGTAGGAGGGTGTTTTACCACCAGAGTAGTAACAGTTACCTCTTCGCCCAGTACCATCACAGGTTCTACAGCGGTATGTTTGGGCAGTACCACTACTCTCAACAGCACGCCTGCAGGTGGTACATGGAGCAGCCTTAGCACTGCAATTGGTACTGTAAGTGCTACCGGTGTGGTAACGGGTATTACCACCGGCACAACCACCATCACTTATTCGTTTGGCAGCAGTTGTTATACAACAGTGGTTGTGACTGTGAACGACAACCCAACGCCCATTGCGGGGCCGTCTACTGTATGTATAGGCACAACGGCTACCTATTCTTCAACTCCTTCGGGCGGGTTCTGGACATCAAGTGCGGCTGGAATAGTGAGTATCACGCTTGTTACCGGCATAGCTACCGGCAACAGTGCCGGTACGGCCACAATCACCTATAATTCTGCTGGCTGTATTGCAACGAGGGTAGTAACGGTTGTGCCTTCGCCAGCACCTATTTCCGGGCCAACATCTATTTGTCCGGGCTTCCCCAGTGTGACATTTACGAATGCATCGACCGGAGGCACATGGACATCGAGCAATGGCAATGTAACAATAGGTGCATCTACGGGTATAGCTACCGGCGTAACCGTGGGGGGCAGTAGTGTTATTAGTTATTCGCTGAGTGCGGGATGTTTCAGCACTATAACTGTAAATGTTTTGGGCAATCCGCCCGCACCTATCGGTACACCATCGGTCTGCGTGGGTGCCACTACAGCACTGAGTCATAGTACGGCCGGTGGTACATGGAGTGTAGCCTGCCCCGGCATAGCGTCTGTAACCACCGCTGGCGGTGTGGTAACGGGTATTGGTGCAGGTACCTGCATTGTTACCTATACACTACCTGCTACCGGTTGCATTGCCACCCTGAATGTTACGGTAAATAACAACCCGGGAGCTTTTACCGGTATTCCGGCAGTGGTGTGCCAGGGAGCTACCACCACGTTGGCCAATACCACTCCCTCAGGCACGTGGAGCAGCAGTAATATGACTGTAGGCACCATCAGTTCGGGTGGCGTGTTAACAGGACTAAGCTCTGGTACTACTACCATTTCTTATATATTGCCTACAGGTTGTTTTGCAACAACGGTAGCAACCGTATCGGCGGCACCATCTCCCATTACAGGTACATTTACCGTGTGTGCAGGTGCTACAACTGCATTGAGTGGCTTACCCGCTGGTGGATTGTGGGGTGTAGCACCAGCTTCGGCGGGCATAGCCAGCGTATCGGGCAGTGGTGTGGTTACGGGTCTTGTGCCGGGTACAGCTATTATATCCTACACATCGGCCAGTAGTTGTTTTGATACAGCTATTGTAACTGTATTGGACACACCGACAGCAGTGACCGGCACATTGGCTATATGCGTAGGTGCTACCACTACATTGTCCTCTACCCCCACAGGTGGTACATGGGCCAGTGCATCAGTCGCTATAGGCAATATCATATCTACCGGTGTATCGGGCGGTGCTTCTACGGCAGTAGTGGGTGGCGTATCGGCCAATACGGTTAATATTACCTACACAAGAGCCAACGGCTGTTTCCGTACATCGGTACTTACAGTAAATGCTTTGCCGGGCACCATTACGGGCAATACGCCTGTATGTATCGGGGCCACAATTACCTTGTCGGCTACGCCTGTAGGTGGTACATGGAGTACA
>JAGKWS010000119.1 GCA_021151685.1 Chitinophagaceae bacterium
CACCTTTTTTCTGCACAAAGGTGGAAAAATAAGTTCTGCACCATTTCTAAATTAGCGATTGCAAAGATACGGCAGTAATTTTACACGCAGCTATCAATTTTTAAGCCCATGATTCGCATCAGTGCCCTTATTATTACCTACAACGAAGAAAAAAACATCGCAAGGTGCATCAACTCGTTGCAAGGAGTGGCCGATGAGGTCATTGTTATAGATAGCCACTCTACCGACAATACAGGCTCAATTGCCACATCATTAGGAGCTCGTGTAGTACAACACCCTTTTGCAGGCTATGCCACACAAAAAAACTATGCTACAACACTTGCCTCGTCCGATTGGATATTGTCCTTAGATGCCGATGAAGAACTGACGGACGAGTTAAAAAAAAGTATACTGGCCATCAAAAAAAGCCCGGCGCACCTGGTATATAAAATGCCCCGCATTACCAACTACTGCGGCCGGTGGATACGGTATGCAGGTTGGTACCCCGACCACCAGACCCGGCTCTATAACCGCACAGCCGGCCAGTGGCAAGAGCTTAAAGTACATGAGTACTGGAAGGCCAACGAACACGGTACACAAACCGGCCTGCTGGCAGGCAACATAAAGCACTACAGCTTTGCCAGCATTACCGAGCACTTGCGCAAAATAGACCGCTATACCGAGCTGGCGGCACAAGCTGCCATAGAAAAAGGAAAAACAGCCAGCATTGCCAAAATAATCTTTTCGCCCTTCTGGCACTTTGTTACCGAATATTTCTTCAAACTGGGCTTTATGGAGGGTTTTCATGGCTTGGTTATTTGTCGCTTGTCGGCATACACCGCCTTTGCCAAGTACAGCAAAATACGCATGTATAGCCGCAACAAGTAATACACACCGCAACATCTGTAGCAAATAGCCTAATTTTGCACTCCTTTTTCATATTATAAATTCAAACAGTACAGCAATGCTTACCAAAAGTCCATACATATTATATTCAAACGGTGAAGGACAAATCTTTGAAGATACATCGCTGTACGTTGTGGGCCGTACCGGCTGGGATGCTATGCCCATACCCACCGAAGACTGGATAGAATTACCCGATGGTGGCAATCTGTACGAGCTGCCCGGCCGCCGTGGTATAGGAATTGATGTAGTAACCGGCGAAATGCGCCTGTGCGAAAAAGGCTGGGCTGTTGCCGCCTTTATACCACCGGCACATACCGGTTTCTATCTGGCAGCATACGAAACCCAGCCCGATGCCCCTACCCTTCCCCTGTTCTGCTATACGGCAGCCGGCTGGCTCAATGACAAGTTCTACGTACCGGCGGTGCGTATAGAGCGCGACATCCGTCAGGAATGTAGCGGATTCGATCAGAACAAGGTGAACCTTGGCGTAGAAAACATGCTGGAAGCTTATCCACACAACAGGCTGGTGAAACACCTTGCCGAGAACTGTGCACTTACCTATCACTGCCCTGCCGCACGCAACTACTTCATAGGCCGTTGGGAGTGTCCCATACCTTCGTCACCCGCCTGCAATGCCAACTGTATTGGTTGCATTTCTTTTCAGCCCGAAGACGAGACCATTGTGTCTACTCAGGACAGGCTCACCTTCAAACCTACCGCAGCCGAGATTGTAGAGTTCACAGTACCCCACCTCGAGACTGCCCCCTACCCCATAGTAAGTTACGGACAAGGTTGCGAGGGAGAACCCCTGCTGATGTGGGAAACCATCCGTGAGTCTATTATAGAGATACGCAAGCACACAAAAAAAGGTAGCATTAATATCAACACCAATGGCAGCAAGCCCGCTGCAGTAGAGGCCCTCATGAAGGCTGGTCTCGATAGCATTCGCGTCAGCCTGAACTCTGCACGCCCAGATATATACGCCAAGTATTACCGCCCCAACAACTACAAGTTCGAAGACCTGATAGAAAGTCTGAAGATAGTACGCAAATATGGCGGCTGGGCATCCATCAACTACTTCACCTTCCCCGGCATGACCGATAGTATTGCCGAATACGAAGCCCTTTGCAACCTCATTGCCGAGACCGACCTCAGCATGATACAGTGGCGCAACTTCAATATAGACCCTGACTGGTACTTGGGCCGTATAGGTGTTGCCGATACCGGCGAATGTATGGGTATCAAACAAATGATGGACTTGATACACGAAGAGTTTCCACACGTAAAGTTTGGCTACTTCAATCCGCCTATAGAGCGTATGAAGAATTATGATGTAGATTTTGCGCATTAGTCCCGGTAAACTGCGCACAAACACATACACCAATCTGCCGAAAAGTGCACTAATTGCACCGTTCGTCGGATTGTGCTTTAATATTTTGCACAAATCAGTATTTTGCGTCTGAAAAATATCCACTCAAATGAAAAATTTTATACCCAACCTCCTCTTTGATGCATTTCAGCATCTTACACATTTGCTACATTATACTCTAAAAAGATCCTATTGGGGGCTCCGAACTACAAACATGGTTTTGGGGCAATTGTGCTAACAGCCCGGACGGATCTTTATGTTAAATTTTCGCCAATTAGTCTAACACAAGCTAAAACTGCACTGTTAAAAATTAAATACAATTACATATACATTTTAATCCAAATTAAGTCAACTTATGAAATCCCACGTTGTTTTAATTGCTGCAGTCGCAGCCATACCCATAGCAAGGGTACATGCGCAGGCCCCCCCTGCCATACCGTATCAGGCAATAGCCCGCAATGGTAGTGGTACAATAGTAGCCAGCGCACCCGTTGGGCTACGCTTCACTATTCATGACAGTAGCCCCACAGGCACTGTTTTGTATTCCGAAACACACGCCCCCACTACATCAGACCAGGGCTCCTTCAATGTCAACATTGGGCAGGGTACGGTAGTAACAGGCACATTTGCCGCCATCAACTGGGGCACCAACGCCAAATACCTACAGGTAGAATTGGATGTAGCCGGTGGCACCTCCTATGTAGACATGGGTACCCAGCAGCTAATGAGTGTACCCTTTGCACTATATGCAGGCACCACCGGCGGTAGCAATGGCTGGGCCGATAGTGCCGGCATGGCGCACAATACCAACACCACACAGCGCGTGGGCATAGGTTCCACCAATCCACAAGCACGCTTGCATGTAGCCGATAGCAGTGTGGTTTTTACAGGCCCATCAACCGTGGGTAGCTCACCCGCACCGGTACCAGTTACCGGCACAGGCAGCCGCTTTATGTGGGTACCGCAAAACAGTGCCTTCCGCGCTGGCTTTGCCTACGGCACACAATGGAATGCCGATAGTATTGGGGCTGCATCTATTGCCATGGGCGACGGCCCAACCGCTTCTGGTACCAATGCAATTGCCATGGGCCACCTTGCTCGTGCTAAAGCCAATAATGCAGTGGCTATAGGCGACAGCGCAACCGCTACTGGCTTATGGGCTACTGCGCTGGGCAGAAATGTAACAGCTATGGGGCAACAAGAAATTGTTGTGGGCAACAATAACTACACTTCCGGCATTAAAAATGTGCAGCTTGGCTACAATTGCTATACTATTTCAGAGTCCAACGTAACAGTGGGTAATAATGTAGTTTCATACGGATACAGTAGTGTTGCGATTGGCAATAACTTGGAAACCTATAACACTTCGGTTGCCTTAGGTGCAAATACAATCGAAACAATAAGCACATCTGATGCAATAAGCATTGGGGTAAATAATCAAACTTACGGGAATGGCACAGCAATTGGCAAGAACGGGTACGCATTTGAGGGTGTTGTATTAGGCAAAGGATACTCAGATAGGGGAACCGTAGTGGCAGGGGGCCATGCTACGGAACCCGGATTTTGTGCTGTAGATGGCGTGCACACAGATGCAGGATCAGACGGAGTTGCATTACTCGGCGGAAGAGTGGAAGGTCAGTTGTGCTTGGCAATAGGTGTTGGTTCAAATGCCAATACATGGAATCAGGTAGCTATAGGCAACAATGCAATAGGGGAATACGGTGGTATGGAGTTGACAGCAATAGGCAATAATGTTGTAGCTACAACGAGGTCTGTCATCATGGGCTCTTATGCAAGCAGTATTGGCTTTGAAGGATGCATGACAATGGGCTCAGGAGACAGCCCAAGTGCCATGTTGCAAAATACCGACAACTACCAAATGGCTATGAAATTCTCTGGTGGATATAAATTTTACACAGATGCTGCCTGTACCATAGGAGCCGAAATTGCACCCGGTGGCAACTCTTGGGCAGTTATCAGCGATAAACGCAAAAAAGAACAAATAGTTCCCGTACAAGGCAACAGTATTCTTGGAAAAATAAAGAACATGACGCTTGGTAGTTGGAACTATATCGGCCAATCGCCCGAAACATTTCGCCACTATGGCCCTATGGCACAAGACTTTTATGCAGCATTTGGCAAAGATGATGTAGGTACCATAGGCAACGACACCACTATCAATCAGGCCGATATGGCAGGGGTTACATTTTCTGCCGTACAGGCATTGGTATGCCGTACCGAAGACCTTGCTGCAAAAAACGAACAGCTACTATTGAAAGTGGCCACATTGGAAAACAACAAAAAGAAATACATTGCCGAAAACGAACAACTAAAAGCCGAACTGACCAAAAGAAAAAAAGAAATTGAAAACAGATTGGAAACATTGGAAAACAATACCCGCAAAAACTATTCAGCTACCCGCTAACTCATCAAAACACTTTTTATGAAAAAACAAATCATTACAGCAGCATTCATACATTGTGCACTCGCATCGTTTGCACAGGCACCACAAGCCATCCCCTACCAGGCTATTGCCCGCAACAGTAGCGGTACCATAGTTGCCAGCTCGCCGGTGGGTCTTCGTTTCACTGTTCGCGACAATAGCCCCAGTGGTACTGTCTTGTACACCGAAACACATACCCCCACCACTTCAGACCAAGGGTCATTCAATGTCAATATAGGGCAGGGATCGGTAATTTCCGGCACATTTGCCAGCATCAACTGGGGTGTAAATGCCAAGTATCTACAAGTAGAGCTTGATGTGACTGGTGGAACAACTTATGTAAATATGGGTACCCAACAACTGCTGAGCGTACCCTACGCACTCTATGCCGAAAGCGCGGGCGGCAGCGGTAGCTGGGCCGATAGCGCAGGCATGCTGCACAATACCAACGCTACCAAACGCGTGGGCATTGGCACCTCCAATCCGCTGGCAAGGCTACATGTGGCCGATAGCAGTATCGTATTTACCGGCCCTACAGTACCGGGCAGTAGCCTTTCATCGGTTCCTGTAACTGGTACTGGTAGCAGGTTTATGTGGAACCCGCAAAACAGCTCGCTCCGTGCTGGCTTTGCCTATGGTACACAGTGGGATGCCGATAGTATTGGTGCTATGTCGGTAGCTTTGGGCGATGGCCCTACAGCCATTGGCAACAGTGCAATTGCATTGGGGCATCTTAGTAGGGCAAATGCCAACAATACTGTGGCTATAGGAGACAGTGCCACCGCTACGGCACCATGGGCTACGGCAATGGGCCGCCATGCCAAAGCTACAGCACAGCAATCTATGGCTTTGGGCAGCAACTCGCTGGCCAATGCTACAGCAGCAATTGCCATTGGCAATAAAGCGCAGGCTTTGTCTCCGTCTTCTGTTGCCCTGGGCAACAATGCCCTTTCCTCGGGTAGCACCACACCAGGTGTGGCCATTGGTACCAATGTATCGGCAAGTGCCGGTGCGGTATCTATAGGTTATAATAATACGGCTGATAGTTTCTCGTATGCTGTAGGGTTCTCGAATGATGCAGAAGGAGGAATTTCAATCGGCAGGGAGTCTTATTCTACTAATGGAGGTGTAGCAATTGGTTGGGGCGCCTATGCTACCGACAGTGCTGTGGCAATTAATGCCCACGCCGAAAACGGTAGCTTTGCAGCCGCTAGGGGAGAAGCCTATGGCTTAAAAAGCATAGCACTTGGTCTTTTTAATACTGCTTATGGCAACTACAGTGTTGCCTTGGGCTCAACAAGTCAATCCTATGGAGACCATTCATTTGCCATAGGATATCTCTCTTCTGTTTATGGAAATAATAGTTTTGCCTTAGGGCATTTCGCTCATGCAAGCGGCAATAACTCGTTTGCAATCGGCTTTAATACCGCCAACAACTATCACTCAGGCTCTTTTGCCATTGGCGATGGGGATATGATGAGTGTATCGCCCGCGCAAAATTCCGCAGACAACCAAATGGTTATGCGTTTCACCAATGGTTATCAACTGCATACATACTGGGGAATTGGTACAGAAATTGTACCGGGCGGCAATGCATGGAGTGTCATCAGCGACAAGCGCAAAAAAGAAAACTTCAAACCAATAGATGGCAACGCCCTGCTCAGCAAAATAGCCGGCATGCAGCTATCTACGTGGAACTATAAAGGACAAGACCCCAAAACATTCCGCCACTATGGCCCCATGGCACAAGACTTCTATGCCGCATTTGGCAACGATGGTATAGGCACCATTGGCAACGACACCACCATCAATCAGGCCGATATGGCAGGTGTCACCTTTACCGCCGTACAAGCACTGGCAAAAAAAGCCGATGACATTGCCGCAGCCAATGCTCAACTGGAAGCAAGGGTAAACGCCCTGATGACCGAGGAGAAAAACTACACCATACAGAACAACCAACTGAAAGCCGAGCTGCAACAATCGAACAGAGAAATTCTGAGCAGACTTGATGCATTGGAGGCAACCACGCGCAAAACCCATTCTGCAACCCGATAATCACATCAATATGAAAAAATATACAAAAAACATACTTTCATTCGTCACCGCATTTTTGCTGGCGAATGCAGGGATGTCTCAATCTTTAGAACGCGAAGTCATTAACTCTTGTGGAGGCACTCTTGCCCCTCCCGGTGGACCCAAACTGACACAGAATATTGGCGAGACCTTTGCCACAAGGCTTACTGGTGGTGGCGCTACCCTTACCCAGGGTTATCTGCAAAATACCACCAGCGTACCCGCAGCCATAACAGGTACTATGTCGGTATGCGCAGGTAGTGCAACAACCCTCAGCTACCCCGTAAGTGGCGGCACATGGAGCAGCACTACCCCATCAGTAGCAACGGTAGGCAGTACAGGCATTGTAACCGGTATTTCGGCGGGAACCAGCATCATTAGTTATGTAACTGGTACCAACAGTATTACCGCTACTGTTACGGTACAACCAGCTCCAGCCACCATAGCAGGTACTACCAATATCTGTGCCGCTGCTTCCACTACATTCACGTCGGCTTCTGCCGGAGGTGTATGGACCAGCTCCAACCTATCTGTAGCCAGCGTAGGTAGCACCACAGGGATAGTAACCGGCACCGCTGCCGGTGTGGCTCAAATTACCTACACGCTACCTTCCGGCTGCTATACCTCGCGTAGTATCACCGTCAATCCTGTAGCAGATGCAGGCACAATAACGGGTGCTTCTGTTACCTGTCCCGATAACATAATTCTGTTGAGTACCACGGCCACCGGCGGCACATGGAGCAGCAGCAATGCTGGTATTGCATCTGTCGATGAATATGGCCTTGTATATGGGGTAACATCGGGCACGGCCACTATATCTTATGTACTTCCGGGTACATGTGGTGCTGCTGTTGCTACAAAAACTGTAACAGTCAGCACATTGCCAACAGCCGGCCCCATTACCGGGGTTGCCACCGTGTGTATGGGTAACACAACTACTCTCAGTAACACATCTCCGGGTGGGTATTGGAGCAGTAGTAACTCCGCAGTAGGTACAGTAGGCTCTACTGGTATTGTAACGGGCATCTCTGTCGGTTCTTGTACTATATCCTACATCGTTACTACCGATTGTGGCACCGCACTCACCACCCGAAATGTTACTGTTACTCCCGGCACTATTGTTGATGCCATTACAGGCTCATCAACACTATGTACAGGCAGCACAACCACACTCAGCAATACCACAAGCGGAGGAACATGGACCAGTAGCAATACCACAGTAGCTTCGGTAAATACAACCGGTGTTGTAACTGGTAACGCAGCAGGTACTGCTACCATCAGCTATTCTGTATCCGGCTCTTGTGGCATTGCCCACGCTACCCGGGTGGTTAGCGTCAATACCGTAGCATCGGCAGGCACTATAACAGGCACCGCATCTGTCTGCACAGGTAATACTACCACCCTTAGCACTACTACTACCGGCGGCTCATGGACCAGCAGCAATACATCTGTTGCGTCTGTCGGCACTACGGGTATTGTTACCGGTATTGCGGCTGGCACTACAACTATTAGTTACACAGTTTCAAGCGAGTGCGGTACTGCCACCGCCACTAATATTGTGACAGTGAATGCGGCAACATCCATAGGCACAATAACAGGCACCGCAACAGTCTGCACCGGCAATACTATCACACTTAGCAACGCCACTACCGGCGGTTCATGGAGCAGTAGCAACACATCTGTTGCGTCTGTGGGCACTACGGGTACCGTTACTGGTAATGCCGCAGGAACAGCTACTATCAGCTATACAATAACAGGTACGTGCGGCTCGGCTACAGCAACAAAAGTAGTTACGGTAAATCCTCAACCGCTTGCCATAACCGGCGTAGCCACAATTTGCGAAGGCACCACAACAAGCCTTAGCAATGCTACCTCTGGTGGTGGTTTGTGGAGCAACGATGGAGGTAATGCTATGGTTGATGCCTCCGGAATTGTTACGGGAATCTTTGCCGGCACATCTGTAATCACTTATCAGGCATTGTCTACCGGTTGCATCACAACCAAAATTGTTACTGTTAATCAAACTCCGTCTACAATCTCAGCACCATCTTCACTGTGCATTGGTGCTACAGGTACACTATCTGTTACTCCGGCCGGCGGCTCATGGACAAGCAACAATACTACGTTCCTTACTGTTAATACCACAACCGGCGAATATCTTTCCGGAGGAACAACTGGTGGGCTCGCTACTATCAGCTACATTCTGCCATCCGGATGTACATCCCTCGCTACGGTATCTGTGTCAGCAATTCCATGTATACCAACCGGCGGTCCGGGAACCTGCGGAACAATATCAGTACCAGATACATTAAATATCTGCGGCGGGTCATCAACTCCCATAGCCGCCACAGCTACTCCCGCTGGTACCATAGACGGTATATTGTGGACTCCTTCAATAGGTCTATCGAGTACCACTACCGCAAGTACAACTTTCACAGGTACTTCATCAAGGTATTACACAGTAACGATGATGGAAAACGCAGGACCGAACCTTATTACCAACGCCGATTTTGAAGCTGGCAATACCGCTTTTACAAGTGGGTATACCTATGTAGCCCCCTCCAGCTCGGCATTATGGTACGAAAGCAGATACACTATTACTACAAATCCAAGACTATGCCATCCCGAATCTGCTTCATATCCGGATCACACATCAGGTACAGGCAAAATGATGTGTATAAACGGTTCGCCCAGCGCAATAAATGTCTGGAGTCAAACAGTCAATGTTACTCCAAACACTAACTATGATTTTTCCGCATGGGTTTCAAGTTGGAGTAACTCATTTGTTATCCCGGAATGCCCCATTCTGCAATTGGAAATAAATGGACAATTGTTGGGATCTGCCGACACACTTCTTTACCCAAGTGGTACCTGGCGTCAATACAGAGCGGTGTGGAACAGCGGTTCTGCAACGGTTGCCACTTTAAACATCAGAAACTTCAATACACTGGTTTTAGGAAACGACATGTCTCTTGACGATCTGTCATTTCGAAGTGTTTGTGTCGCAAAGGATAGTGTATACGTAAACGTGGGCAGCCCGGCTCCTGCTATTACTGTAAGTGGCACAGCATCTGTTTGTGCAGGTAGCACAAAGACATTTAGTGCTGCCGCAACGGGCACATGGAGCAGTAGCAATACTGCGGTTGCATCTGTCGGCACAACAGGTATAGTTACTGGCAATGCGGCTGGAATAGCTACCATTTCTTTTCATACCTCCACTAATTGTTACAGTACGCGTCAGATTACTGTAAACCCGGCTCCATCTACCATCATCGGCAATGAGAGTGTCTGCATCGGTACTCCTGCTGTGTATTCAAATGCAGCAACGGGCGGTATGTGGTCACGTACATCAACACCAGCCAGTGCATTTGCAATTGATGCTTCTACAGGTCTGGTAACGGCAAGTGCCTCTGGTACGGGTACAATCACTTACGCAATAGGCAGTTGCTCAACCACCAAATCTATCACAGTACCCGCTCAGCCCAATGCTATCACAGGCACAGCCACTATGTGTGCAGGTAGTACATCTACCCTCACTTGCACTACTACAGGTGGTACATGGAGTAGCAGCAACGAGAGCGTGGCTACTGTGGCCACAGCTACCTCCACAACGGGTATTGTCAGTGGCGTTAGCTCAGGTACTGCCACTATCTACTATACCAATTCAGGAGGTTGTGCTCGTTCTATGGTAGTCACTGTCACAGCGGCCCCAACTGCAATTGGCGGCGACCCATCAGTTTGTCTCGGTGGTATCATTACGCTCACCAACACTACTACAGGTGGTACATGGAGCAGTAGCACACCTGCTGTTTCCAGCATCAATTCTATATCCGGTGTAGCAAGAGGCAACTCGGTAGGTACCACTACCATTACGTTTGCATCAAGTGCTACCTGTCGTACCACTACAGTAATATCTGTTACAGCAGCCCCTGCTGCTATCTCAGGTGCCAACAAGGTCTGTATAGGCGGTACTATCGAGCTCGCTCACGAAATATCTGGTGGTTCATGGAGCAGTAGTGCACCTGCCAGAGCCTCGGTTAACGCCACCTCGGGTCTGGTTGCTGGTATCTCAACCGGCACGGTAAATATCACCTATGCAACTGGCTCTGGTGGTTGCTTTACTACAAAGGTAGTCTCTATAAATGCACTCCCAAATGCAATTGGCGGTACTGCTGTAGTGTGCGAAAATGCTACTACTACGTTAACCAACGCTGCCTCTGGTGGTGGTATATGGAGCAATGATGGTGCCAATGCTATGGTGGGTACTACCGGTATCGTTACCGGTATTGCCGCAGGTACATCGGTTATTACTTTTACTGCCAACACTACTGGATGTAGTATAACACGTATTGCTACCGTTAATGCAACACCTACAGCTATTGGCGGCACTACTTCGGTATGTGTGGGTAACTCTACTACCCTTACTGCTACCCCAGCAGGCGGTACATGGACAAGCACCAACAATACGGTTGCCCCTGTAGGTATGACCACAGGTGTTATTGCCGGTGGCGGCACTGGTGGAACAGCTATCATCAGCTATAACCTACCAACTGGCTGTCGCAGTACCACTACTGTAACCGTAGCCGCGTTGCCCGGTACTATTTCGGGCGGTACTACTCCGTTCTGTGCAGGTACTACTACTACCATCACGGCTACAACAGCAAGCCTTTCGTGGAGTAGCACCAACACCGCAGTAGCTACTGTAAACGCTATGTCTACAATACAGGGATTGGTTACCGGTATTGCGCCCGGTACGTCTACTATCAGCTATACCAATGCTGCCGGTTGTGCACGCACCATAGTAGTAACCGTTACAGGAGCTCCCGGCACCATTACTGGTACCGATGAAATATGCGTAGGTGGTACCACTACTATGACCAGCAGTACGCCAAGTGGCACATGGGCTTCCAGCACGCCTACAAGAGGCTCTATTGCCAGCA
>JAGKWS010000007.1 GCA_021151685.1 Chitinophagaceae bacterium
ATATATTACTGACAATTAATTAAATGTGAATATAATAATATGTATAATGATTTGATAGACAGTTTGGATTGTGTGTGTGTTTTATTATTAATTGAATCTGATGTTTGCTAATATTGTGCAAATGATTTCGTCATATTTTGGTTTTATGATTTGTGAACATTGTATATGGAATTAATTGTTATGACGGGTGTGTTGTATTTAGTTTTTGATACTTTTTTCAGAAACAGCAACAGACTTTACATTAACATTATTTTTCGGAATGTTCTATACCATTTTGTAGGACATTTGCCACTGTTTTTCTTAACCATGTATATTGGCAATTCTATTCGGCATTTTTTTACGTTAATATTTCTGTTTGTTACTTCTGTAGCTTTTGCACAAAAAGCAGGCTCGGTATCTGGCAAGGTTGCCGATGCTAAAGGGGGTAATATAGCATTTGCTACGGTGTCGCTGCTACGGCCCGATTCTTCGGTTGTGGGTGGAAGCATTACCACAGACGATGGGAAATTTACCGTAACCCCTGTGTCACCGGGCAAGTATATACTTAGGGTTGAGTTTTTGGGATACAGAAGCAAATTTCAATTGGTGGAACTTACACCTGATAAAAATGAAATTGCAGTAGGTACCGTAAAGCTTACTGCTACCGAAACCACACTAAACACTGTTACCATAGCTGGAGAGAAAAAAGTGATGGAGCTGAAGGTTGATAAAAAGGTCTTTAATGTAGAAAAGAACATTACCAGCGCAGGCGGTAGTGCCACAGATGTTTTGCAGAATGTGCCCTCGGTGTCGGTTGATGCGGATGGGGCTTTAAGCCTGCGAGGCAAGGGTAATGTAACGGTACTGATAGATGGTAAGCCTGCTACACTTATGGGTACTGATGTGACATCGGCATTGCAAAGTTTGCCAGCCAGCAGTATAGAAAGTGTAGAGGTAATAACCAATCCATCGGCCCGGTACGATGCACAGGGTACTACCGGTATCATAAATATTATAACCAAAAAAGATACACGCGGAGGCATAAACGGTACAGCAACTGTAGGCGCAGGAACCAGAGACAAATACAACGGTAATCTGGGGTTGAATATGCGTAAGGGTAAGTGGAATGTATTTCTGAATAGCAGTTACAGGGTAAACAGAACTTTTAACAACATTACCACGCACAGGCAGGATGTGGGGGTAGATGGCAATTCGTACTATACATACGAGCATGCCCCACGCATATTTGGAGGTTCTTTTAATAGCATTGGTGCTACGTATGATATAGATAAGAGTAACTCTATAACGGTAACGCAGAACATAAACACCATGCAATGGGGCTTTAGAGATTGGTCTGACTATTATGTGTACAGCGACCCTGGAGAAACTGGTACAAACATCATGCACAGGTCTCGTTTTACCGAGAGTTTTGGTGGTCCGTTGTCGTCATCTACTGCTTTTGATTACAAGCATAAATTCAAAAAGAAAGGCGAGGAGATAAATGTGGATGCTACCTATGCCATAACACAGGTTACGAGAAAACAAGATTATGAAACGGTAATAGATTCTAACGGCAAGGTGTATCCGGCAGTTATCTCGCGTGCGCCGGGTAGTGGTGGCAATTCTAGTCTCAATGTTTGGGCAGACTATGTGAACCCGATAACTGAAACCGGGAAATTGGGTGTAGGCTTCAAATCTCAGATATTCAACTTTAATAGTAGTAATACGCCAGAAATCTGGACGGCTACTGATACTAATAATAAGTTGGTTGATTACACACAATATACGGTGTACGATTATCGGCAGCAGATACACGCTGCCTATGTGAACTGGAGCGACCAAAAAGGTAAGATTTCGTATCAGGCCGGGTTGCGCATAGAGGATGCAAAATATAATGGTACAGGCGAGGTGCCTACTAAAACTACCTTCAAGAATAGTTTTCTTAATCTTTTCCCATCGGCATTTGTGTCATGGCAATTGACATCGTCGCAAAGTGTGTATGTGAACTATAGCCGGCGAACCAACCGACCCGGTTTTTTTCAGATGATGCCTTTCAAAGATTTCTCCAATCCGGGTACTGTATCTATGGGCAATCCGGATATTCTTCCTGAGTTTATAGATAATCTTGAATTTAGTTATAACCGCAACACACCTAAAGGTAATACATGGATAATGAGTGCCTATTTTGCCCGGACAAACAACCTGTCTGAGCGCGTACTGAAGCCCATTACCGGAGATGCTTTAGACCAGCAACTTGGTTTGACGGGAGATATTGGTCAGCTGTTGTCGCGCCCTATGAATATTGCATCAGGAACAACATTTGGTATTGAAGGTACTGCACGGTTGCAGTTTACCAAAATTTGGGATGGATCTATAAGTGCTAACTTCTTTAATAACCAACTGACGGTAGGCAATATAGACCCCGGATATTCGGCTTATATTGCCAACAACAGTGGTTATGGTTGGTTTTCTAAGGTGAATAGTAGTGTGAAACTGCCTGCCAATTTTTCGCTGCAATTCAACGGAAATTACGAATCGCCCAAGGTGATAACGCAGGGCAAGCAGCGCGAAAGTTACTGGCTGGATGTAGCCGTAAGAAAAAACCTATGGAAGAATAAAGCCAATCTTGTCATCAACTGTTCCGATGTTTTCAAAACCAGACAATTCATCAACAATTACAATACTACTCTGTATTATCAGACTATAAACAGGGTAAAGGAAACCCGTATAGGCAATATCACCTTTACTTATAGGTTTGGCAAACAGGAGGGTGGCAAACCTGGTGGTGTGGGCGAAAAGGGTAGGGGAGGCAAACGAGGCGAAGGTAAAAGAACCGATGCACCTACTGATAACGACCGCACCAATAACCTGAAGCAAAATGACGACAGCGACAACAGCGGCGGTGGCGGTAACGGTGGGCAAAGAAAAAATCAGTAATAAATATCTTTCAGAAAATTTTGAAAGTACAGAAAATAGTTGCAATTTTACATCATGCAATTAGAAGAGGCAAAACACAAATTCATACAGCAGTGGGGCGTACTGGGCTCTCAGTGGGGTGTTAGCCGAACCATGGCACAGATACATGCTTTGTTGCTGGTATCATCGGAGGCACTGACATCGGATGATATAATGGAGCAACTAAAAATAAGCCGCGGCAATGTGAATATGAATGTGCGCGAGCTGATGGACTGGGGGATAGTAGAAAAAGTACTAAAGCAAGGCGAACGCAAAGAATATTTTTGGGCTGAAAAAGATATTTGGAAAGTTGCCATGCGCATAGTGAAGGAGCGTAAAAGGCGTGAGGTGGACCCCGTACTGACAACGCTTGGCGAGCTGAAGGTAGTAGACGGAGACAAAGGGGATAAGGAGTTGCAGAGTTTCTTGTCTGTTATAAACGATATACAGTCGTTTGCGCAGCAAGCCAGCAAGGGGTTAGATGGTTTGGTGAAGATGGATGAGCATTGGTTTACGGGTACTCTGCTAAAGCTCTTTAAGTAGCAGTGTTTACAAGAATGTGTTTGCCGGGAAACCGGCAAATTTTAGGGTCTTAAATTTCAATATTTACTGAAACTATCAAAATAATAAAATTTACAAAAATGAAAGAACATGCACATAGCCCGCCTTTTAGGATGAATGTCACAATGAAGCACATCATCTCTTTGAAAAAAAAGAATGGCGCAGCATAGTGTACTCAATCATGATATTCTTTATAATCACCGACATTGTTTTTGTGCCTGCATGCAGTACATAATCTTTACAGGCTAAGTAAAGTAAAAAGTTGTACCAAAACATCATCACTCATTTCTTTTTCATCACCAATTAATTTTCATAAAATGAATTACATCGTAATATTGTATATGTTGTATCTGTTACTTACTATCAGCATCACGGTTTGGGTAGCACATACTTTATTCAAAAACGGTAAAGTTTTTTTGATTGATATATTTCATGGCAACAAAGAACTTGCCGATGCAGTGAACAACCTATTGTGGGTTGGTTTTTATCTGGTAAATATTGGCTATGCGATATATACACTGAGAGTAGGGTATGTGGTAGAAAGCCAACGTGAAATGATAGAAGTGCTGAGCATGAAGTTGGGGGCTATAATACTAACGCTTGGCTGTATGCACTTTCTCAATATGTTCATCTTCTTCAGATTGCGCAAACGTGCCATGATGGATAAGCGTCAGGAGCAGTTTTATGACTACAGCAAAATGAATGGCGGATAGCTGCACAACCGACACGCGTATGCAATACAGGCATTGCCCACACGGATAGGCAATGCCTGTGTTGCAAATAGTACCTGCTATACTTAGGAAGAATGTTTGAATAAAATACAGCATTCTGCTTGTTCTTTCTATTTGTTGCTGCGTCATAAAAGTCCTTAAACAGGCATGCTATTCGCAGATTTTCTTCTTTGAAAAAATGAAAAATGATGGTGCAGCTTAGTGTATTATATTCTGACAATCTTCCTAACAGCTTGCATAAAGCGAAAAGAAACTGATAACAGCACCGTGTTTTCACGGTTTAACAGAAAAATGTTGGTAATAATTTTATGTCATTGATAAACAAACAATCTGTTTCATAATAAAACCAGGCACCATGATACAAACAATGAATACCAACAATGTGCAAAATGTATCTGAAAACATGGCAGCAACCATAGAGCAGTTCCTTGCCTTGAATGGCTACCATAGTATTACTGAAATTGCCGAGATGGGGCAAATGAGCCGCAATGAGGTGGTGCAGTGTTTGCTGAACAAGTATGGAAGTGCTATTTTGCAAACACCGCTAACGCACTAATGTGTGGTAAGATATAGCGGACGTATTGCATTAATGAAAATGTTCTTTTAAGTCAGCATTAAGTTAATGTTCACTATGTTTGTAGATAGTGGTATACCATAGTTCTTGCTGCATTTGCCCAAAAACTATAAAGTATTGTATTTTGATACAGGGCCCCACATGGGGCCTTTGTGTTTTGTAGCTGCTTTGTATATTTTGTTGCTTGTATGCATACGCAACAATACTATAAACGGGTTTCGGCGTAATTGTTTTGTAGAAATAGAATATATGAAATGTTGTGCCACTGTTTGTTTTTATTTAAGTACATTCTGTAAAATATAGAGTATGAAAATACTGATTGTAGAAGACGATGTAAATTTATCGAGAGACTTGCAATGGCAGTTCTCGGCAAAAGATATAGAGTCTGATGTGGCCTATGATGGCATCATTGCCGAAAAAATGCTGCAAAGGAACAAGTATGACTGTGTTTTGGCCGATGTAAATGTTCCTGGTAAAAATGGCTTTGAACTGGTGAAGGATTTGCGGCAAAAGCAAAATGCAACGCCTGTTATTATGCTTACCGCATTTGGCGAAATAGAAGATAAGTTGCAGGGTTTTGAGAACGGTGCCGATGACTATGTTACAAAGCCTTTTTTCTTTGATGAGTTGCATGCCAGAATGAAGGTGATAATAAAAAGAATGCAACAACTGAGTGGTGAAAGGGAGGTGATAACAATTGATGACCTTGTGATAGACATGAAGAAGAGGGAGGTTTTTAGAGCAAATGCGCCGGTGAAACTAACTGCCCGAGAGTTTGAAATACTGGCAATGCTTGGCGAAGCCGACGGACAAACACTGTCTAAGAAGGAAATACTGAACCGGGTGTGGGGTAACTCTTTTGGTACCAATACCAATACAATAGAAGTTTTTATCAATTTGCTGAGGAATAAAATAGATAAAAATTTTGAAAACAAATTAATAAAAACGCGTATTGGTTTTGGCTACTATCTCGGCAAGAATTAGAAACATAAGCATTAGTGCAAGGCTGGCATGGGCATATACTATTGTATTTGCAGTCTTGTTTGCCTTGGCTTTTTCTACTGTTTTCATCATTTTTGAGCAATACCGGCAGCGTGAATTTTTTCAGCGGCTGAAAGACAAAACACTCACTACCTACAAACTAATGATAGAGGTAGATGAGATAGACGTGAAAACATTGGCACTGCTGGATAAGAACACTATAAACAGCCTATATGAACAGAAAATACAATTATTCGACTCGTCGTTCAAGCTCATATACAGTAGTATTGGTGAGGCATCTTCTTCATTCCCCCGGCGGTTGCTGAAAGAGCTGAAAGGTGGTGCCACAGAGGTGGAGGACTTTGATGATAAACATGAGCTGATAGGTATAAAATTTTTATACAAAGGGCATACATACTTTGGCTTAGCCCGCGCATATGACCGTTATGGTAAGAGTAAGTTAGCCTTTTTGAAGGTATCGCTATTGATCGTATACCTTGTTGTAGTGGGTTTGCTGGTTGGGTTGTCCCTGTTTTTGTCGAAAAGCATTACAAAGCCACTTATTAAACTTACTGCAGATATTGGTCAGTTTTCTCCGCAGAACTTATCGATGCGGATAGATGAGCCAAAGTCGGAAGATGAAGTAGCGTTGTTGACGCAGAAATTCAATGAACTATTGGATAAACTGGAGAAAGCATTCAAATTTCAGTATCATTTCATTCATCATGTGTCGCACGAGCTGAAAACACCATTGGCCGTACTGATATCGAATGCTGAAGCCGCCCTTTCTGGAAATGATAACGATGCGAACAGAAACAGTCTGATATTTATCAAATCGGGTTTGATGGAGGTATCTCACATCATTAATGCGATGCTGGATATATCTAAAGTAGAACATCAGATAGCTGACGGTACGCTACGCCCTACAAGAATAGATGAGTTATTGTTTGAATGCATAGATGAGATTGTATACCTGAATAGTAACGCACAATTCGACATCAATATGGATGAGCATATAGTGGATAGCGAATTGCTGACGGTAAAGGGGAATGTGAGGATGCTGAAAATGGCGTTGATGAACCTACTGAAGAATGCAATATATTACTCTACCAAAGAAAATGCATCGGTTACACTGAAGCGCGGGCAAAACACTATAGACATAGTAATAGCCAATGATGGTGCGCCTATTGAGGATGGGGAGCGAGATAAGCTGTTTTCGCACCTCTTCAGGGGGGGGAATAGTAGGGGTAAAAAAGGCTTTGGTATAGGGTTGGTACTGGTGAAGCGTATCATATCTCTTCATAATGGTACCGTTTTGTACCATTTGGCAGATGGTTACAATACATTTCATGTTTCTATACCTATAGACAGGTCTTAGTGAGGATGTTGATGGTGCAATGATTTTATTTTTCATTGTGTGTATTTTTTACAGACGAGCACCTGTTTATTAGTTGCTTTGGTTGTAGGTTTTTATAGCGAAAATTCATAATGTATTTGTGCGTAAGAGTGGGCATGGTGTGACGGTATTGCAACAGAAATTCTTACCGATATACAGGCGAAAAATTATCATTATCTTTCTGCCAAAATAGGCACATCATGAATGATGTAGAAAAAGATGATATTACCCGTTCGGGTTCGGGGGCTTTGTCGGTTTTGGTGACGGTGTTTTTCTTTTGGGGTTTCATTGCTGCGGGCAATGGCGTATTTATTCCTTTTTGCAAGCACTATTTTCAGCTCGATCAGTTTCAGTCGCAACTGATAGATTTTGCGTTTTACTTTGCCTATTACGTTGGTGCGCTCATACTGTATGTACTGGCATCGGCCTTTCGGAACGACGTTATTGCGCGCTGGGGCTATAAAAACAGTATTGTGTATGGCCTTGTGTTTTCGGCACTTGGTGCGGCGGTGATGATTGCGGCTGTAAATAGTGGCACTTTTCCCGGCATGTTGGCTGGTTTGTTTGCCATGGCATTGGGATTTTCGTTGCAACAGACTGCGGCCAACCCGTTTGCCGCATTGCTGGGCCCGCCCGAGACGGGGGCACACCGCATAACACTTGGTGGCGGCATCAACTCGTTTGGAACGGCGATAGGCCCTATTATTGTGGCTCTTGCGTTGTTTGGTGCTACCGTGGCCGACGATTCCAGCATTCAATCGCTTGGTCTTGATAAGGTTACAGTCCTTTATTCGTGTGTTGGTGCGCTGTTCCTTATTGCGGCTGCGCTCTTTTTCTTTTCTAAAAAGCTACCTGCCGGCAAGTATCAGGCTCAGTCTGAAAACTCGCCCAAGGCACTGAGGGCGTTGGGTATAATGACCTTGTTGCTGGTGATTGTTTTTGTAGCAGTTTTTCGGAGCTATGCCGTGGTGCCTGAATCTGATGATATGGTAAGGGCACTACAAACCCAGCGATTTGCATGGCTGTTGGCCGGCCTTGTGTTTATAGTGGGTACATTACTGCTGTCGCTGGCAGGAGCCCGTAAAAAGGCCGAAGGGTGGGGGGCTATGCAGTATCCGCAGTTGGTATTGGGTATGCTGGCCATATTTACGTACGTAGGTGTTGAAGTGACGATACAAAGTAACCTTGGAGAGTTGCTGAGTACCAAAGATTTTGGTGCGTACAACTCTTCTCAGGTGGCCCCATTTATATCGGTATACTGGGGTGGGTTGATGATAGGTAGGTGGACGGGGTCTATCAAGATTTTTAATCCGTCGGCAATGTTGCGAACCTTATTGCTGTTTGTGGTGCCTACGGTAGCATTTGCCGTAGTGCTGATGGTGAATGCGGTGGCCAATAACGATATATCGCCTTTTTACTGGTATATTTCTTGTGTGGCGATACAGGTAGTGGCATTCTATATTACCGAAGATAAGCCGGCAACCACACTTATGGTGTTTTCGGTGCTGGGCATGGCTGCTATGATGGTAGGTATTGTTACAACGGGTACTACGGCCACCTATGCTTTTCTGAGCGGTGGGCTTTTTTGCTCTATAATGTGGCCATGTATATTTGCCCTGTCTATTGCGGGGCTTGGCAGGTATACGGCTCAGGGTTCGGCCTTTCTGATTATGATGATATTGGGTGGTGCCATAATACCACCTGTACAGGGCAAACTGGCCGATATTCCACAGATAGGTATACACCAATCTTACTGGGTGCCTGCTGTAGGTTTTGCCTATCTGGCATGGTTTGGCTGGGCTGTTCGTAGAATATTGCAAAAGCAGGGAATAGATTATGATGCAAACGTACGCGCTGGGCATTGATGTGGGGGGCACCAATACCGCATTTGGTTTGGTGAGCCGCAGGGGCGAGATTATAGAAAAAGGTACATTGCCTACCAACACATGGGCAACAGTACAAGATTTTGTACATGCAATTGCATTGCGGTTGCAGCCGCTTGTAGATAGTGTGGGACACAACAATATAGTGGGGATTGGTGTGGGGGCACCCAATGGTAATTTTTACACCGGAGAAATAGCTTTTGCCCCAAACCTGCCATGGAAGGGTGTGATACCCCTTGCCCGCTTGCTACAGGATGCTGTGCATTTGCCCTGTACCCTTACCAACGATGCCAATGCGGCCGCTATAGGCGAAATGGCCTATGGTATTGCCAAGGGTATGGCCGATTTTCTGGTGGTGACATTGGGTACGGGTCTTGGTAGTGGCTTTGTAGCCAACGGAAAAATACTATACGGGCATGATGGTTTTGCTGGTGAGCTGGGGCATGTAATAGCTGTGCGTGGTGGCCGTGTGTGTGGTTGTGGAAGAAAGGGCTGTTTGGAAACCTATTGTTCTGCTACTGGTTTGGTACGCACTGCCCGCGAATGGCTGCTGCAACGTACCGATGAGACTGAATTGAGAGCTATTCCGCCAGACGAGTTGAAGGCACATCACATTCAGCAGGCTGCTGCTAATGGCGATGCGCTGGCACTGGAGATGTATGACTATACCGCACGCATACTGGGCGAAACACTGGCAGATGTTGTGGCACTTACATCGCCGCAGGCTATTATATTTTTTGGTGGTATGGCCAAGGCCGGTGATTTGCTGCTGGCACCTACCCGCAGGTATATGGAGGCCAATATGCTGAATATATTTGCGAATAAGGTAACATTTCACGCATCGGCCCTGCCCGATGCTGATGCTGCTATTTTGGGTGCCAGTGCATTGGTGTGGTAGTTGATGTGGTAATTGTAATAAGCACGTTATGAAACATATATACTGCATCAGTGGTTTGGCGGCAAACCATACATTGTTTGCCAATTTGTCTATACCCGGCTATATGCTGGTGCCCGTGCCATGGGGGCCCTATATGCCTACCGATGATATGGCATCGTATGCGGCCAGAATGTTCCAATCTATTCGGTGTGAAGAACCTATCATCATGGGGCTATCGTTGGGAGGTATGTTGGCTGTGGAAATTGCCAAAAGCTACAGGGTGAAAAAGGTTTTACTAATATCGAGTGCCAAAACAAAACAAGAATTGGGCTATAACAATCCGTTGTTGCGTGGCATATACCGTAGTAATCTGGTGCCAGAGAGCCTGATGGCATCGCCCGACAGATTGAAGCTGTATATGTTGGGGGCACATACGCCTGAGGAGAAAAGAATAATTACCGCCGCAATGCGAGAAGCGTCTCCCGGCTTTACCAAGTGGGCCATAGGTGCGCTGCTGCATTGGCAAAACAGCGATATACCACCCAACATTACACACATACATGGCACTGCCGACCGTGTGATAACGCCAGCGGCAGTGCATCCGGATTATTGGATAGAGGGGGGAACGCACATTATGATACTGAACCGAGCCGCAGAGATAAGTGCACTAATAGCGCAGGTGCTTCCGCATAACGATTGAAGTGTATCATAGGTCGAAATCTAAATACCAGGCACGGTTGGTGCTGCTGTCGTACCACAGGTACTGAAAATACCTGTTGTCTTCACTGCTGTATACCCAAGGTTTTACAGGGCAGAAAGCCGATGGCTGCCACCAGTGAAATTTTGTAGAGAATTGATCGAAACAATCCCAAGTTGTAGTGTCTTTGTGCATTTTGTGTACCATTCTTATGGTACTAATAGTTGCTGCACTACACCTAAATGCAATTTGGAACTTTGAATCGATACCCATTCTGTCGTCATGACAATAAATTTGATGTACATCAGGGGTTAGCGGTACTTGCAAAAACTCTCTGAAACGTTTTTTATTGAAACGGGTGTCTGGTATATCTGCATCAAATATTGGCCATACATGGTCGCGGGCAGTTGCAAACGCATGTTCAATACGCATTTGCAACCGCCCGCAACTACAACACATCATAGCAGTAGCAACCATATATTTACCGACTGCTTTCGTCATTTATCAGTGCCGTTTTAGCCCTTGTATCGGTTTGCCGACACAGCCATTGGGCATTTGGACATGCAGTAGCGATGCAACAGTGGGGGCAATATCAGTCATATATACCGGTGCATCGGTTTCGCCATGTTTTATGTTCCATCCATACCATATGAGCGGTATGTGCGCATCGTAGGGGTTCCATGTGCCGTGGGTAGTGCCTGTTGTATGGCCGTTGCTGTTGTACCAGCCGGGTTGCAGTATTACCTGTATGCCACCGCTGCGCTGATTGTTATAGCCATTTATGGCCATAGTTTTTATGGGCTCGGGTACGGTATTGCGCCATATGTTTTCCATGTCTATGGCATAGGCTACCTGTGGCTGGGCCTGTAACCAGTTCATGGTGTTGGCGCGTATGCCTTCGCGGTCTTTTCCTGTTTTGGCAATGAGTGGCTCATCAAAACATATCTGATAATTGTCGGTGAATGTAACGAGGTTGTCTACATTATACAATTGTTTCAGCCATGTATTCAGTGCTTCCTTTATATTGCCCTGTTCAGAGCCGGCTGGTATGTGTTGCGCCGTAAGGTATTGTGCATTATGCGCCGCACCGTGGTCTGCAGTAAGAAAGACGAGGTAGCCATCTTTACCATATTGTTTATCAAGGTATAACAAGAGGTCTGCAATGTCGCGATCCAGTCGGAGGTATGTGTCTTCTATTTCTATAGAGTTTGGGGCAAACTTATGACCTACATAGTCTGTAGCCGACAGGCTTAGTGCCAGAAAGTCGGTATGCTGTCCCTTGCCAAGTTGTTCGCCCTCTATGCAGGCTTTTGCCATCATCATGCTGATGGTATTGCCGGCCGGTATAGACTTGATGACCCCATAGCGGCGTGGGCCGGTAAGTGTATCGAACAGGTGTGGAAATACGGATGATTTTTCGCCGGTCAGTGTTCCTTCCCATACAGCACTATCGGCGTCGCTTTGCAAGTAGGTTTCCGGAGCAAACAATGTGTACCAGCCCATGCCCACCAAGCTATCGGCAACTTTGCGGTTGTTGAAGCTTTTCAGCCAGTTGGGGTTAGGATTGGGGTAGTACGAGCTGCTTATAAAATTGCCCGTGAGGTCGTTGTACCAGTAGGCTGCATTGGCCATATGGCCTGCTGGTAGTATACTGCCGCGGTCTTTAAGCGATACGCCATATACCCGTGATAGTTTATTGGTTGCCAGTCTTAGTTCGTCTGTTACGGTTGTTGTGAGCAGGTTGGCCGGGCTCATAGGTCCGTCCTTTGATGGTTCTGTTGTGGTAACATTAGTATCTGAAACACAGTACATGTGTTGGCCATTTTTATCTACCCAGTCGTTGCCGGCTATGCCGTGTATGGCTGGTACCGAGCCGGTATATATGCAAGCATGGCCTGGGGCTGTGTAGGTGGGCAGGTAGTTTATAGTGGTGTTGTTGCAGGAATAGCCATCGTGCAGCAACCTGCGGAAGCCGCTATGGCCATAACGCTCGTAATAGCGGTACAGGTAGTCCCAACGCATTTGATCTATCACTATGCCCACCACCATTTTGGGGCGCGATACTGGTTCATTTCCCATTTTACAAGCCGCTAACAGTGCGGTAAGTGCAAGGGTGCCTATGCTTAATTTCTTCATGCAGCTTTTTGTTCTTGAATGTACAGTTAATAAGGAAGAATATTACAATATAGTACACCATTCTGCTTGTTCTTTTCCATTTGTTTCTGCGTCATAAAAGTCTTTAATAGACCGGCTATTCGCAGATTTTATTTCTTGAAAAAATGAAAAATAATAGCGCAGCATTGTGTACTATATGGTGACTTTCTACCTAAAAATAATCCTGTTCAGTCATTTTGCCTAAAAATGAGGCAGTAAATGGCACTATACAACAGAATATTTTAATTTACGTAACAGAATTTTAATGTTGGTGATTTGAACGTGGGTGTATTTGATACACTACTGTTGTATGGTAAAACATGAATATCCATTTTGCCTGCCTGTATGTTGTTACTACGCTTGGTTTAGCTGTTGTACTATAGAGGCAAAGGTTGGTCTGTCATCTACGCATGTGTTGGTACACAGCTCGCTTATGCGCGCTAAATTGTCTTCCGGCTCGGATATTTGAATAAGATCTTGCAGGAGGTGCCCAAAAGCAGCTACCTCTATTTTTTCCAACAGGCGCATTTGTTTGTCTGCACGGTTGTAATAAAAGGCAGCACCAAAGTCGCTAAGTATGGTGTGGCTATCATGGTCGGTGAGTATGTTATGTGCATAGAGGTCGCCATGTAGCAGGCCATGAGCATGCAGGTGGGCACAAACATTGGCTACGGTGATAGCAATGTGCCTTGCCAGCTGTGGGGTGATGCTTGTGCCTTCGGCAAACACATCGCGCGTGCAGGAAGTAAATGTGGGTGGAAGGCCAAGGACATGGTATTGCTCATTGAGTAGTTGCATCACTATACCTTTTTGCCCATTAGGATGGTGGCTGACTACCCCCATCATTTGTAGCAGGCCTGGATAGTTGCCGGCCGCAATGGTAGCATTCATTTCATCGTCGGGGTTGCCATCGCTGGTCATATTGGCTTTGAACATCTTGACGGCGGCATCTGTTTGTGTGTTGGCTTGTGATAAACGAGCCCGGAATATGGTGCCCGATGCCCCTTCGCCCAACTTTTGGCCAATGCTGATGTTATGCCACGGTATGTAGGTGGTGGGCTGCACAACGAGTGGCACACAAAATGGATTGCCCGAGCATGCCAGCCATGCAAGGCGCGGCATAGATAGCAAAAAGTATGGAAATTGTGTCAGTTGGTTGGCCGATATACGTAGGAGCTCCAAACGGGTACATTGGGTAAGTGTTTCCGGTAATGCTGTAAGTTGGTTGCCGGCCAACATCAGTTTTTGCATTCGGCTACACTTCCCTATAGCTTCCGGTAGTTGTTTTATTTTATTGTCAGTCAGTATTAACCAGCGTAAGTTTGTGTTGATGGCTGCATCGGGTACGTGTTGTATGTTACATGCCTTAAAGCCAACAATATCGAGCGACGGGCACGCACCCAATACCGATGGCAACTCGGTAAATGGGTTGCCAGAGCAAAAGAGAATGCGTAGCTTTTTCATCTGTGGCAAATTATAGGGTAGCGCAGAGAGTTGGTTGCCCGATAAGTCCAGCACCTCCAGTGTATTGGCCAGTGTAAAAATTTCTTCCGGAAAGTGGCTCAGGTTTTCGCATAGCTTCAGGGTGGTATTTCCGGCCAGCGCGCCTGCTTTTAGTTGGGCAAGGGTATGCATTTATATGCTGTTTACTTGCAGGCCATTTGTGGCTGCGCATGCAAAAGTAAGTGTAGGCATTGTACTATGTATCAGGAAGGTGGTAAAGTTGATATGTGTGTATTGTTCATGTGTTTGGTTGCTGGAATAGGAGGTTACTCTGCATCGGGGGGCTTGCTCATAAGCAATAGCAACTGTTGCATATCGTCACGGCTTTCAGTATCGCCCTTGCTATCGTAGCATTTGCACATGTCTCTCAGCATTTTAGCCAGTATTTGCCGGTTGCTCAAAGGACGAAAATATCGTTCGTTTGCGGGGGCTTTCAGTTTTTTTAGGTATTGGTCTATATCATTTTGGGTATAGACCATACCATTAATAGGATCTATAAAAAACGGAATGTGTTGTATCTCTGCATCTGCATTCAGGAAACTGTGTACCGTATCTATATAGGCAAATATGAATTGCCGGGGCAGGTCTATGGCAAATATGGGAACGTCCAGAGCCTCGCATATGGCCAGAAACAGTATGCCGATGGTGTAGGTATTGCCCTGACGGCTTTCCAGTACCTGATTGATGAAGTAGTGTTTTATCTCGTTACCGGCTATCTCGTGCCCCTGTAGCTTGTAATAGCTATACATAATGCTGTTCAGAACATTCACCTGCTCCAGCGGTGTGAGGTAGTTGTTCATTTCCAGCCACACATTGCGGCGCAGTTTCTCGAAACTGGCCATAAAAGCAGGCACATCCAGTTGCGGAAAGCTGTAGCGGGCTATAAGCAATGCACCAGCAAGGAGGTCTGGTTCCTGTGCTTTATTCCAGCGTATTACATCGGTTTTCAGGTCGTTGAAGTGTACCCGGTGTATCAGTTCTTCCATTTTCTTTTGCAGGATTTCGTCTTCAGTAGCTTCCCACACCCGCTCCAGCCGGGGTACTATTTCGCGACCATAATGTAGCAGGCGGGCCACAACGGTCTCCTGCACCTCGTTATCGGGGTCGTCTATCAGTTGTATCAAGGCTGCTATTTCTCTTTCCTGCTCCGTCATATGGCTGTTTCCGGTGCCAATTTACGTAAATGTTGCCGAAGGCACTACACATTGCCAAGAGACAACCGCTATGTAGTGTGTGTAGAGGGTATTGCAAGACCCTAATGCAGGTGGGTAGTAATAGGGTAGGGTTAGGCCATTTGTCCCCCTCTGGCAGGTAGGGTTGCGAGGTGGTGTGCTTACTTTATTGTTGGTTTTATATTTCGGTCTTAGTATTGACATCCAAATGTTTATGAATGGTGATTGGATAATTGTTGATGTGTTTTGTCTTAACTTTCTCTCTGGGTTGGCCGTATGGGTGGTTGTATTGGTTACTGAAGAGGTGGCTGTTTTCACCTCATTAATCCCCTTTTCTATGCTGCTAAAAAGCGCGTTATTTGTGTTGTTGTAGCCTGTCTGTGTTGCTATATTCATTTAGTGAAGATGGCAAAATATATTACACCATTTCAACAATTCTATTCCGTTTATGCGGCATTGTGGAAGTCCTTAAATGATTCATCATTCACGGATTCTGCGATTTGTACAAAGGAAATATAATCATTAAAATTGAATACTTTATTTCATCATATTTATTTGTCGTCCTGTTTCATTTTCTTAAACCAATATATTCATGATCCGTCGCCTGATAACCCTTGTAGTATGTATGTGCATAGCTGCCACATCGTTGTTTGCCCGGCAGGGCTTTTCGGTAACAGGTAGGGTAGTTACACCTGCTGGCAAGCCTGTAGATATGGCTACGGTGGCATTGCACCGCCTGCCCGATTCTGTAATTTTGCGTACCACCTTTACCGATTCGGCCGGGGGCTATATGTTTGCTGATGGTGCTACAGGTAGCATCTATATATCGGTATTTGCCGATGGCTATGCAGTTTATAACAGTAGTCCGGTTGTGGTGGGTACGCAAGATGAGACTCTACCAACGGCTGTTATGGCTTTGCCCAATGCCAATTTGAAAGAGGTGGCCGTTACGGCAAAGAAGGCAATGATTGTTCGCAAGGCCGATAGAACGGTAGTGAATGTGGATGCACTTATTTCGGCAGCGGGGGGTACTGCGCTGGATGTATTGGACAGGTCGCCGGGGGTGCAGACCGACCAGGATGGAAATGTATCTATGCGGGGGCGGCAAGGGGTGGCTATATATGTAGATGACCGGCCCGTGATGATGTCTGGTGCCGACTTGGCCAATTATCTGCGGTCTTTACCAGCATCGGTAATAGATCAGGTAGAATTGATGACGAACCCACCTGCAGGGTACGATGCTGCCGGTAATGCTGGTATCATTAATATTCGCTTGAAGAAGAATCAGGTAAAAGGCTTTAACGGAGGCATTAATATAAATGGAAACCGTGGACAGCTAACCCGTAGTAATAACAGCATCAATTTGAATTACCGCAAGAACAAACTGGCTGCATGGGCCAATGCGAGTGGGGTGATACAGGACGATTTTGCCAACCTTGACTTGTACCGCACTTACAAAAATGCCGACAATACGCCACAAAGTTATTTTATACAGAATACCTACTTCCGCACGAAGGGTAAGGTAGCCAGTGGGATGGCAGGTGTAGATTATTATAGTACTGCTACAAGTACATTTGGTTTAATAGTGAATGCCAATGTGCGAGATGCAAATAATGTGAATGATAATATTGCCGATTTGTATGATGCAAGCCGCATGCCCGACTCGGTAATAGTGGCACACAACGAGCAAAAGGTAAGGCACACCAATACCAGCCTGAACATGAACTACCGGCACAAGATGGCCGGAGATGCACAGATAACAGCAGATGCCGACTATGTGCGGTACCAGACCAATACCAACCAGGCGAACCGCAGTACCGGCTACCTGCCACCGCGCGTTTTTCAGGCCGAGGATACCCTTCGCGGCAATCTGCCTACGGGTATCAATATATATTCGCTAAAGGTTGATTATATACGCCCTAATGTATTGGGGTATACTTTCTCGGTAGGGGCCAAAACAAGCCGTACCCATACCGACAACTTGGCCGACTATGTGCTATACGCGCCCGGTAGCGTTGCTACCGACTACGACAAAAGCAACCACTTTTTGTATGAGGAACAGATAGGGGCGGGTTACATCAATTTCTCGCGAGAGTATAAATACCTGTCGGTACAAGCGGGACTACGAGGCGAGCATACCCTTTCGGACGGGCACCAACTGGGTAACGCCCGCAAGCCCGACTCTGCCTTCAGGCGCACGTATGCCAATCTGTTTCCTACACTGTACCTCAACTATAAGACGGATAGTGCTGGTAAGCATGTGTTTGGGTTGAACTACGGTAGACGTATAGACAGACCGTACTATCAGGATTTGAATCCGTTTGTGTCGCCGATGGATAAGTTTACCTACTATACGGGCAATCCGTTTTTGAGGCCTGCGTTCAACCAGACAGTACAATTATCGCATACGTACCGAAACAGGGTGTCTACATCATTGTCGTACAGCAGGTCTAAAGACGATGTGAACGAAACGATACAAATAAAGGATGGTATTTACTACAGTATGTCGGGCAATATAGGGCAGAAAACCAGCATTACACTGGGGGTAGATGCCAACTGGGACCCTGTGAAATGGCTGAATGTGCATGCCTATGCCGAGCTGGGTAACATTACATCGCGTGGTAGTTTCTATACTACCACCATCAATACATCGGGTACATATGGCTTTATAATGGGGAGTGCCAGAGCTACTATTGCAAAAGGATGGATATTGGAATTTAATGGAAACTATCGCTCTCGTATATGGGATGCACAGTTTGTGATACAGGATTTGTGGCAAACGAATATGGCCGTACAGAAGAAACTGACAAAGAAAGCAACACTGAAGATGGCCTTCAATGATATGTTTTATTCCAGAAAGGTACGTGGTACTATTGGCAGCCTTGCAACTGCTGATGCGGGCTGGGTGAACCGAAACGACTCTCGTAATGTGGGCATTACCTTTAGTTACCGTTTTGGCAAAACCATAGCCGGGCAAGAAAAATATGAAGCAAAAGGTGCCGAGGCCGAAAAGAATAGGGTGAAGGGGTAGTATGTATTTTTGGGGGCTATGAAAAAATGTGTATTTTAGCACCATAAGCGGAAGTAGCTCAGCTGGTAGAGCATCAGCTTCCCAAGCTGAGGGTCGCGGGTTCGAATCTCGTCTTCCGCTCTTGATGAAAGTCGCTCTTGTAGCGGCTTTTGTTGTTTTTGGAAATGTTTCTATGGCACAAACGTAATGTGCCAATAAACAAAAAAGCTTCACATTTCTGTGAAGCTTTTCTTGCGGACCGGACGGGACTCGAACCCGCGACCTCCGCCGTGACAGGGCGGCATTCTAACCGACTGAACTACCGATCCTCTTACCATTACCGTATTGTCTGAGCCACAACGTGGGCAAGACACAGGAGCATGGACAGATGTTGTGGCTGCCCTCCCGGCAGGAGGTGCTATGCCGTACCGTCGCATTTTTTCGCGGGCACGCTCAGTGAGCATATCGGTTGTCCATACGGGTTGTATTACTATAGTTACCGTAAATGGTTCGGCACCATGTGCTTTTAGTGTCATCTTTATTTCGGCATCTATCAGCCCCATGGCCGGGCAACCCGTGTAGGTGGGCGATATCAGTACGTTGTAGCCGTTGTCGGTTATCTCTACATCGCGCAGAATGCCCATCTCTTCTATGGTTACTACCGGTATTTCGGGGTCTGGTATGGCCGAAAGCATTTTCATGATGTCGGCCTTGGTATATCTGTTGGCTACCATATTGCGTTAGGATAAGCGCGTTGCAGGTACTGTAATTCTGTGAGTATATGCCCCAAGTGTTCGGTATGAATGCCCGTATGGCCTCCACGCTGCCTATGGGTTGTTTTGGGCAGGTTTAGTGTGGCTTCTGCCAATACGGTTTCTACCTGCTCTATCCATGGTGCATAGTGTGTAGCAGCATTTGTGGCAATACCGTTTGCAACAAGGGTGTCTTCACCAGCAGCCATTTCAAACAGCTCGTGGGTATATGGCCACAGTTTTTCCAGTGCTGCCTGCGCTCTGCGGTTACTTTCCGGCGTGCCATCACCCAAGCGCAACACCCAATCGGCCGTATGGGCATAATGATATTTTACTTCCTTCAGTGCCTTTGCTGCTATTGCGGCCAGTTCGGTATGTGTGCTTTGAGAAAGTGCGGTATACAATTGCACCTCGAAAGCCGATACCAAAAACTGCCTGATGATAGAAAAAGCGAAATCGGTGTTGGGTAACTCCACAATCAGGTCGTTCAGGTACTGGCGTTCCCCCCTGCGGTAGGCCATTTCATCGGCTGTTCGGGTAGGGGTTTGCAGTTTGCCGGCAAGCTCCAGCAACAATTCTGCACGGCCGGTCATATCCAGTGCAAAGTTGGTGAGTGCCAAGTCTTCCTCCAGCAGTGGGGCTTTGCTACACCATTCCGACAAGCGGTAGGACTGTATGAGAGAATTGTCGCCGAGTCGGGTACAATACTGTGCTATTGCTTGTTGTTGGCTCATAGTTAAATTGCTTTTGCGCCTTCGGGCATGGTGTAGAATGTAGGCATACGGTATATTTTGTCGTTAGCCGGGTCGAAGAACATGTCCTGCTCATCGGGGTTGCTGGCCACTATGGCCGATGTGGGCACTACCCATATGCTGGTACCTTCGCCCCTACGGGTGTAGGTGTCGCGTGCGTTTTGCAATGCCATTTCGCCATCGGCGGCATGTACGCTGCCTGCATGTATATAGTTGGCACCAGAACGGGCCTGCATAAACACTTCCCAAGTGTTCAGTTGTGTGTCTTGTGTCATCTTGATTTTGTTTAATGGTTCAGCAGTTTTTCTTGTTTTTTCTTAGCGTAGGCGGCGGCAGCTTCGCGTACCCATGCACCTTCTTCATGCACCTGCTTGTGATGATCCATACGTTGTTGGTTGCAGGGGCCGTTGCCGCCAATCACCTGGTAAAACTCTTCCCAGTTGATAGTTCCGTGGTCGTAGCCGCGCTTTGCCTCATTCCATTTCAGGTCTTGGTCGGGTATTGTCAGGCCTATTACCTCGGCCTGTTGCACTGTCTTATCAATAAACTTCTGGCGCAGTTCATCGTTCGAGTGGCGTTTTATCTTCCAGCGAAAGGCATCGCCACTATGAGGAGAGTCGGAGTCGTGCGGGCCAAACATCATAAGCGATGGCCACCACCACCTATTCATGGCATCTTGTGCCATTGCGCGTTGGTCGGCAGTGCCGGCCATCATGCGGGCCATTATTTCGTACCCCTGCCGCTGGTGAAAGCTCTCTTCCTTACATATGCGCACCATAGCACGGCTATATGGGCCGTAGGAGGTACGTTGCAGCGATACCTGATTGACAATGGCGGCACCATCTACCAGCCAACCTATGGCACCAATATCGGCCCATGTAAGGGCAGGGTAGTTGAATATGTTCGAATATTTAGCCTTGCCGGTGTGCAGCTGTTTTATCATTTCATCGCGCGATATGCCCAATGTTTCGGCAGCACTGTATAGGTATAGGCCATGTCCGCCTTCGTCTTGTATTTTGGCCAGCAGTATCTGCCTTGCCCTTAGCGATGGGGCGCGGGTTATCCAGTTGCCCTCGGGCTGCATGCCTATCACCTCGCTGTGTGCATGTTGCGACATTTGCCTTATCAGATGCTTTCGGTAGGCATCGGGCATTCGGTCGCGGGGTTCTATCGCATCGCCCTTATCTATTTTCTCCTCAAAGTGCCTGAGGAGCTGGTCTTTTACACTGTCTGCTACTTGCATAGTATGTGGTTTTATGCATTTAATTCTTATAGTGTACCTCTTTTAGCTTGTTCGGCCTCTATAGATTCGAACAGTGCCTGAAAATTGCCCTTGCCAAATGATCTTGCCCCCTTGCGCTGTATGATTTCGAAAAACAGGGTAGGGCGGTCTTCTACCGGCTTGGTGAAAATCTGCAACAGGTAGCCTTCTTCGTCGCGGTCTACCATGATGCCCAGACTCTTTAGTATTGCCATGTCTTCCTGAATGGAGCCAACACGCTCGGCCACAGTATCGTAATATGTGCCGGGCACATGCAGGAACTCTACTCCACGTTTCTTCATTTCGGACACAGTAAAGACTATGTCGTTGGTAGCTACGGCTATGTGCTGGCAACCGGGACCTTCATAAAAATTGAGGTATTCTTCTACCTGCGATTTCTTGATACCTTTGGCGGGCTCGTTGATGGGGAACTTGATACGGCCATTGCCGTTGGTCATTACCTTGCTCATCAACGCAGTGTAATCGGTAGATATATCTTTATCATCAAACGTAACCAGATTGGCAAAGCCCATTACCTGCTCGTAGAAAGACGACCATTTGTTCATAGAGCCCAGCTCTACATTGCCCACCATATGGTCTATATAGCGCAGCCCAGTAGAAATGGGGTTATAGTCCGATTCCCATTTCTGAAAGCCGGGCAGGAATACACCCTTGTAGTTTCTGCGCTCTACAAACATATGTATAGTGTCGCCATAGGTATGTATGCCTGCTGTTACTACTTCGCCATGCTCATCGGTAGTAGTAACAGGTTCCATGAAAGATTCGGCACCACGGGCAGTTGTTTCCTCCCAAGATTTGCGGGCATCGTCTACCCAAAGGGCTATTACCCGCACACCATCGCCATGTTTACGGATGTGATCGGCCACAAACCCGTCTGAGCGGAGGGGGGTAGTGAGTACCAGTCTTATTTTGTCTTGTACCAGTACATAAGATACGCGGTCTCTTACACCGGTTTCCAGACCAGCATATGCCAGCGACTGAAAGCCGAATGCTGTTTTGTAGTAGTGTGCCGCCTGTTTGGCATTGCCTACATAGAGCTCTACATAGTCGGTACCATTGATGGGCAAAAAGTCTTTGGCCTCGGTAAATATCTTCTCGATGCCGTAGTTATAGTTTTTTACTTCAGTAAGGTCATGCAGTTGCATATATGACAAGTTTAATCTGTTAGCCAAGATTTGTAATAGTCGGGCACTTCAATGCTCAGTGCCTCGCGGGTTATCATCATGGGGGCAAATGGGTCTATCATTACAGCCAGTTCTTTGGTCTCTTTCTGGCCTATGCTGCGCTCTATGGCTCCGGGATGCGGGCCGTGAGGTATTCCTCCGGGGTGCAGGGTCAGTTGGCCGGCCTTTATGTTGTTTCGGCTCATAAAGTCGCCATCTACATAGTACAGTATCTCATCGCTGTCTATGTTGCTGTGGTGGTAGGGGGCAGGTATGGCCTGCGGATGATAATCGTACAGGCGCGGCACAAAAGAGCATACCACAAATCCACGACTCTCAAACGTTTGGTGTATGGGTGGTGGCATATGTATGCGGCCGGTAATGGGTTCGAAGTTGAAAATAGAGAATGTGTATGGGTAGAGATAACCATCCCAACCAGCTACATCGAAAGGGTGATTGGCGTATACATACGGGAAAATCATTCCTTTCTTTTTGATGTATATATCAAAATCGCCCGCTTCATCATACGTACGCAAATCTGTAGGGCGTTTGATGTCGCGCTCGCAAAAGGGCGAATGCTCCAGTAGCTGTCCGAACTCGTTGCGGTAGCGTTTGGGGGTGAAAATGGGGTCTGTAGACTCTACGAACAACAGCATGTTATCGGTGCCATCGAAGCTAATTTTGTACACCGTGCCGCGTGGTATCAGTATATAGTCGCCATATTTGAAGGGCAGATTGCCAAACATGGTCTCAACAACCCCGCTCCCCTTATGCACGAACAGCAGTTCATCGGCATCGGCATTTTTGAAGAAGTAAGGTGTTGATTGTGTGGGTGCTGCAAGGCCTATCTGAAGACTGCTGTTGACGAACAGTGTCTTTCGGCTTTTCATATAGTCGGCCTCGGGGGCTACATTGAAGCCGTTGAAGCTCATAGCGTTCAGGCTGCTTTCTGCTATCACTTCGGGCTGTACGCTGTATGGCTTGCCCTTTTGGCGCACGCGGGTGGGTGGGTGCAGGTGGTATACAAGCGACGAAAGACCGCCAAAACCTAATGTACCTACCAATTCTTCCTGATATAATTTGCCGTCGGGCTGACGGCTTACTGTATGACGTTTGTCGGGGATGGTGCCGAGAGTGTGATAAAATGGCATTATTAAGTTGTTTAACCACACAAACTTAAAATGCCACTGGTGCCTCTTTTATGACGGTGGGCATATTCCCGGCTGATTATGATTAGGAAGGAAGCGCAGCAATTGCTAATACCGGCATCATGGCACCATTCTATTCTGAAAGTCGTGGGCACGTTGCAGGTAAATGACCAGCAACCCTACACTGGCATAGCAAATAACAAGCCCCGGTATAGACCAACCCAGTGTATCGTACAAGCCATGCAGCAGTGCAGGTATGGCTATAGAAAGCAGCCACAGCGACTTGCGGTTGCGTGGGAACAGGTAGCCCATGGCCACAAAATAGCCGGCTATACCTGCCCATATAGCATGCAGGAAGGGGAGAGAGGTGAGCCGGGCAATGTTCATGAAAAAGGAGTCTTTGTAGCCCAACTGGCGGTTGACGGTAAGCTGGTATACAACTCCTTCAAAAACACCAAAACCGAGACCCGAAATGAGCCCATAGAATACCATAGTTTGTGGCACCTGCGGCTCTCTGGCCCGGCGGCTGAGCCAATAAAGTGCTAGTGCCTTTACTGCTTCTTCGGTAAGGCCCACACCCAAAAAATACCCTATGAACCGAAGAAAAATGGACGGGGCATCTACCAACGCATACAGCGGATTGATACGGTCGAACCGGAGAAGATCTATGAGAATGAATATGACACCCTGTGTGGCAAAAAACACCCCAACCGTGGTTTTATTGCGCACCTGTGGTGTCTTAAAGACATAATAGAAGAACAAGGCCCATATGAGTGAAAAGTAAAGTGCAATGGCATAGAAAGTGAAGTAGGACGAGCCGGTGAACCGGATGAGGAAGGCCGGGGTGAGCCCTATGATGGAGATAAGGAGTAGGCGTTTGTCGTTCTTCAGGTTTTTGTAAGAGATAGACTTGCGTGGCAGTAGCAAGTCCCAACCTATGGTGCCTATCTGTTTCAGGATACTGCCGTTTGATGCGATTGTAGGCTTGATGCCTGCCGCTTTCAGTATGTCTTTGACCACCATGTTGTGTAGCGTGCCACTTGCATCGGTAATGCGGTCGTGCAACAAAACATTGCCCTGACTCACATAATGAGCCAGGGCATTTATATCGTATGGGCCAAACTGTTGTCCGTTTCTCAGGATGTAATACATAGAAAAACCGGGTATGAGTGTTGTAGGAATTATTTCTCTTCGCCTATATGCTTCTTTGGATAGTTGAACAGCAGGCTGGTAATTATAGGAACAAAGAAGATAGCCACTGTGGTTGCCGATATTATAGAATCAGCCGTTTCGCTGGTAAGGAATTTGGCGAGTGGTGCTTCAGGATTGAAATGTTCGTATACGGACATCACCAGTTTCAAACCCAATATGGCAATAACAAGGAAGGCAGAAGTTTCGAGGAACGGATACTTATCCATTAGCCTTACAAACCACTGTGCTATGAAACGCATAGCCAATATACCAATGAACACCCCTATACATACCAGCACAATGTTGGGGGTATATGCTACGGCAGCAAATACATTGTCTATAGAAAAGGCCATATCCATTATTTCTACCAGTGCTACAGTGGCCCAAAAATTGCCAATTTTGCCAACCGTCATCTTGTAGAACCAGTTGCTATTTTTATCTATAACGTCGTCTTCGGTGGTTTCGGTTTGTTTGCCTTTCCACCAATCGTATACCAGATAAAGCAGATATAGCCCTCCCAATGGTTTTAACCACCATATTTTGATAAGGAAGGACGCAAACAACATGGCCAGCCCACGGAAGAAGTAGGCCCCCCATATACCATATTTAAGCGCACGGCTACGATCGTGCGCCGGCAGGTCCATCACCATTGTGGCCAATACGGCAGCATTATCTACCGATAGCAGGCTTTCTATGAGTATCAGGTTGCCGATAATCATCATGGAAGCCCCCGGATTATCGATAATTTGTTGAATCAGTTCTGTCATGTTGGTGTGGTTGAGATTTCTGGTGTAATATAATCAGTTAGTCATTCACATGGCACAATGGTACCAATTTGGCGTGTTAATTTAGGTTTGCTTTATGTATTGTTATTGGTTGGCGAGTGTTATTAATACTATACGGCCACCATCTTCTTTCGACAACAATATCTTTTTTCCATCGGTAAGTTCTACCATAGAGCCGGGCGGTATTTCTTTGTCTTCGGTCACATCTTTCAGCGAGGTCAGTTTCTGGTTCACCAGTACCCACCTGCCATTATGAAAGGTGAAGTATCCTACAGGCACCTTGTCGGCATCGGTAAGTCGCTCGTTGCGTATTACATTGCGGGTTACATGCCACTGAAATAAGTATTGGTTGTGATATACCATCAGCCGATGATTTTCAGGTTTCCATACATTGGGTTTGAACTGGTAATACAAATCCAGTACGGGCAGGGTTCCCTTGTGTGGAGTGCCACAGAAGGGGCATTTTGGGGCACGGCTATTGTCGAACACATACCACTTTTGCTCGCAGGCGGTATTGCTGCAAGGCTGCATCAGGTCGGTAGTTCTTAGTATGGCATCTTCCCATTCGTTGGCAGTGGGTCTTTGATTGGGGTTGTGCAACCCGTCTATGAATGCTTTGTCGAACAGGGCCTTCAGGTATGGCCCCGTAATGGCGTAGGGTAGTTTATTTACGTCGGCCCACGGCAGCTCTTTGGGGTTCACCTGTTTCAGGTTGGGCCTGTTGCTGGCATCGGTAGGGTGTTCTATAAACAGTGCCCGCTCGCCCATGGCCAGCAGGTCGTCTTTTTCGGTTTCCAGGTCGTGTATCTTTCCCCCTTTCAGCGGGTGGCGGTATAGCAGATACATATATATCATAGTGGCCAGCGCATGCAGGTCGGTGAGCCTGTTGGGCAGCTTGCGGTTGGGGTCGGTTTTGTTCAGATGTTTGGTTGCCAGTACTTCCGGAGCTATAAAGTCGGCAGTACCTATCACATCGGGCGGGAAAAGCCCGGGAACAACCAGCCCATCTACGTCTATAATGGCTGCCGTGCGGCTTACAGGGTCTACCAGCACGTTTTTGTACGAAAGATCGGAATGGGCCAAACCGGCAGCATGCAGCCGTTTTACCCCTCTCGATATGTTGACACAAACCTGAAAGTAGCTGAGCCAGTTGCCCAGTTCAGACTCATCGAGCCGGAGGGGAAATTGCTTGTTGCGAAACTTGGGCGATGCAAACCATTTGCCTTCTTTTTCTTTGCCTTTTATAAGATCGTTGGTGGCATATCCCTTTTTGAAAAAGAAGTTTTTGTTGTACACCGGTACTACAATGCCCACTTTTTTGTCTTGCTCTACCATGTCGGTTGGCCAGCAATAGAGGTCTTTGTAGTAGGCACCGCCCTCGCGGTTGAAGAAGCTGTTGTAGTATTGGGTAACAATACGTTTCAGCCTTTCGCGGGCATTAAAATCTTGTGCATCTCGGTAAAATGCTACTACATAAGACCTGTCGGGGCTGAAGAATACATCTTTCATGCCGCCACGCATGGGTTCGCCATCGTCTACATACTGGTAGGTTTTGCTGGGGTCAATAACAGACGCAACCGTTTTTATGCTCATACTGGTAAAAGGTAATGTAGGCTGGTAGCCGGTTGTTGTTAATATTAGTATATGATAGCAAGTGTTCTGTCGTCATGATTGCCGGGGCTCCAGAAGTCCATCCAGCCCGAAAGCTGATTGGCTACTTCGGTATTGCCCGGTTCAAGACGCACCTTTATGCCTTCTTCGTTACGGCCACGAAGATCTTCAAGAAATTCTTGCCATTTTTCGGGCTTTTCCAAATTGGCCTCTACCACAAATTTTGGGTCGTAGATACCATCTGTCATCAACATAATGTACTGAAAATCTGGTAGCAAACGGAATGACAGGCGACTGGCAAACTTGCGTGTATCCTGAAAAATTTCGGGCATGGTAATGAAGCGGGTGCCGCCACCATATTCGCCTACGTCCAGCCAGTTCATCATATGTACTTCGGCTGCATCGTGCGTCAGCACTGCTACAGGGCAGTCGCCTACGCCAAAGGTAAGTATAGCATAGCCAAAACTGTACCTGCGTACCAATGTGAAAATAAGGGTGGCATGCAGGTCTTTAACCGCCATGGTATGCTGCTTTGCAAAATCCTCCAACCGTTTATAGGCACTAAAGGCGGCTTTGCCCAGTGCATCGTACAGCAGCATTTGTATTTTACGGCTGGTGTCGTCTGTAGGCTGTGCAAAGTGGCTGACAAAAAGTTCTTCGGCTTGGGTGAGCCCCTCTGGCATAGTAGAAAAATAGTTAATAATTGCATCACAAGCCAACTGTGCCCCCTTGCGGGCATAAGGGGCACTACCGGCTCCGTCTGATACTGCTACAATGCTCCAGCCGGTATCGGGTAGGTGCGTGTAAGCAAAATCATCGTCGCGGAAGGAGCCTACGTTGGCGTGAGAGCGTCCCCGCTTCGAGGCTACCACTATATGTCGGTCTCCGAGGGGCGATGCAACAGCAACGTCATCTTCCTTCCAGTAGGGGTCACTTGTATCTGATGGAAGGTTTTTCCAGAGCGATTTTGGATTGGGATTAATAATTAGTGGCAGTTTTCGTGTATGCCGCAAACCCTCGTCCTCTCCCGCAAGCCGAAACTCTATAGTAATGGCAAAATCGCCCGAAGCTGTAGGGGTGCCACTAATAGTAGCTGTGGATGCATCGTAGTTTAGCCCGCAAAGCTCAGTGCCTTTTACCTCTAGCAAGGCTGCGTTGGCAAGCCCTCTTTCTGCAAAGTTCAGTACAGTATGGTAGGGCTTGTCTACAGTGCCATTTGGTATAGCCCATGGTGCCGATAGTATATCGTCGGCTTTTCGTCTTAGTTCCCAGTTTGCCATAATGGTATGTTGCAGGTGCAGAATTTTTTGCACTGCATCGGTGCATGTTTGTTCGTTTACAAATTGTTCAAAGATGCCATTCTGTTTCGGATCCACCATTATGTTCCGGGTACGAAAAAGGGCATCAATATATTGTTTGGTGTCTGTAAATTGGGACATAGTGTTGTGTTTGATGCGTTTATCCCAAAGTTTTATTCACGTCGAAACCTCCCTCGGCTGCGCCATAGTGACCTGTGGTGCCGCACCAAGGGCATGTATTTTCGGCACTATCGCCTATGCACAGCAGGTTGTTGCAAGAGCATTGGGCAAACCCTATCTGGTTGCCACAACAGGGGCATGTGGGCGACCCAATAAGTTCATCGGAATGTACCTTGCTGACATAGCCCTTGTCGGCCATTTCAAAATATGATTCGGCCACAGGGTAGGCACCCACCAACCGGTACGCTCTTGTAGACATATCGAGCCCCGGTATGCCGGCATCGGTAACTACTTTGCGGTACTTTATAAGATATGGTTGTTTGGTATTTTGGCATTTGGCGGTAACTACTACAAAATTGGGGTCATTGTACCGGGCAGGTGGTACTGGCTTGGTAAGGTCTATGCGCGACAAAGATTCGCCATCGGGCTTCACCAGCTCGAAGCCACTGCCATTGTTATCTACACTCACACTGCTGGTCTTTACCGATGCCGATACCCATTTGAAGAAGTGTTTGTAAGCGGCGGCATCGGCATTATGAAACAGCAGAATATTTTCGGAAAGCTGTTTCAGCAATTGTGCATCGGTATCGGTACCGAAAGAGATAATGACCAGATTGCATTTGGTGGCCCATTCTTTTTTCCATTGGGTTATGGCGGCCGATGCATCATCGGTAGGTACACCATCGGTAAAAAGGAATATGATGGGTTTCCAATCGCCCTTTTGTTCGTAGGTGGTTGGTTTCACATCACGTTTCATCTCGGCCATCAGGTGCTGTAGCGCACGGCCCAGCGATGTGCCGCTGCCTATGGGGAAGCGTGGCGGGTAGAACGATATTACATCTTGTAGCGGCACAAGGGTGCGCGCTTGCCCGGCAAATGCTATAATAGATACCCATACGGTTTCCAGTGCGTATGGGTCTGTTTTCAGCTCGCGAATGATAGCAGCCATACCGTCCTCTACCTGGCGTATGGGGTCTCCTATCATCGACTCTGATACATCTATCAGAAAATATACGGGCAAACGGCGCATGGTGTGGTGTTTTGGTATATTGAGTAAGTGTTAGTTGTAGTGTTTGGTGGTTAGAGCGTAACCGAGTTGAGGTATACCGTGCCCGGCCCTGTAATGCGCAGCATAGAAAAGCCCTCGCCCCCCAGCAGGTTATTGCCGGAATAGTGAGGGGACATTTGCCCTTCCATAATAGCACTCATGCATATGAAACTTTTTTCATCGGCATAGATGGCTTGCCCGCTGGTTAACTCTAATGTGAGGGGCGCACCAACGGCATCGAGAAACACGGTACAAAAGCCCGAAATTTTCTGCATCATCAGGCCATTGCCACCTAAAAACGAGTTTACGTTCAGTTTAAAGTCTATATCGGCCTTGTCTGAAGAGGCCACATAGCTGCCAGCCCGGCATATAATGGCATTGCCGGGTAGCGTTTTCAGGTTCACTGGTAGCAAGCCAATGCGACTGGCTACTACCAGCTTTTTGGGGTTGGGGGTCATGTTTTTCAGTTCTACCTGAAAAATGCTCTCGCCCGATAGTTTGCGTTTCAGCAGCCCAGCCACGCCCTTGTCCATCACATTTACGGTATATTGTATGCCTTCTTCGTAGTAAATAAGTGCGCCTTTTTCGCAAAAGAAACGCTCACCGGCAGTTAGTTCCACCTGAAGACATTTCAGGTCGTTGCCTAATAGTTTTACATTCATAGTTGTTATATTACAAGATGTAGTTCGCCCGGAGGTTCGGGTAATGAGACGGTATCAACTGTTCCCATGCTTTTGTTGCCCTGTTCTATGGTTTCTGATACCCAACGGAAGAACTGCCGCAGGGTGGCAGCATCGGCAGTATCCAGATGCACTACAGTGTCGGTAAGTTCCTTCAGCAATTTATCGTCGGCCGATGGGCCAGCCGCACAAGCTACTATTGCCCCAAAGTTCAGCGACTTTATTTTGGGTATCATATCGCGGTACAGTTGCAGGTCCGACGGTTTTCCGTCTGTAAACAAGAACAGCAGCGGCCGCCAGTCGCCTTTTTGGGTGGCATTGCCCTTTACAACTTGTTTGCCCACAAGGTCATGCAACATTTGCAGTGCTTGCCCCGTATGGGTAGGACCGCTCTGGGGGCACACCACCTGTGGCAACTGAAAGCTAACCAACTCGGTGAGTGGTACCAGTTCTTTCACCTCGCGGTCGTAGGTAATGATACTGAGCCAAAGCGAGTCTAAAGCCTGTGGGTCTGTCCTCAGCACATTTATCATGCCACTAAGCGCATTATTCAGTGCCTCTATAGGCTCGCCATACATGGAGCCGGATGTATCTAATAAAAAATAGACAGGTAATCTTCTCATAATTAATGGTTCGGTACAATGCATTGCGGCTACCCGTACGTTGGTGCCATACGGGTAGCCGTATAAGTTGTAACTGTTTTATACTACAATATTCAGTTCGGACGGTGGTGGTGGCAGCTCGTTGAGGCCAGTCACTTCCTTGCCCGTATCTTCTACCTTGGTAGAGCTAACGCCGATAGATGCCGATACCCAAGCAAAAAATTTGGAGATGGCCGACATGTCGGTATCTATCTGCACTACGTTTTCGGTTATTTTTTTCAGCGAGGCGGTATCGGCACCGCTACCGGCAGCGCAGGCAACAGTGTATGCGGTCTTCCTCTTCCTGAACTCATCCAGCCCGGTCTGCCAACTATCGGTGGGTATACCATCGGTCATGATAAACACCAGCGGTTTCCAGTCGCCTTTCTGCTCCATAGTGGTTTTGGCCACCTCACGGTCTATACAATTACTCAGCAAGGTAAGTGCTTCGCCAAGCGATGTGGTGCCAGATGCACGAATCTCGGCCATCTGAAACGAGGCAAGGTCGGTAAGGGGCACTACCTGTCGGGCACTACTGTCGAAGGTGATGATGCTGATGTAGGCAGTTTCTATGGCCTGCGGGTTTTGCCGCAGGGCACTAATCATTACCTGAACGCCATTTTTTACGGCCTCAATGGGTTCGCCAGCCATAGAGCCAGAAGTATCGAGCACCAGATATACGGGTAGTCTTCTCATTTGTTTTGTTTTTATTGAACTTCAATGTTTAACAGTACACTATTGGTATTTGTTGAGGAAGTCTTGCAGACCGCCACGCATACCCATACCCACAGCCTCGAATTTCCATTTGCCATCTCTTTTGTAGATACGGCCAAACTCTACGGCGGTTTCTATCGAAAAGTCTTCATCCAATTCATATTTCAGATTTTGTTCGTTGGTATCGGGGTTAAAGACACGGATGAACGAGTTGCGTACCTGCCCAAAGTTCTGGCGACGAGCTTCGGCATCGTGTATGGTTATTACCACACATATTTCTGATACGCGTGGGTCTATCACCGTCAGGTCTATTTTTATTTGTTCGTCATCGCCATCACCATCGCCGGTACGGTTGTCGCCGGTATGCTCTACCGCATTATCGGGCGATTTTGTGTTGTTGTAGAATACAAAGTACTCATCGGCTATGAGTTTTTTGTTATCGCCAAGCATAAATACAGATGCATCAAGGTCGAATGAGGTACCTGTTGCTGTACTATTGGTGTCCCAACCAAGACCTATCATAAATTTGGGGGCATTGAGCTGTTCGCGCTGCCCCTTCTGAAGATTTATTGCCATGTTTATTTTTCTTTTTTTGTATGTGTTTAGTTGAATTTTTTCAATAATTCTACAAGACTATCGGATGGATATGGGTCGCCAAGGGCACGGAACTTCCAAGTGCCATCTTTGCGGTACACTTCCGAGAACATCATAGAGCACATACCATTATAGGTATCGTTGCCCGACATGGTGAACCTTGCTATTTCTTTGCCATTGTTATCTACTGCACGTATGTAGGCGTTTTCTACCATGCCAAAGTGCTGGTTGTTTTGTTTGCCCTGATAGATGCATACAGCAAATACGATTTTTTCGTAACGGCTTTCCAGCGAGTCCAGCTTTACGATGATTTGTTCGTCATCGCCATCGCCGGCACCGGTACGGTTGTCGCCCGTCAGCCATATGTTTCCAGAGGGGTGGCGTTGCGAGTTGAAGAAAATAATATCGCCCTCGTACAGGCCTACGTTGCGGCCTTCGCGGGTTTGTACGGTACGGCCCATATTGGCTATTTTACCGTTGCTATCCAGCAGGAAGGCAATGGCATCGAGGTCGTACTCGGCTTGCTGGCCACCACCAAAGAGTTTGCCCAGGAAACCGCCACCACTTTGCTTACGCACGTCCCAGCCAAGGCCGATGGTTACGGTAGACAGGTCGTAAGTATCTCCTTTGTCATTTTTTCTGAGGTCTATGGTTTGACCTTTTATGAGGTTAATTGCCATGGTATATTTAATTATTATGTTAACTGATTATTTCTCCTTTAAAGTATTTTGACAGAAAGAAGGCGAGGTCTTCGCGGTAGCCAATGCCCGATGCTTCAAATCGCCATTTATCGTCGCGGCGATACAGGCGACCAAATTCTACGGCAGTTTCTACAGAGAAGTCTTCGCCCAGCTCGTATTTGGCCACATCCTTGCCCGATACATGATCTACCAGTCTTATGTAGGAATCGCGCACCTGACCAAAGTTTTGCTTTCGCGACTTAGCCTCGTGAATGGTAACTACGAATAGAATTTCCTGTATGCGTGTATCTACTTTGCTCAGGTCTACAATGATGGTTTCATCATCGCCGTCTTCGCTGTTGCCACCGGTAGGGTCGTCGCCGGTGTGGTGTAGTGCCCCATCGGCCGAATCGGTATTGCCATAAAAGACAAAATACTGTTCGGCAGGAATTACCCTGCCGCTATCTATCATAAAGGCCGAAGCGTCGAGGTCGAACGCCATACCTGTGCCTTCATTGGGTCGCCATCCCAGCCCTACGCTTAGTTGAGAGAGGCCAATATCTATTTTTTGGCCCTTTTGCAGGTTAATTGCCATAAAGTGAAGTTGGTGAGTACAATAATGAGTTCAAAATACGAATTTTTCGCATTGCGGGAACCTTTACCAATGCCTTTATTGTTGTTTGTGTGTGCCTGAATTACAATGCAGTTAAATAGTGTGTGTGTGTAATTGTTTGATTGTCATATGTATGTGTCGATTGGTCTGTGTCGGGGGTAATGATGTTAATAATTGACCCGGTTTTGTTAAAAATGCTGGTTGGCCTCAAGATTCCACGCTTTAGCAAAGCTTTGTATCCATATTGGCACAAACTATGGGTAGCACATTATCTTTGCACACAATGAAAGTTTACAAATTTGGGGGGGCTTCAATTGCCACAGCCGAAAAAATGGCTGCATTATTACCAATAGTTACCGATGTGAAGGAGCCATTGTTGATAGTGATGTCGGCAATGGGCAAAACGACGAATGCGCTGGAAAAAATATTGAATCTGGCGATAAATGAAGGTGCTGCACCCGCAATGGCTGCAGCCGAAAAATTGATAGAAGAACATGCTGCCTATGCCCGTACACTACTGGGCGAAAGGGACTATGAGCGTGCTGACACCACTGTGCTTGCGCCCTTGTTTGCCGAGCTGCGCGAGGTGGTAAAGAGTGCCAATGGCAACTACTACGACCGTTCTTACGACCAGATAGTATGCATGGGCGAGCTGCTGTCTACAGCAATATTCAACTGTTATTTGCAACAGCAAGCAGTACCAAGCCAGTGGGTAGACGTGCGCCGGGTGATGCGTACCGATGATAACCACCGCGATGCTGCTATAGACTGGAACTATACCAAGCTGGATGCAGAGGCTATTATAGGACGAAAGCTGAAGCAGGGCAGGGTAGTAGTGGTACAGGGTTTTATAGGTGCTACGGCCGATGGATATTCGGTGACACTGGGCCGCGAGGGATCGGACTATACTGCGGCTGTGCTGGCGGCTATGCTGGCGGCATCGTCTGTAACCATATGGAAGGATGTGGATGGTTTCAGGAATGCAGACCCAAAACAATTTCCCGACACGGTAAAGATTAACGAAATATCATTTACCGAGGTGATAGAAATGGCCTATTATGGTGCGCAGATCATACACCCCAAGACCATAAAGCCGCTGCACAACCATAACATACCGTTATATGTGAAGTGTTTCCTCGACAAGTCGTTATCGGGCTCGGTGATACGTGGCGATGTGTCTGGCATCACCTACCCGCCACTGATAGTACTAAAGGACAGTCAGGTATTGATACAGGTAACCACGCGCGACTTTTCTTTCATTACCGAAGATAACCTGAGCCGCATTTATGCGGTGTTTCATGGATTGAAGATTAAGGTGAATATGATACAGAATGCTGCCATCAGTTTTGTGGCCTGCATAGATAACCGGGAAGATAAAGTAAAGGCAGTGGTGGCTGCCTTGGCAAAGGACTACAAGGTGTCGCTGAACGAGGGGGTGAGTATACTTACAGTAAGACATTATACGCCCGAGATATTCTTTGGACTGACAAAAGGGCGACAAATACTACTACGGCAAGAAACAAGAAAGACTTTGCAAGCAGTGATAAGATGAAATTTCAAATGTCAATTATAATTTATGTATATGACGATTTGTAATACAGAAGATTTTGGTTGCATTGGGTTTGGGAAGAGGTGAGTAGTGGTGATAGTATAATTGAAATATGTAAAGTTTTGAAGGTCTGAAAGATTGTGTTTTACATGCTTTCAGACCTTTTATATGTTTGATATTTAAATGTTTTTATCGTTACTATAATGGTATAGCGATTATTTTCGTTTGAATGTTTTTGCCACTTTTCTAAATGTTTGTATATATGTATCAAATTTTTCACGCGTTTCGCCCAAAATCAGGTAATAACCGCCTTTTTCGGTGAAAAGTATTACAAAATATACCTGTTCAGGGGTGTTTTGGTCTGTTTTCCTATCAGCAATTATTTCATAACCATCCAGGTTGTCTATACTAATTTTTTCAAACTGCTTTATCTCAGTTTTTTTATTTTCAGAAAGTTGCATTAGTCTCGTTTTCGCAAATTCTTCCCGGTTTTGAATAGCCACAACTGAAATTGAATTGGCAATAACCAAACTTGGTTTTACAGGGTTGATTTTTCCACCAACAGTGTAAAGTATGCTGCCAGTAAGGTATTTTGCTGCTTTTAGGTCAGTATTTGAAACGTCTACCATGAACGTAGCTGCATCAAGAATATTTTCTTCGAGCAAAGAATCATATTCTGTTGAAAGTAGTGATTCATTGAGCCTGGATTCTAAAGATTTGAACTCCTCGGGGTATGCTGCACTTGCCATAACTACATGGCTTGAATCGCCAAATATGAGGATTTGTTTGATGAAGTTGATGCCATATTGTTGTTTCGAGACGTAGACTAATATTGCTGGTCTATTGTGGAAGTCGATAGTTTGCTTACTGATAAGAGTTATTGCGTTTGTTTTTAAGGCATCTTCAGTAAATCCGTTAATAATTGTTTGGTATGGTGCTGGCAGCTCTTGTATCATAATAGATGCCCCTGAACTATTGTTTTGAAAACCGCCAAACGTAGTTGATGCTACAAAGTCTTCAGGTGGAATGATGGTGCATTTGGTACCGGGTACTTTCACGCGGTTGTTACTTTGGCCAAAAGCTATTTGAGTAAGTAGCAATAGTATGGTTAATAGTGTATTTTTCATTTACAGGTGCATTTTTTGTATTATGTTAGGAGTGTTGTATCTCAAGGGTGTGTGCTAAGGAAACGAATATACAACGTGAATTTTATAAAAGCTATCAAGTTGCCGTTATTAGAGCATACAAAAAACGAAAAAAGAGAGCAAATTGCTCTCTTTTCGTTTGGTGCCCAGGACTGGATTCGAACCAGCACACCCGTGAAGGCGCTGCGACCTGAACACAGTGCGTCTACCAATTTCGCCACCTGGGCATCCTTGTGTCGTTCAGGGAGTGCAAAAGTACAAACTGATTTGGATTGTGCAAGTTTTTTGGCAAAAATTATTCAAAAATTCTTTTCAGGTTGATTTCAGAAGTGGTTGATACGATAATCGGGTACTTTTCGAGGGTAACATCCGATGAATCGAGCCCAAAACCACGTTCTTCCGACAAGCTGAACTTCTTGAGTATGAAGTAACCACGCATCAGCAACCGCTCCCACATGGGTAGGGTATTGTCGCGCGAAAGGAATTTCTCCATTACTATAAAGCGGAAATCGCCCATTACCTTGTTTTTGCTCAGCGATTCGTAGCGGCTCACTACATTTACCTCTTTGTTGTTCACCATTTCTTCCACTACTTTTTTGAACATATACTGTATCTTATGTTCCTGACGGAAGCCCAGGCGAAACTCTACCCGAATAATTTCGTTGGGCACTATGGTTTGTACCACATATTCGGTAGTGTATGGGTCGTCCAGTACATCTACGTGTACAAACCAGTATATATCGGCCCGTTTGGGTTTGCGGTATAGTATAGAGTACAATATTTTGTGTTCTATTTCCTTGGGGTTGTTGGCCGATGTAAGGTATACCAAATGGGTTGCATACTTGGGTATAGAGGCATCATTGCTCAATTCTTGTAGTATGGGTATGTAATTATCCAACCGAACGAACTCGACATAGCGGTTTTTTATTTTGCGTGCGCGGAACCAAATAATCATGGTCATAAACAAGCCACCGGCTACAAATACAGTTACTATGCCACCCTCGGCAAATTTCTCTATAAGGTTGGCCGTGAGGAAGGAAAACTCTATGGTGAAGTATACCAGCAGGTAGGTAATAATAAGTAAGGTGGGTACCCGCTTCACATACATATAGTACGAAAACAGGCACGATGTCATTATCATGGTAATGGTAATAGACAAACCATAGGCTGCCTCCATTTTAGACGAGCGTTGGAAATACATGGTAATAACCACACAGCCTGCCCACAGCAAAAAGTTGATACCGGGAATAAACAATTGGCCACGCTCTACGGTAGGGTAGTTGATCTTCATTTTGGGCCACAGATTCATTTTTATGGCTTCGGAAATGAGGGTAAACGAACCCGTTATCATGGCCTGACTGGCTATGATGGCGGCAATAGTAGCTATAATGATGCCCGGTATAATGAACCATTCCGGCATCAATTCATAGAATGGATTTTTTGCAAGGGCGTTCCATGTGGTAGATGAATGTACATTGAGGAGGTAGGCACCCTGACCAAAATAGTTGAGTATGAGGCATGTTTTTACAAAAAACCACGATATACGTATGTTGTTGCGGCCACAGTGCCCAAGGTCTGAATAGAGAGCCTCGGCCCCGGTAGTACAGAGAAACACGGCCCCCAATATCCAGAAACCCTTTGGGTATATGGTAAGTATCTGTATAGCGTACCAGGGGTTGAGGGCGCGTAGTATGCGCCAGTCGTGCGAAACATATAGCTGATGAAGGCCCAATACCGCCAGCATCAGAAACCACAGTGCCATAATGGGCCCAAAAGCCTTACCGATGGACGATGTGCCAAACTGCTGAAAGAAAAACAGTACCGATATAATGGCCACTACTATGTATACAATAGTGAGCGTGCTGATGTGGTGCAGGGCGGGTATATTGCGTAGCCCTTCTATGGCCGATGTGACGGATATAGGTGGGGTTATCATACCATCGGCCAGTAGGGCAGCACCACCTACCATGGCCGGAAATACCGTCCATTTGCCATGCCGCTTTACCAATGCATACAGCGAAAATATGCCCCCTTCGCCCTTGTTATCGGCTTTGAGGGTAAACATTACATATTTTACTGTAGTTTGTATGGTTAGTGTCCAGATAATACAGGAGAGGGCTCCTATAATCAGCAATTCACTAATGTGTTTTCCGCTACAAACGGCATTCATTACATATAGGGGCGATGTTCCTATGTCTCCGTATATTATGCCAAGGGCAATGGTGATACCGGCAAGAGACGCACTGTGCAGATTTTTGGCCAAGACTTTGCTTTTATAGAAAAATGTTAAAAAAAGCGAAAGCAAAGTTATAAATAATGGTGGCTATTCGTCAAAAAATGTATAGTAGTAGCCAGTGTACAGCAAAAAAATATGGGTGTGGCGTACTACAGGCCACACCCATATGGTAAAATATATTAAAAAAAAATTAATAATCGAAGTCTACACCGGTATAGTTGTGTGGTGTTATTTGTTTCAGTTCTGTTTTTATCTTGTCGGTAATGGCCAGTGTATCTATAAAGTCGTGTATATCTTGCCGGGTAATGGTCGATTTTCCACGGGTCAAGTCTTTCAGTGCCTCGTAGGGTTTGGGGAAGTTCTCGCGACGCAGCACTGTTTGTATGGCTTCGGCTACTACCGGCCAGTTACGTTCCAGGTCTTCTTCCATTTTGGCAGTATTCAGCAGCAGCTTGCCCATTCCTTTTTCTATAGAGCGTAGTGCCAGTACACTGTGTGCCATGGGTACTCCTATGTTGCGCAGTACAGTGCTATCGGTAAGGTCGCGTTGCAGGCGGCTTATGGGTAGTTTGGCTGCCAGATGCTCGTACAGGGCATTGGCTATGCCCAGGTTGCCTTCGGCGTTTTCAAAGTCTATGGGGTTTACCTTGTGCGGCATGGCACTGCTGCCTATCTCGCCTGCCTTTGTCTTTTGGCGGAAATATTCCATACTGATGTATTGCCATATATCACGGCACATATCTATCAGAATAGTATTTATACGGCACAGTGTATGGAATTGTGCTCCTAAATTGTCGTAATGTTCTATCTGAGTGGTGTATTGGCTGCGTTCCAGTCCCAGTTTTTTCTCCAGAAAATCATTTCCGAATTCTACCCAATCAACATCGGGGAAGGCAATATGATGGGCGTTGAAGTTGCCGGTGGCACCACCAAATTTTCCAGAAAAAGGTATGTTCAGCAGTTGGTCTATCTGCCCCTCCAGTCGTTCTACAAATACCATAAACTCTTTGCCCAGTGTGGTGGGCGATGCCGGCTGCCCGTGAGTACGTGCCAGCATGGGTATGCCTTTCCACTCTTGCGCCAAATGGTACAGGTGCAGATGCAGGTTGAGCAGGGCTGGTACAAATTCTTCTTCCAACGCTTCCTTCCATGAAAGGGGAACGGCAGTATTGTTGATGTCCTGAGAGGTAAGGCCAAAGTGAATCCATTCTACACTATCGCCGGCACCCAATGCTTCCAGTTTTTCTTTCAGGAAGTATTCTACTGCTTTTACATCGTGGTTGGTTATTTTTTCTTTAGCTTTAATATCGGCAGCGTCGGCCTCGGTAAAATCTTGCCATATGGCACGCAGCTTGGCGGGTTTCAGTTTTGCAGGAAGTTTGATGATTTTTTTCTCGGCAAGAAACAGAAAGTACTCTACCTCTACCCGTACGCGGTAGCGAATGAGCCCGTACTCTGAGAAATATGGGGCCAAAGAGGCCAGTTGCGAACGATAACGTCCGTCTACCGGACTGATGGCTGTAAGCGCATTTAATTCCATGTGTGCAAAGATAGTATTATAGCTTTAACCCTGTTTGTATGACAAATGGCATATGTTGGGGTTGGGAATACTGTTTTTTGGGTGTTGGGTATTGTAGCATGATGCAATTGGTAGATTCCGGTTTACAGCCACATAACATTGACGCATTGGTCTAAATAGCTATCTTTGAACCATGATACGGAACAATTACAGGGTACTGGCGGTTGTAGTATTTTTGGCAGCAGCTACAGTATCGTGCAAAAAAGACTATACATGCGAATGCACGGTAAGAATTTATAACCCGTACATGAACACCAACACTACAGAGAAGGTGACCGATAAGTTTTATGGTACCGAACATGCAGCCGAGGTGAAGTGTAAAGACATGCAACGGCAGATGGATACGAGCAATTACATTTACGCTACATGTGTTTCCTTTAAATAGTGGTCTGATAGTTGCAGGCAAGTAGGGCAAACATAATAGAGTCTTCTGTAATGCCATTTTTGCAATAGTGTTGGCGTAGCAGGCCCTCTTGCACAAAGCCAAACTTTGCCACCAGTTTCAGTGAGGGTGCATTAGTTGGGCCTACAAGAGCCTCTATACGGTTGAGGCCCATTGTGCCGAACCCGTGTTGTAGTACCGCACCAAGAGCCTCGGTCATGTAGCCTTTATTGCGGCAATTATGGTCGTTAATGTCGTAACCAATTTCGGCACGGCTATGAGCTGGGTACCAGGTATGGTAGCCTATTTTACCAATGCGTTTGCCACTTTCTTTTTCGTGTATTATGAAGTTTGAAAATGTGGTGCGGAAGGTTTTCAAACCTGTATGGTAGTTATAGCGTTCTGTTTCCAGTTCGGTATTGTCGGTAATACTCAGGAAATCTTTTATTTCAGCATCGGGGTATTGGCTAAAGAGTTGGGACAGTATTTCGGGGTTTACTTCTTTCAGTAATAGCCGGGGTGTTTCCAATATTATCCTGCTTATGGTATTTGCTGCTATGAGGAGATTGAGAGCTGGATGCTGTAATGAAAACAGGAAGAATGTTTGCTGCTCTGGTGTTGTGAGTGCTATGCCTGCTTTGTTTTCCGAAAAGCCATGTAACCCTTCACTTTTAAGCGCATCTATTCTTTCGTTCATATCGGTGGCAAAATAAGTGATGGCCGCTGTATCAAATTCATTGGTTTCGTGCAGGCCCACTGTCATCAGCCCATCGGTAAGAACAGCCCAAGGGTAGGGTGCTGTAAACTGAGACATGATACGGAAACCCAATTGGGCCCAAAACGTGATGGAATGTGCCAAATTGGCTACAGGCATTGCTACCTCGCCCCACAACCCCAGCTTTTTGTTGTGGTACATAGCCGGGTTGTAATAATCTTCTTGCGGTAGGTGCAGCATGCCCTTGCCTGCAGGTTTGTGGAAACCATCGGTAATGCCCACAATACGCACTTCTATACCATCTGGCGATTGGATAACACAACGTTTCACAACCTCGGTGCCGGGCGATAGGTATGTGGGGGCTATACCTGCATGTTGTAGTAGTTGTACCACTATTGAAAATTGTGATGTAAACCACGACAGTGCCATAAATGGCTTTTCGCCCTTGCGCAACATTATAAGTAGCACACCGTCGCTTACCTGCACCCATGGAAAGGGCCAATCGGCACGTGCTACTATGCTGTAGCCTATGCTGGTGTAGAACCGTACAGAATTGTCTAAGTTGTTGGTATTTATGGTTACACAGGCTATGGTGCCCAGTAAAGGCGTAGGTAATGTGGTCATGTTATTGTGGTTGGGTATTGCAATATTCGGCAAAGAGCAGTAACGATGCGCTAACCAGAATTGGTAAAATGCCCCAAGACGTATAAAAGATGCTGAGTGTGCGGTGCCCGGCATGGTGTAATTGTCTTTTTTCTTACTTTTAGCACTATGAATATAATGGTACGTTTTGCAACGGCAGCACTTTCGGTTGCCCTTGCCACTTTGTCGGTGTCGGCATGGGCGCAACAGGAAGAAAAAAGCGATAAAAAGCAAAAAACTTATACCAGGAAGTATTACAAGGGAGGCGAGCAATATCGTGCCATGGAGTCGCCCAAGTATTACGACCGCAAGGGGCGTGATGAGGATGCGGGAGAAAACATAAAAACAAGACGCCGCGAGGAAAAATACAGAAAAGCAGCAGAGAGTGGGGCAACAACCGACAGACATGCAGCCCGTGAGCGACGCGAGGAAGAAGTGCGTGAAGATAACAACAGCCAGAATGTAGATTCGGAAAAAACGGGTGCTGCTACGCAGGCGCAGGATAAATATAAAAAAGCCCGTTACGAAGAAAAGGATGGCCGCAGCCGCAGAGAGGCACGCAGAAGTGCCCGCCGCGAAAAATGGGAAAAAGGAGAAGGTCGCAATAACCAGTAGTGTGCTATGTGTAGGCTAAAGTTGGTGGTATGTATGGTGCGGTGTCCCCGTTAATCTTGTGCCAATTATGACCAATGCAGGTATTGGTTTGCAGTACCTGCATGTATTATTTTGGCAGATTCATTAATTTTATTGGTATGAAACTGTTTGCAGCAATCGTTTTATCGCTTTCGGTGTCTGTGGCCGCAGATGCACAGTCTATACTAAGGGTACACATGGCCGATAATGCGCGTATAAATGTGGCAGTGAATGGCCGCTATTTCAATAAGCGTGGTACCACTGTTACTGTGGGCGACCTGCCACCGGGCCGGCATAATGTAAAGGTATATGGTGTAACATATGACCGCTGGGGCCGCCAGTACGACAGATTAGTGTATCAGGGTACGGTAAGTACAGGATATGGTATGATAACCAATTTGTTATATGACCCCTATACCCGTAGGGTGAGCATACGTACCAACCCTGTGGAAGATAGCCGGTACCTGCAACGGTATGGTGCCAATGAGCAATACAGGACCGAAGTACCCGATAATGCATCGGGTTATGAATATCCCGGTGAAGAGAATGCAGTGCCGGCAGCGGGGACATCATCAAATTCATTGCCATCGGTAAATGGAGCCGTCAGCGGTGCGCCTGTGGCATCGCCGGTAGCAATGGGTAGCTTTACAGAAGAAAAATCGGATAAGCTGAAAAAAGCTATAGAAGCAAAAGCTACTGATACAGAAAAGCTGAAAATGGTGCGCGAATCTTTGAAGAAAGAGGTAGTTTCTACTTATCAGGTAAGTTATATAATGGATTGGTTTTTATTTGAGAGTACCAAGCTCGAGTTTGCGCGTTGGGCTTATCCTCTTGTTGCCGATCAGGAAAACTACAAAGACCTTTTAGCCAAGTTTAGCTACAGTAGCTCTAAGGAAGAAATGCAGGAGTTTTTGAAGACGAAGAAATAAAACAAAAATACATACATTCTATCCTGAATTGAGGAATTGGATTAACAAAAAAAGCGACCATGCACAAATAAAGTATGGTCGCTTTTTTGTATAATATCATCAGTTTAGCATCAGTAGGTTGACGCTACGTTGCAAGACATTAAATGCTATTTCGGCCATCAGATTTTCTTTGTCCAGAGTGGGGTTTACTTCGGCTACTTCTAAACAACATATTTTGTGATGTTGCATAAAAGACGCAACAAGATCTTCTGCTTCGCGCTCGCGCAGGCCATTGCTTACGGGAGTACCTGTACCACGCGATATAGAGCTATCGAGACTGTCTACATCGAATGATACGTATATGTCATCGCAATTGGACAGGTGCAGGAATGTTTGCCGCACTACATTCTCTACGCCTTTGCGCCGTATTTCGGCTACCGATATTACCTTGATGCCACCTTTTTTTATCAGTGCATCCTCTTCTTTTTCAAAATCGCGAAGGGCAATAAATACTATATCTTCTGGCAGAATTTTGGGCTGAATATTGCCCATGTTTTTCAGTTTGTTCCACATATCCAGCGTTTGTGGGTCTGGAGTATGTATCTGGTTTTCTACATTGTCGTCGGCCAGAGAGATGGACAATGGCATGCCGTGCATATTGCCAGATGGCGTGGTATAGGGCGAGTGCAAGTCGGCATGAGCATCTATCCACACAACACCTAACCGGCGTTTTGGGCGAGCCATTTTGAGTCCGGCAATGGTGGCACCAGCGGTGCTATGGTCTCCGGCAAGTACCAATGGGAACAAGCCTGATTTTATGGTGTCGCAGACCGATTTGGATATACGCTCGTACATGGTATGTATGCCCATAATACGCTTGGCGTAGGGCGATGCCACAGGTTCGTACAAGAGTCGGTTTTCTGTTTCTATTACTTCGGAAGGGAAGTTTACAAAGAGGTTGCTCATAAAGTCGAGCGCGGCAATCTTTATGGCATCGACACCCAAACTGGCACCTCGTGTACCTGCGCCAATCTCAGATCTTACTTCCAGTATCTTAATGTTACGCATATAGCCAAAGATAGCTATTTTCGGCAATCAGCACACTTGCAGAAGTTCGATACTTGTTGCAACTGTTGTTAAAAAAAACGAACACAACCTGCCAAGGAAGAATGTCACAACAAAGTATAGCATTCGGTTCTTTCTATTCCAAATGTTTCTGCGTCATAAAAGTCCTTAAAAAGCGGGCTTTTATGACGCAGAAAATGAACAATAGCAGCAGTGTATCATTTATCGTGACATTCTTTTTGGCAACAAAAATATTATGCTGCCCAAACTGGCGATGCAATCAGTTCGGCCTCGCGTACTGTAGAAAATAGCAAACCGCCATTTACCAGTTCTACTGGTCTGAGGTCTTTTACGGCCAACATGCGCCAATAGATGGTGCGGCCATGGCGATCTACAAATGTTACTTCTTCTTTTTTTCCGGTTTCTCTTGCCCCGTCAACAGCTCTCTGCTCGTCTTCGGCAAAAACCAGCCTCCATTGTTCTTCATACTGATCGGTAAAGTGACCATCGCATTCTATCCGGTAAATTATTTGTGCTGTAAATGCTTTCATAATTTAAAGTGTGTTGATTGGTTAAGTATAAACGTAATAGAAGTGGTTATATTATGTTTTGACGCTATTAATTTATTGATGTTTAATAAGATTTTATGTTTATGCCACCAAAATTGCAGCTACCGGTTAGTACCAGTCGCTTGCGTGTTTCGGTGGAGGTGCCACCACCACCGTATATCACCCGTTCGTCTTCAACAGAACCAAATGCTGGTTTTATTTCGTTTTGCAGTTCCCAGTTGGCGGGAATTACCAATTCTATGGCACCGAATGCAACCCGACAATCTATGAGCACAGAGCCCGAAGTGAAGTCGGCCTGAGTAAGATTTATTTCGCTACCGCCAAACGTAACCGTTACATTGCCGCCTTTGAAATCTTTTGAGGTAATTATTTCTTTTCTGCCACCAAATGTGATGTCTGTTACCAGTCGGTCGTCATCGTTTACATATGAGCCACCTATTGATTCAGGTACACAGTGCTTCCTTTTGGGGCGAAACACCATCATCATGCCCAGTGCTACCAATAGTAGTGGCCACACCAGTTTTCTGGATGATTTGCCATATATTTCGAAAGATGGTATCATCTGTGCTACACCTACGGCTACCAATATCCACCATGTGTTGTTTCTGAATCTGTTTTTTGCACCAATTACAACGCCTGCTATAACTAACGTCATAGGCCACGATAGGCGAAGGAAAGCAGGAAACACACCAAAGGTTTTGAGGAGTAGCCCCACACCTATTAATGCAATAATGATACCAAATATTATTCTTCCTTCCTGCCCCCTGTTATCAAATCCGTTCTTGTATCTGTTTTGATACTTGTTGTAGTCCATCTTGTTTGCTTTACAAAACAAAAGTAGCTACCGCAACAGAGGTACAAAAGTGCTTTTAGGTAAGGTAATGACAGTTGGCGGTAAACATGGCCGAATTGTCGGTGAAAATGGAATGGCTTACAGTTCAATGAGTTTGTTCACCATTGTCCAGTTGCGGGTAGTAGCTTTTAGGCCCAGTTTCTTTTCTATAAAGGTATTAGAGAAGCAGGTTTTACCGTAGTTGTTACTGTATACGTATACCTCTCTGTTGGCTACACGTGCATACTCGGCATCGTTGGAATATACCCCCAGAGAGCCCCGTACATCGAATGCAGGAACATCGGACAGGAAGGTAACATACATGCGATTTTTTTCTTCGGTTTTTACGGTTGTGAGTGGGTTGTTTTGAATGATGCGCTGCATTTCTTCAAACTTGCGCAATATTACTACCACGGAATGATTCACCCGACTATACAGTGTTTTTTCGAGTTCGGACACCAATAAAGACTCGTTATCGTTGGCTGAATGAAAAAGCACATTGCCACTTGCCAAATAGGTAGATACGTCAGATATGCCGGGAATAGCTTCAAACCATGCACGCAGGTCGTCCATGGATATAAGTGGCTGTCCTGGTATGTTGATGTCTTTGAGGAGGGCAACGTATCTGGTCATTGGGGGTAAAAATTACTGAACGGGTAATTGCGAATATACGCAATAGGAGCGAGAGTAGGTAACGAGATGTGCTGAGAATATATAAGTGTGTGTTACCGAACCGGGGTAACGGTATAGCCTGCCTGCCGCAAAAGGGTAATGACCCCGTTTGTACCGGCAAGGTGGCCTGCACCAACGGCAAAAAATATAGATTTCCCGCTCTTCATCATGTTGGCCATGCTACCTATCCAATTTTTGTTTCGTTCCTTCAGCAGTGCATCGCTGGCGGCTGCCAACCCTTCAGACGAAGCAATCATTTCTTGTAGTTTTTCTATGTCTTGCAGTTTGTACGCATTTACCAGTTTATAGTATTCGTCAGCACCATTTACCTCGCCTTTGTCGTTTATCGTTTCCAGCACGTATTTCACTATTGTATCAGCTGGTATAGATTCCAGTGCTTTCATTTGTTGAGCTACCGTTTCGAGGCCTGCAATCGGTTTCTTTTTTGCCTTAGCAGTTTTCATTATGTTTTCTTCATAAGAGACGGGTACATCGCACAGTGTACCGGCCTCTTTGGTCAGTAGCATCAGCACGGCTACCGGCTTTAGGTAGGCAAGTACCTGAGGGTCTATTTCCATACTGTCTTTGGCATATAGTTGTAGTTTTTCGTAGTCTGTAGCCGAGAAATAATCAGATAGTCGTTTTACGGGGTCTACCAATAGACCAAAGCTTTCGGCAAGGGCATTGGTATTATCCATATCTATTTCCAGACATATTTTTTCGCTTGCATCCAGCGATTTTTTCATGGCATCGGTCCATATATAATCGGCAGGGCAAACCAAGTGAATAGTGCCAAATAAATAGGAGGGTTTGGTATTTGATTTGCTGGTTATTTTCCAAAGAAGCGATCGTGTACTATCGGCCGTTCCGGCCATTGCCGGAAGGAAGCCAATGAGCGCAACGATACACAACAACCATTTTTTGAGCATTCTGTTCATCATTCTTTGCTTTGCAGGTGATGTAGTTGGTGTTTTTACACAGGTTCTATATATCATTGTCATCTTCCGGCAACACAAAGAAAGATACACAACGCGATACATTCATCCAGTTGACTATGCTGCGAAACATAGGCAGCTTGGGTTTTACTGTACTCATAAAGCCCGGAATAAATGAACCAATATAGCTGGCTTCGGCATCGGAAAGTTGCTGGCCTGCATATTTTACTTTCATATATAGGTTCGTAAATGCAGACAGGTTGGTACCAAACTGTGCATCTACAACCTCTTTAGCAAATTTTGCAGGCGACATACTGCCCCGAACAATGCCCGACATATGCAGGTAGTAGAACATAGTAGTATATGCCCAGTATGCCTTGTTGTGGACTTTTGTAGCTCTGCTGTAGCGCATACGGTAGTATAACAGCAGACAACGAGGTATGCTGATAGCTACTAAGAATATAGACAATAATACCAACATGGCATATTGTACTATTTGTGTTACCTGCACTTCTTTTTCAGTTTCGGTAACTGGTGGTTTTTCTTTTGCGGTAGCTATGTCTTTACGTTTCAGGTATACCTCGTCGGCAGGAGTGGGTATGGGTAAACGCTGTAGTAATGCCGTTGCATCTTCGTTGGTTTTGGCAGGCATATTCTTCAGTGCTTCAGAATAAGATACTACAGTAGCCTCGTCATTTTCCTGCACAGACGAAAGCGGTACAGCAATGCTATCGCGGTATATTACTGCTACTTTCATATCCATTACGATGGTAGCTGGTGCGGTAGGTTTATATTCTTTGTCGTGATACACAAATTGCTTTACCGACAGGCGCATCAGTTTTTTGAGGGTGTCTACATCGGCAACGGTACCCTCTGCTGCCAGCCAAGCACGTGGTGGTTGCATGGGTGGGGTGCCATCGGGCTGTGGGGTACTACGGTTTTCGGCATCATTACCTACTGTGGTATCGAAATCTAACCAACCATAGCCGGGGAAATAGACCTGTACCCATGCATGGGCCTGATTGGCGTAGTACCAATACCAACCTTTGTTTTTGTCGCTACGGTCTTCGGTAAGAAAGCCTACTGCTATGCGCGATGGTATGCCCAATGAACGGAGCATGAAGAGGGTAGCACCGGCAAAATAGGCGCAATAGCCCTTATGATTTTCATTCAGAAAATACATTAGTTTCGATGCATTGGGCAGGTCTGGTATGCCAGGGTTGTCGGTATACTGGTACAAGCGGTTGCCCTGTTCGTCCTTGGATAGGAAGTAGTTGCGTATGGCCAATACTTTATCTACCGGGGTATGTGCGGTATCGGTAATTTTCTTTGCCAGCTCGCTGATGGTAGAGAATTTGGGGTTGGTGGGCATGTAGGTGTAGTACTTCATAAACTTCTCGTCTACACCTTCATATCCTTCTATTTGCCGTAGCACGGCAAAGCGCATTTCCTGAAACTTTTTGATCTCGGGGTTGGGTACGTTATATACAAAGTAGGCACTATTGAGGGCCGATACATAACTTTTGGCCCGGTATGCTGAGCGGAATTGGTCTCGGAATTCTTTTTCTACGGTAATTGGTTGTACAAAGAAACCCACATTGGGTGCGAGGTAGGTATTGGCCGATAGGGTACGGTTATAGACATCTACCTCAACAATTTGCCGAAGTTTGTCGCCCAAACTGTTTTTGATAACACTGGAATCGGTTTTAGTATTGAAGAGGGCAATTTTGGAAGGGTCTGGTTCAAAAAGGTCGTTGTAGGGTATTGTAGCGTCGCGCTCGAAAGTTTCTGTAGATGTGTCGAACTTGGTGAAGTAGAACGCAGTAAGATAAAGCGGATTAGGCAGATCGGTATTGGGGAAGAAATTATTGATGTGGGCACAAAACAGCAACTCATTACTACGCCCCAGTGCGCCACTGAGCCGCGAATAGTCTTTGAGGTCGAACGAGTTGTCTTTGTTTTTCTTCAGCATACTATTTTGGCCCGCCTTGCCCCCACCGCCATAATTTTCTACAGTGGCTTGTATGTCGCCCTTACGCCAATACAATACACTGGCCAGCAAGCCGGCCGACAGAATGAGGAACATGGCCAGCCTACGGGTAAGGTACCACCAGAAACGTGCTGTTTTGTCTTTATAGTTATAAATCTGCTCGGCAGTAAATACAACATATACCGTATATACCAGTACTGGTGCAAAAGCCAGTAACAAGCCTTGCACGGTTTCTACATTGCCCTTGGCTATAACTAACACACAACCGCAAAGTGTGAGTGTTGCTACCAGTACTGACCAGTACCGCACGCGCAGCCAGCCCCAGCCCATAAGCCAGCCGGTACCAAAGAGAATGCCTGCCACCTGAAACTGACGGGCAATAAAAAAAGCATCGAACTCGCCGGTCTCGTACTTGTCTAACCCCTGATAGAGGGTGTACATGCCCAGTAACAGCAACGCAAAAGTGGGCAGAAACCGGAACCGGAAGGCATAAAATATTGCTGCTATAGCCATGCCACCACCCAGAAACAATGACTGCCTAACTGCTTCGTTTTGTAGAATGGAGTAATATTCATTTACATTCTGCAACAGAAAGTAACCCACTACAGTAGTGGGTATTATGAGAAAAATGAGCTTCGCCAGCAGCTCGTTTGCAGGTGCCGCACGTTGTATCTTCATAGTTTATTTCCTGCTATAAATGTAGGTGAAAAAATGTTGGGCGTATTGTTAAAATAGTAGGGTAGGGTAGCTTGCAAATAGGTATAGTATAGCCTATACATGACGAGAGCTACGCTTGTAGCTACAACAATGCGCACTACAACCAAGTGGAAGTACTATGTAAGTGAAGGAACAATGGCAGACATAGAAAAGAGGAGACTACCCGGATTGGGGGTAGTCTCCTCTAAATAGTATGTGACGATATATTAGTATCTGTACATTTCTGGCTTGTATGGGCCATACTTGGGGATACCGAGGTATTCTGATTGAGCATCAGTCAGTTCGTCCAGTACCACACCTACTTTGGCAAGGTGCAAACGAGCTACCTTCTCATCCAGATGCTTAGGAAGGACATATACCTTGTTCTCGTAGTTGCTGTGGTTGTTCCACAGTTCTATCTGAGCCAGTGCCTGATTGGTGAAAGAGTTACTCATTACGAAGCTTGGGTGGCCAGTAGCACAACCAAGGTTTACCAGACGGCCTTCTGCCAAAATGATGATGTCTTTACCATCTACATTATACAGGTCTACCTGAGGCTTAATGGTATCTTTAGTATGACCATAAGCACCATTCAACCAAGCCATATCTATTTCGATATCGAAGTGACCGATATTACAAACAATAGCTTTGTCCTTCATCAGGCGGAAGTGCTGTTCTGTAATGAGGTCGCGGCAACCAGATGCAGTTACGATGATATCTGCTTCTTTTACAGCGTCTATCATGCGTTTTACTTCAAAGCCATCCATAGCAGCCTGCAGGGCGCATATAGGATCTATTTCGGTAACAATTACACGGGCACCTGCACCACGCAGCGATTCTGCTGAACCTTTACCAACGTCGCCATAACCACCTACTACAGCTACTTTACCAGCCATCATCACATCTGTAGCACGGCGAATAGCGTCTACCAGACTTTCTTTACAACCATACTTGTTATCAAACTTAGACTTTGTTACAGAGTCATTCACGTTGATAGCAGGCATTGGCAGCGTACCTTTGGCCATACGCTCGTACAGGCGATGTACACCGGTAGTAGTTTCTTCACTTAGCCCTTTAATATGCTGAATGAGTTCGGTGTAGTTATCCAGTACGATGTTGGTGAGGTCACCACCGTCATCCAGAATCATGTTCAGTGGGCGGTCTTCGCTACCAAAGAACAGTGTTTGTTCAATGCACCAGTCAGCTTCCTGAAGGGTCTGACCTTTCCATGCAAAAACACCTATTCCGGCAGCAGCAATTGCGGCGGCGGCGTGGTCTTGGGTCGAGAAGATATTACAAGAGCTCCAGCGCACTTCTGCACCCAAAGCTACCAGTGTTTCAATCAGCACAGCAGTTTGTATCGTCATATGCAGACAACCAGCTATACGGGCACCCTTCAGTGGTTGCTTGGGTCCGTACTCCTCACGTATTGCCATCAATCCAGGCATTTCTGCCTCTGCCAGCCTAATCTCCTTACGGCCCCATTCTGCCAGACTAATGTCTTGTACCTTGTATGGCAGTTTGAAATCAATTGTCGAACGAGTCATTGTGCTCATAACCTTTCTGTTAGTTAGAATTTTGCGCAAATGTAAGGAGATTTGAACGAATAATATTTTTATAGTTCATTTGTATTTTCGAAAAAAGGGTGCTACTTTTGCACTCCCTCAGATGCGGCGATGGCGAAACTGGTAGACGCACTACTTTGAGGTGGTAGCGCCTGTAACGGGCGTGGGAGTTCGAATCTCCTTTGCCGCACACAAGAATGATAGGACAAACCCGAAAGGTTTGTCCTATTTTAGTTTACACGTTTTGAGGTGGTATTTCTCACATCCATAATGCTACCAAGTAGATATTGCCAGTTATATTCAGGGTAATTGATTTGGTTTTGTGTATTACATTTCTGCTATCATTTTTATTCTCACATATCTCGCATTGATAGTGGTTTACATTTGTACTGTGCAATGTTTTGTTAGAATAAAGGCAGGTATGCTAAAGCATATTGTTGGTTTGGTGCTTGTATTGGTTTTTGCGGTTTGTGCTGGTGCACAGGTGCCACAAGGCATTGCTTATCAGGCGGTGCCACATAGTAGCACTGGTGCTGTGCTTTCTAATGCACCTATAACTGTGCGCTTCAGTATCAGAGAATTGGCCTTTGGTGGCCCGGTTAGGTATCGGGAGACGCATAATATTACAACCACAGCCAGTGGCTTGTTTTCTGTTAACATTGGCATGGGTACCCCAGTTGCCGGCACATTCAGCAATATCAACTGGTCTTCGGGTAGTTTTTTTCTGCAGGTAGAGCTGGACCCTATGGGTGGCAGCACATTTATTGACATTGGCACACAGCAAATGATGAGTGTACCGTATGCGCTACTGGCAGGTGGTGTGAAGTTGAGGGTGAGTAATGCTGGCGATACGCTGTTTTCTGGTAATGGAAATTATATTATTGTACCAGGTATCAGCGTGGCAAACTGTATTTTTCAGACCGACACTTTGCCTACCCGCGATGATAATATGGCTATGGGCAACCCCAGCAATGCCACTACCAATGCAGCCGATTCGAATAACTACCTCATAATCCGTCATCAGTATACGTTGTCTTATAATAACCAAAAAGGTATTGCCAACTGGGTGAGTTGGCATCTCAGCAATGCATGGAAGGGTGCTGCTACGCGTTGTAATTGTTTCACTCAGGAGACATTGCTACCTGCAGGGTATTACCGGGCTACTACTACCAATTATACTGGTACTGGTTTTGATAGGGGCCATCTGTGCCCGTCGGACGACAGAGATGGTAGTGACACAGATAATGCGGCCACCTTCAAAATGACCAATATAGCACCACAAGCCCCAGTACTCAACCAGCAGACTTGGGAGGATTTGGAGCGGTATTGTCGCACACTTATTACCGAAGGGAATGAGTTATATATTATGTCCGGTAGTTATGGGATAGGTGGTGCTGGTAGCCTTGGTGGCTCTACAAGCAGTATTGCTACAGGGCGCATAGCGGTTTCGGCCTTTTTCTGGAAGGTGATTGTGGTGTTGCCACAGGGCTCTAATGATGTATGCCGGGTAAATGCAACAACACGTATTATAGCTGTTGCTATGCCCAATGTGCAAACCGTCTCTGCATATCCTTGGGGTTATTATCGTACGTCGGTAGATGCTATTGAAAGTGCAACGGGATTCAATCTGCTATCGCAGGTGCCAACACCTGTACAAGCTATTTTGGAAGCAACAGTAGATGCCGGTGCAACTTATTAGAACCTGATAATTCAGCATTAGTGAAGATGCCGGAAGTGCTTAAAAAAATGATTTTTAAGGACTACCGCGCTTTCTACAATAAATTACATGATAATATAGTGTTGTGTGTTTTGTTGCGCCATCTACACTTGCTCATTATGTGTTTTGCAACGGAGTGTACTTGTTGCTATGCAAAAAAACAGTTTATTGTTGTGTTTGCTTCATTACCCCAAGTGCCACCCACACCCAACCAAGTATGAAAAAAACACCACCTATGGGCGTAAGAATGCCCATGGGGCCAATACTGGTGCCCAGAATACCTGTGTAAACGATAGCATATAACGAGCCGCTGAACAGCAGAATACCTGTGATGAAGAATGTGGTGGCCAATGACAGCATTTTGTGCGGGTAATGGCTGTACAGGATGCCCGTGATGATGAGGGCCAAACTATGGTAAAAATGGTAACGCACACCAGTCTCGTATACCAAAAGACGCTCTGGTGTCACCAGATTTTTGAGCCCGTGTGCGCCAAACGCACCCAACATTACTGCTATTGCCGCAAACAGAGTACCCGCTACAATTGCCTTTTTATACATTGCCGGAAATTTGCCCAAAGGTAGCAACCGAAATGTCGTTATTACGTAAAATAACATGCGCCTCTTCATAAAAAGGTCGGCGGGCCATCATCAGGGTTCTCAGTGTGTCTGTAATATTGGTGGTAGCATGCAACAAAGGCCTGCGGGTAGCGTCATTTGCAATATTGGCCACCAACTGTTCTATAGTAGATTCGAGGTAAATGACCAGACCTGCCAGCTTCATGGTGCGCATATTGCTATGAAAGCAGGGGGTGCCACCACCACAGGCAATTACTGCATTGTGGCTGGTATGCCTTATTAGTTCTATTAGACGTTGATGTTCAATCTGCCGGAAGCCACGCTCGCCGCGCATTTCAAAAATCTCTTCTATGGTATTTTGTTCTTGTGTCTCTATCCATCTATCCAGGTCGTAGAATTGCATTCGGTATTCGTCCGCAATTTTTTTGCCCCAGTATGTTTTGCCTACCCCCGGCATACCCACTAAAAATACTTTGTGCGAAAATGACATAGGTTGCTACATAAAAATAGTGACAAATGAACGAGTAGGTCTGTTGTTGCAAAACCTGTCTTGTTTTGCTCGAAATACTGCTATCAAGAGACAAGCATTGCATCTGAAAACTGGCTCTACAATACAAAAAACTACATCTGCGTAACAAAGAGTAGTTAGCAGATGTAGTTTCTATTTGTAGTATTGAAAATGTTTATTTCTTACCGTTAGCAGGTGCCGAAGCAGGAGCTGATTTTGACTGTGTAGACTTGCTATTTTTTACGCCTTCGGGCTTCTGAAAAAACATAACAGATATAATACTAAGACCTGCAATAGTACTTATCAGTATCCATGTGCCTTTTTCCATTACATCGGTAGTTTGCTTTACACCCATTACCTGAGAACTCATGCTGCCAAAACTACCCTGAAGGCCACCGCCCTTAGGGTTTTGAACCAGAATGAATAATGCCAAAACTACACAAGCAACAAGAATAAGTAGCGTTATTATGGTAATCATGATTGATTTTCCTTTAAGATTTCTTTTATTTTGTCGGCAAAGTAAGCATTTTTTTGAGGATTGCGCAAACTTAATTTGCGATACATTTCTACTGCTTTATCAAGCTTGCCTTGCTTTACGTATATCTCTGCCAGAGATTCGCTCATCAGGCCATCTTCGCGGGTTATAGAGTTTACGGCCATTTCGAAAACGTTCTCTGGTATTTCCTCATTTTCTTCTTCTATTGCGGCTGCCAGTTTTTCTTTTTGCCACATGCTTTTCAGTGCCTTCTGGTCTTTGTTTTCTTCCTTCTGTCGCTCTGTAGTGCTTTTGAAATGTAGCAACCATTCTGAAAAACTCATCATTACCATTAGCGATCTATGCTCATAAGACCGCAAACTGTCTATTTCTTGCGGCATGTTGGCAGGTATTTTTTCGCCTTGTTGCAGGAAATAGTCGTCGGTGTATACCGGATATATCAGCGGTTTATCGTTAGTGTTGTTTCGTATATTCTCGTTTTGTTTAGTAGCAACGGTTTCGGCAGGTGTAGCACTGGTAGGCACATTTTTTTCGCTACCGGTCCAAAATTGCTCATGTTGCGCTTCTATATGCTGTATTACATCGTCTGTAATTAGGCTATTCAGTGTTGTTTTATCAACGGTAACAGGTGTTTCGGTAGGCGGGGTTATTGCATCAATGTCGTTTGCATCTGGCACTGTTGTAGCAACACTATTCTCTGTGGTAGCGAGCAATGAAGCAAATACATCATTAGCGTTCGGGCTTGCAGTTTCGGTTACCGCATTTACTGAATCTACTACAGTTTTTTCTTCTGCTGTATCTACGGCCAGTGCGGCTACTATGGGCTCTTCTTGTAATTCTACAGCATTGGCTACAGCAGTATTTACAGTAGCTGCTTCGTCTGCGGGCACAACGGTGTGTGTGTCTGAACCATTTGTTGTGTTGTGTTCAATTTCATTTACCGGGGCTACAGCATCAACTCCACCTTCTACCGTGGCAATAGGGTTAGCTATAGGAGGCGGGCTGATTTCAGAATCCAGAGCAGCATCAACGGATGCCGGCAACAATGGTTCAATCCCTTCCGAAATGCCAACCGGAGGCACCAATGGTTCTACCATTGTGGGGGGCACTTCCAGTAATGGTTCCTTTTCTGCTGCAACAACGGGTGCTGGCTGCTGTGTGGCATAACTGGTATCTGCATTCAGAAAATCGCAAAACAGCATCCAGTCGCCCATGTAAGAGTTCATAGACGACAATAATGCCGGACTGAATGCAGCCGTTTTATTTTTATGGTATGCCTCCAAATACCTTGCAGGAACAAAGTACGGGAAAGACTGACGAAACCCACCAATACTGCTTATATCCGCATCTGAGATGCGGCCGGGGTGGTCCATCAAGTCCGACAAATATGCTATGGATGCTTGTTTGGTCATAGCTACGGCTACCAATTTACGAAAGCTTTATTAAAAATATCATCGGCAATTTGGTTGCCTATGTCCTCTATAAGTGCTGCTTCTACACTTTGTAGTATTTGCGAAGCATTAAAGTCGGAAAAACGGGTAAATGTTTGTGTAAAATCAGCTTTTTCATTTAGCTTGTTCACAAACTTTACTTCTACAGCTATTGTCAACCTGTTTTTCGATGCATTTTGCACACCGGTAGCGGCAGTTACAGTTACCTCATACGTTGTTATCTTACCGGTTATGTCGTAGTCTGGCTCATCGCTGGTTACCGGTTTCAGCCCGGTTTGCGATAGTATTCTGCGTCTTATTTTTTCGGTAAGTGTAGCACTTAGGCTGGGTACTACATTACGTGCTTTATTTTCTAACTGGTGTATATTGATTGTTTTACCTTCAATTGTAGCTCCGGAAAAACTATACACCTTGCAACCGGCCAATGGCAACAGCAAGAGAAAAAGAAGTACTGATATATAATATACACCCCGCATACAAGCATGCAAAAATAGTAAAAATAACCGGGAGGCTGTGCAGAGGATTGTGCTGGTTGTACCTGTACAAGGTAAAAATGCCACATAGCATAGTTTTGTGTATGCAAATACTGCCCAAATGATACTTATATTGTTGCTGCTTATTGTACATCAATTGTTTTTCTTATAGCAGTAGGCATTGTGTTTTCCCCTTACCTTTGTGCCGGACTTTGGGGGTGCCTGTAGATATTATCGGCTGAGATGATACCCTTTGTACCTGATCGGGGTAATGCCTGCGTAAGGGAAAAGTTGGTGGTGCTCTGCACCAGTCTGGTCTACAGTTTCTTGCCCTCCCATTGTCTGCTACTTGCAGTCATGAATATATTTGTAAATAACAAACCGGTAGAAGTGCCTGATGATAGTACCGTTGCAGTTATGCTTTCTGCATTGCAGTTGGCAGCAGGCAATGGAACTGCCCTTGCCGTAAACAGCGATGTGATAGCCCGGGCCGATTGGGAGAACAGAATATTGCAGCAAAACGATAAAATAATCATCATAAAGGCAACGCAGGGTGGGTAACTAACTACTTGTTGCGTGCTGTATATTACTAAAAGCAAACAGTATATGAAAAAAGATAAAACACCATTAGCCGGAGCAATCAGTACAGGAGAATTCCCTGCATCGAAAAAGATATATGTGCCCGGCAAGTTGCACAATATAAAGGTGGCCATGCGCGAGATATCGGTAGGTGCTACCAAAACAAAGTCTTTTGGCATAGAAGAACACATACCCAACCCATCTGTAACCGTCTACGACACCAGTGGCCCGTATACCGACCCTACCTATACGGTAGATGTAACAAAAGGATTGCCACGCTTGCGTGAAGAATGGATTGCCAGCCGTGGCGATGTGGAGCAACTTGGTGCATTTTCATCGGAGTACTGCAACAATCGTATGGCCGATGCCAATCTCGATCATTTGCGTTTTGGGCATATTGCACTTCCTTACCGAGCCAAAACAGGGCATAATGTAACACAGATGCATTATGCAAAGCAAGGTATTATTACCCCCGAAATGGAGTACATAGCCATCAGAGAAAATCAGCGAATTGATGAGCTGATGAATGATGACACATTGTGGGCGCAGCACAAGGGCAATAGTTTTGGTGCCAAAACACCGCTCAAATACATTACTCCCGAGTTTGTACGCGACGAGGTAGCTGCAGGCCGTGCCATTATACCGGCCAACGTCAACCATCCCGAAAGTGAACCTATGATTATTGGTCGCAACTTTCTGGTAAAGATTAATACCAACATTGGCAACTCGGCCGTAACATCGAGCATAGAAGAAGAGGTAGAAAAAGCAGTATGGAGTTGTCGCTGGGGTGGCGATACGCTGATGGATCTGTCTACAGGCAAAAACATACACGAAACCCGCGAATGGGTGATACGCAACTGTCCGGTGCCAGTTGGCACAGTGCCTATTTACCAGGCTTTGGAAAAAGTAAATGGCAAGGCCGAAGACCTGACATGGGAGATTTTCCGTGATACACTGATAGAACAGGCAGAACAAGGTGTTGACTACTTTACCATACATGCTGGTGTGTTACTGCGCTATGTGCCGCTTACAGCAAAGCGCGTTACAGGTATAGTATCTCGTGGTGGTAGCATCATGGCCAAGTGGTGTCTGGCACACCACAAAGAGAACTTCCTTTATACGCACTTTGAAGAGATATGCGAAATAATGAAGGCATATGATGTTAGCTTCTCATTGGGCGACGGACTGAGACCGGGCTCTATTGCCGATGCCAACGATGCAGCCCAATTTGGCGAGTTGGAAACGCTGGGCGAACTGACCAAGATAGCGTGGAAGCACGATGTGCAGGTAATGATAGAAGGCCCCGGACACGTGCCCATGCACCTGATAAAGGAGAACATGGACAAGCAACTGGAATGCTGTGCTGAGGCTCCCTTCTATACATTGGGCCCATTAACTACCGATATTGCACCGGGTTACGACCACATTACGTCGGCTATCGGTGCGGCCATGATTGGTTGGTTTGGCACGGCTATGCTGTGTTATGTAACCCCCAAAGAGCACTTGGGTCTGCCCGACAAAAAAGATGTAAAGGATGGTGTTATCGCTTATAAGATTGCTGCACATGCTGCCGATTTGGCAAAGGGACACCCCGGTGCGCAATTCAGAGACAACTCTTTGAGTAAGGCCCGTTTCGAATTCCGTTGGGAAGATCAGTTCAATTTGTCGTTGGATCCCGAGACAGCACGCGCCTACCACGACGAAACATTGCCAGCCGAAGGTGCCAAAGTGGCTCACTTCTGCTCTATGTGCGGTCCGCACTTCTGCTCTATGAAAATAACGCAGGACATACGCGAATATGCCGAAAAAGAAGAAGCAGAGAAGGGCATGGCCGAGAAGTCGAAAGAGTTTGTAGAAGCAGGTGGCGAGATATATTCTTGAACCTTGATTTGAAGGATTTTTGGATTACTTGATTGATATTTTCATGCAACAATAGCAAATGCTATATAAAGATATAACTGAAAAAATTATTGCTGCTGCAATGGAGGTACACCGAACTATGGGGTGTGGCTTTATGGAGGTAATATATCAACGTGCATTGGAAATTGAAATGAAGCTGATTGGTTTGAACCTCGAAAGAGAAAGAGAAATGTCGATTTACTATCGGGGTGTGCACATTGGCAATAGAAGGGTAGATTTTTTCGTAGAAAATAAAATAATGGTGGAACTCAAAGCGGTATCAGAATTGAGTGACGTTCACCTTGCTCAGGCAATGAACTATCTTGAAGCATACAATATGGAAATTGGCTTACTGATAAACTTCGGTGCTCGTAGTTTACAATTCAAACGGGTTCATAACAATAAAATCTTTAGCCGCTGAATTATACGTTGCAAAGCTGCTCCAGCAAAAGCCATCAAGTTAATCTATTAATCCTATGAATCAAGGTTCTACCGTTGTTTTATCTATAGCCGGTTTCGACCCATCGGCAGGTGCGGGTGTGCTTGCCGATGTAAAGACCTTTGAGGCAAATGGGGTGTATGGTATGGCGGTTGTTGCTGCACTTACATGGCAGAATGACAAAGAGTTTGACAGGGTGCAATGGGTACCAGTGCATGATATAAAAGAACAGGTGCTGGTGTTGCTAAGACGATTTACCATCACACATATCAAAATTGGCTTGATGGAAAGTGTGCCGGTATTGCAGGAAATTGTCGATTTTTTACATTCTGTTATTCAAGATCCGGTTATTGTGTACGACCCTATTTTGCGTGCATCGGCCGGTTTTGAATTTCACAACAGCCCCGTATTGATGACTCAGGCATTGAGGGGTATATACTGTGTTACCCCCAATTTGCCAGAGGCATCGTTGATATGGGGCGGAACCGATATGAATGAAACTTTGGAAGGAGTAAGTGAAACAACGAATGTGTACCTGAAAGGGGGGCATGCCGATGGCGATACAGTAACAGATTTGTTGTACACGGCCGATCATACCTACGCATTCCCCAAAGACAGGATACCCAATGGTGCCAAGCATGGCAGCGGCTGTGTGCTCTCAGCTGCGTTGACAGCCCAATTGGCAAAGGGGCATAACATAGCCACTGCGGCCGAATTGGCCAATGTGTATACCCACCGGTATTTGGGGAGTACTACCACATTATTGGGCATTCATCAACGGTTTGACGCATGAAGAAGATAAGTAAATTGCATTTTATTACTACTACTGCGGCATTGGCAGAGCAGGCATGCAAGGGCGGTGCAGATTGGGTGCAGCTACGGTTGAAAAATGTAACGTACGACGAATACAAAGCTGTTGCATTAGAGGTACAAGCAGTTTGTAAGCAATATAAAGCTACGTTCATCATCAACGATGTGGCCCGACTGGCCCTCGATATTGGGGCAGATGGGGTGCATCTGGGAAAGACCGATGTAATGACATCAGAAGAGGAGAGGGCACTGGTGCTGGGAGGTTTCATTATTGGGCGCACTACCAATACTTTGCAAGACATTGTAGACTTGCAGGGGAAAACGGTTCATTACATTGGTCTGGGGCCATATCAGTTTACTACCACCAAGCAGAACCTGAGTCCGGTATTGGGAATAGAAGGATACAAAACAATATTGGCCGGGCTAAAAGAAAGAAATGTAACGCCACCTCCTGTAATAGCCATTGGTGGCATACTGAATTACCATGTACGTGCCTTGCTGGATGCTGGTGTGTATGGTGTAGCCGTGTCTGGTGCCATTAGTAATGCGGCCGATGTGGCAGGGAAAGCAAAATCGTTTGTAGACATACTGCACGAAACCAACTGTATAGACTTAGGAAAGCCTGCTTCAAAAGAAGATATAGCCGGAATGATAATTGGTGGTATTGGTGAGGTGTTGGGTAGTTTGTTGTAAAAAAAAGAAAAATTACATATGAAAGATGCATTAAAAATAGGAGATAAAGTATTTCAGTCCCGGTTATTTACAGGTACTGGTAAGTTTGGTAACCACCAGTTGATGGAAGATGCATTACTGGCATCGGGTTCGGAGCTGGTAACAGTAGCATTGCGGCGCATAAGTGCCGATGGCGAGGACGATGATATTCTGAAGCATTTGCATCATACGCATATCAACTTATTGCCCAACACATCGGGTGTGCGCAATGCCGATGAAGCAGTGTTTGCTGCCAAACTGGCAAGAGAAGCATTGCAAACCAACTGGCTGAAGCTGGAAATACATCCTGACCCTAAATACCTGATGCCCGACCCCATAGAAACACTTAAGGCAGCGGAAAGACTGGTAAAAGAAGGGTTCATTGTATTGCCCTACATACATGCCGACCCTGTGTTGTGTAAGCGATTGGAGGAAGTAGGCGTAGCTGCCGTTATGCCGTTGGGTGCGCCTATTGGCAGCAATATGGGACTGAAAACACTTGAATTCCTGCATATTATTATAGAGCAGAGCAATGTACCTGTGGTGGTAGATGCTGGTATTGGTAGCCCCAGCCATGCGGCAGCAGCTATGGAGGCTGGTGCCGATGCCGTATTGGTAAACACGGCCATAGCTGTAGCCCGCGATCCGGTGGCCATTGCACACGCATTTCGTATGGGGGTAGAAGCTGGTCGTATGGCATACAAGGCCGGCTTGCCAGCAAGCAAGCTACAGGCCGAAAGTAGTAGCCCGCTTACTGACTTTCTGAACTGAGCCAGTATCGAAAAAGGTTTGTAGATTGGCAACATATTCAAAAGGGTACAATAATGATTGATAGTGTATATCTTATCATTATTGTACCCTTTTTTGTTTGCTATTATACCGGCTATTAGCCTTTTGTAGCCTTCACCCTGCTACGTCTCTCTTTTTTGGGTTCGGCAGGTTCGTCCTTGTTCAGACGGAACTCATTATCATCCTGTCTCCGGTCTATCAGTAGTACCCGAGGGTCTATAATTACCTTGTAAGGCTTGAAGCTTACCGGAATATTGATGACCGAGCTGCCAACAGGTATTTTGTACCGGGCTATATGCGCCATAGTTTTGCGGTCTTTGTACACACCTATTTCTATGTAGTTGCTGCCCGAGGTTTCCTTTTCTTTACCGGTACTATCGGCATATGCTTTCTTAGATTTTACGGTAGCTGCAATCTGGTATTGGTTTCCGGCACCAGTAGCAGTAGCCTTTGTTATTTTATTGTCGTACAGCGTTATATTTTCAAACGCATCGGTCACAAAATACTGCATAGAGTCGGGCGTTACCTGTCTTATAGCCGATACGAGGTTGCGTGTAGTAGGGTAGGTCGCACCCTTGAACGCATACTGGTTAATGAAGCGACGCAGAGCCATATTCAGCGAATCTTCGCCAAGATACTTGCCCAACGCATGCATTTGTATGCCACCTTTCTGGTATAGTATGTATGCCTGTCCCGCTTCGGCATACATCCATGGTTTCTCCTTTTCCGATTCCGAAGAGCGGTTGGCCAGATAGCGATCCATCTCTATTTTCAGGAACTTGCGCAGTTTTTCTTCGCCATATTCACGTTCCAGCACCATAATGGCACCGTATTGTGCCAGCGATTCAGAGAGCAGGTTAGAACCTTCGCAATCGGCACCTGTTACCTGATGGGCAAACCACTGGTGGGCCACCTCGTGTGCGGTTACGTAGAACGGATAGTCTACATTGTCTTTTTCGGCATCTACATCGGCAATAAAGCCTATACCCTCAGAGAATGGTATGGTATTGGGGAACGACTGTGCAAAGGTTGCATAACGGGGGAATTCCAGAATACGCACCTGACGGTGTTGGTAGGGCGAAAATACCGTAGTATAATAATCCAGCGATTTTTTGATGCCTTTTATCATCCTGTCCAGATTGTATTCATGGCCGGGGTGGTAGTATATTTCTATATTGGTATTGTTCCATTTGTCGCGGCGCACCTTGTACCGGGCCGACAGGAACGAATAGAAGTTGAGGATACGGCTATCCATCTTATAGTGAAAATAGCTACGCCCCTTATCTTGCCACTGACGAATGAGGTAGCCGGGGGCAACAGCAGTTTGGTCGGGCACGGTACTCAACGTTACATCCAGCGATATAAAGTCGGCATCGTGAATGAACAAGTTGCGGCTGTAGTTGCTGGTATCGTCTATAGAGCCCGATTGTGACCGGTAGCCCAACCCATGTTTCTTGCGCTCGGCATTGCTGCTCAGTTCATATTCGGCACTGTAGCCTATAGATGGCAGGAACGACCGGTTGTTGATGAATGTACCATTGTACAAAGGTTTGCTAAGGCCTGTAAATGAATGTTCAAAACCTTTTGATACCACTGCAAGGTTGAATTGGAGCATCACAGAACCTCCGGGTTGCAGCGGTTTGCCAAGGCGATACATACGGTAACCCATAGTACTGTCGGCCCATGCAATTGTAGCGGGCATACCCAATGTCAATGATTTTACACGTACTTCGTCATTTAGTAATATGTGTATGGTATCTATAGCCACATTGGTATTGTTGCGTAGTTGATAGCTACCAACTGCATCAAAACTTCGTTTATCCGGATATATGTCAATGTTGAGTGTCACATCGGTAACGCGTGGCTGTGGTATGTTTTTGTACTTGCTCAATTTACGTTCATAATCGGCCTGGCGTTTTTCTTGCTGATAGTCTGTAAGGTTGGTATGCAGCACATTGGTATTGTAATATATGAAGCTACCACACGACACAAATACCACTAAAGATGCAGCCACTAAGGCCCATGAGCGGCGGTTTTCGCGATGGCGGGCATCGGCCAGCCGCAGCTTGAACGCCTTTTCGGTGCCACGTGCCCATAACAAGCTGGTTAGTGCTGCCAAAGCCAGACTAAAGGCACCCCAATATAACTTGAATACAAACCACGGATAGAGTGTGCTGCCAAAAGCATTCATATCAGACCACGTTACGCCCGGGTCTGATGCAAACACGAACAAACGGTGTTTTACCAATATTAATGCAAAGGTGCTGTTCCAGAAATAGAATAATGCAGTTATCAGGTAGCCCACAAACTTGTTAGATACCATTGTCTGTATAAAAATTGCCAATACCGCCAGAAGCCACATGTCTATGAGTCCTACTCCGTATACGTACTTTATGTACAAACCCAGCTCCAGATGGGTATAGCCGCGCGATAGTTGCACCAGTATACCCGAAACAATAACCACAGTTTGCAAAATGATTTGCATGAACATAAGGCCACTGAGCTTGCTTACAAAGAATACCCAGTTGGGTACAGGCAAGGCATCGAGTATATTACTCATTCTGAACTCGCGGGCGCGCCATACCAGCTCTCCAGAGAACAAAATGGTAAGGATAACTGTAAACAGGCTGAAAGTGCCGCTAAAGTATTCTACCACCTCGTAGGTAACCGGGAAGGTAGTGGTATCATATATCTTTCCTATCTGCATAGATACGAGGAAGAGAAACAACATACCAAACATCAGAATGATTTGGAAGTAGACGTTGCGCAGCAGTGTTTTACATTCATTTACCGATAGCCCCCAAAGGTTGCGCAGCATGGCCCCTGTACTGTACTGCAACTGTACGGCAGGTAGCGACTCTTTGCGAAAGAAGGATGGGATAAAAGACAATTTGCCGGGCACTATAGCCACTGGTTTGCGGAATGAAATGCGCCTTGGTGCGGCCGAGAAAGAGAACATTTTGTACCCAAGTACCCATACTGCTACGCCTATACCCAGCCATAGCAATCTGTTGATGAGGAATAGCCCTTCTACACCCAGTATGCGCGTGTTTTTATCGTAGGTGCTCCAATACTTGGTAATGGTACGCTTGGCAAAACTACCCATAGGGTCGGCAATGGCGGCAATGGTTTGTTTGTCAAGGCTCGAGAAGATGGAGGATGCAACCCCATTGGCTACAAAAAAGACAATGAGCGATACCCATATCACAAAAATATCGCGCGATATAAGGCTGACTGCAAAGAATATGGCACCAAAAACAAGTGTATTGGGTACAATGGTTTGCCAGTAGGTGTGTATATAGGGGGCCATCATAAAGGCACCTATGCGCTCGGGTATCAGGCCTGGCCATGCATACCCTATCATCAGGCCAAAGGCAGGGGCAGTAAGAACCAGCAATGCAACCAGCATAGAGGCAGCAAAACGCCCCGATAGATAGTGGAATTTAGATACAGGGGTGGTAAATATCATGGTGTAGGTGTTGAAGCGGAAATCCTTCAATACCGCATTACCCACCATGGCAACAATGATAATGAGCCCCACATAATTGACGATGAGCGAATAGAACGCATCGATGATGAAGGGCGCATTGGCCAGTATTTTTTCGCCACCAAAGCTGAAACGTGCTTCGGGGAACAATCCGCCAGACAGCATAGCTACAAATGCCGTAACCACTGCCAGCATAAAAAAATATATGTAGGTGGCCGGGGTACGCAATAGCCGCCTCAGCTCGAACATGAATATAGACGTAAACATATAGTAGTGAGATTACAAGAAATGAAATGGATACTAAGCAATGTTGGCAAAATAGATGTCTTCGAGCGTAGCATCTACTGACACAAATCCGTTTCCCGGATTGGTTTCGCTATAGATGTGTACCATCATTTTACCACCAGACAGTTTAGACAACACCAATCTGTGATTTTCCTGTATAGAGGCAATCTCTTCGCGGGCCACCTGTTTGCGCCATATGCGCCCATCAAACTCCCTAAGTAGTGTTTCGGGGTTGCCACGGCGCACTACGGTGCCACTGGCTATGATGGCCATATCGTTACATAGTTCCTGTACGTCTTCTACAATGTGGGTAGACAGTATCACTACCACGTTTTCACCAATCTCACTCAGCAAATTGTTGAAACGCAGCCGTTCGGCGGGGTCCAGCCCGGCCGTTGGTTCGTCTACAATTATTAGTTTGGGGTTGCCTATCAGTGCCTGTGCTATACCAAAGCGTTGTTTCATACCGCCCGAATAACCACCGAGAAATTTATTGCGGTGGTTATAGAGGTTCACCTGTTCCAGTAAAGACTTTACCAGTTCTTTGCGCTCACGGTCATTGGTCACACCCTTTAGCCGGGCTATGTAGTGCAGCATTTCCTCGGCCGATACCTTGGGGTATACGCCAAACTCTTGTGGCAAGTACCCCAAGGTTTTGCGCAATTCCTGTTTCTGGGCAAAAACATCTATCCCATCAAATGTTATAGTGCCTGCATCGGCCTCTTGCAGGGTGGCGATGGTACGCATCAGGGTCGATTTGCCGGCACCATTGGGGCCCAGCAGGCCAAACATACCGTTGGAGATAGTGAGAGAAACATCGCGAAGGGCATGGGTGCCGTTAGGATACGTTTTGGATAAGCCAGATATCTGTAGCATGAGCGTGTTGTTTTGATATGTAACAGTGAATCGCAGTTGTTGTAGGATTGTTACAAAATACAACAAATTTATTGGGGGATATTGAGGGGAGATGGTTTCGTCTGTATTCATATCCCCACTGTTGGGTATGTTTTTCTATGAAGGGATAGCTATATTTTAAGTAACTACAACGGGTACAATGCATAACTTTGTGTAGTGAGCCAACGAGACCATAAAGAAGTGAAGGGCCAGGTATGGATGCCTGTGCTGTTTTCGCTGGTTTTAATTGTGGGGATGGTATTGGGGTTCAATCTTCGTGACTCTCTGCGCAACAAAATCTCGATTGCAGAAAGAAATGACCGGCTGGGAGACATTATACAGCTTATAAAAGAACGCTATGTAGATACGGTGAATACCAACCGTATGTACGAAGATGCAGTTGCCGGTATACTGGAGCCCTTAGACCCACATACCGTATATATACCCGCTACCGATTTACAAGATGTAAATGAAGAATTGGAAGGAGGTTTTTCCGGTATTGGTGTCGAATTTTCTATCATTAAAGATACAGTAGAGGTAACTGCGGTAACTACCAGAGGGCCAGCGGCAAAAGCTGGTATGGAAAGTGGTGACCAATTGATAAAAGTAGACGATTCGGTAGTAGCCGGTGTGGGTATTACATCGGGTAGAATCACCAAGCTACTGAGGGGAAAGCGGGGAACATCGGCAAAAGTGGTGCTGCGTAAAGTGGCCAATGGGCAAATTAAGATTGCAGCGGTGGTAAGGGATATTGTACCCATAAGCAGTCTCGATGCCTTTGTAATGGTTAATGATAGTACTGGTTACATTAAGGTAAACAAGTTCAGTGCCAATACCTATACCGAGTTTGCAGATGCGCTGCAAAAGCTGAAAGATGAAGGTGCCAAACACCTGATATTGGACCTGCGCGATAACCCCGGTGGTTATCTGGACGCAGCAACTGCTATGGCCGATGATTTTCTGAAAGGAGAAAAAACTGTAGTATCAACAAGAGGGCGTAATACGGCCACGTCCGAGTTTAAGTCGACAGATGGGGGCTTGATGGAGGAGGGAAAATTGGTAGTGTTGGTGAACGAAAGTGCTGCTTCGGCCAGCGAGGTAGTAGCCGGGGCCATACAAGACTGGGACAGGGGCGTAATAATAGGACGCAGAACTTATGGAAAGGGATTGGTACAGGAACAATACGACATATCGAACGGGGCAGCATTGCGGCTTACAACAGCCCGATATTACACCCCTTCGGGCCGCAGCATACAAAGGTCGTTTGCGGGTGGCCGGGATGAATATGCCGATGATCTGGAAAATAGATTGAAAGAAGGAGAACTGACAGGCAAAGAAGCCCGCCCCAATGACACAACAAAATTTTACACCGCCAATCACAGAATTGTGTATGGTGGCGGAGGCATTCAGCCCGATGTGTATGTGCCATACGATACCAGCCGACTTTCAGACCCCATGTACGATATCGCCTTCAGCGATGAGATGCGTATAGCCATCAGAGAGTTTTATGTGCACCACCGCAATCAGATGCAGTTTACCAGTGTACGCGACTATATTCGTTTCTTCAAAAGCGAGAAAGATGTGGTAACACAATATCTTTCGCTCTTGTCTGGCAGCAAACAAAGTACAGCCCGGCGGCAGATTGCCCAACCCATGCGCCAGAAATATGTGGAACTACAAGTAAAGGCGCAGTTGGCACGCTACCTCTTCAGAGATAATGGATACTATTCGGTGAGGCTGGACGATGATAATGTTGTAGCCAAAGCATTGCAAGTATTGTCTGGTAGCCAATACGATAAGTATCTTACAACAACCAATGCTGTAAATAGCAATACTGCCATGGCAGGCCAAAAGGCAGCTAAGTTTGCAAACGGCAAAACGGGTAAACGCTAACCAATTTTCAGTACACTGTCTGGTAGCACCCCATATACGGTTGCCCCCTTCTTTGCGGGCATTATTTGCAGGCCGGTCAGGGTGCCGAAAGCTGGTAATATAATTCTGTTGGTAGTTTGATAAAAGCAAGGCAACCGCACACGCTGTTTTGCAGCCCCTGTAAGCAATATGCCGGGATGAATGTGCCCTACAATGTTTGTCTTGCCAGCAGGTACGATAGCCATTGGTTCATGTGTGTAAATGCAATCAACATCTTCTGCCATATCGCACACACGCACACCTGCTTCTTCAAATTGCCGGTCATGAATCAGGTCGTGGTTCCCTCTTACCAGCGTAAATTCAATTTTTGGCCATTGCCCTACAAGTGCTGCAAAATTCATCCAGTCGTTATTGATACGGGAGTGAAACAAATCGCCGAGAAATAGCACTTTTCGGGGCCCTGTAGCATAGAATAGTGCATTCAGCCGCTCATAATCGGCTTGTTGTGCATTGGCTGATATGGATATGCCCTCCTTGCGAAAGTGACTTGCCTTGCCCAGATGTACATCGGCTATAATCAGCATGCCATCATCTGGTTGTAACAGGGCTTTTTGGTGCAGCAGTGTGTATGTGGTGGTGCCTATGGTTATGTTCATTTTGTCATTTGTGCAATCAGCTTGTTGACCCTGTCTTCCAGCTTTTCGTTAGTAAATTTTTCTCTGAACCGTTCTGTGAGTATCGGGAAGCAGAATGGACTGAACTTTTCCAGCTCTTTTATGACGATGGTTTGCTGTTCCATACGCTGTAGTGCTTCTATCATGCGTGCTTCTTCCATCTGAAACGTCATTACCTCATCAAATGCCTGCCGAAGCAACAGATTGTTGGGTTCATTGTCTTCAAAGACCGAGAAAAAAAGTTGCGATGATGCCTGCATATGCCTGGTTTTTACCTGTTTGCCGGGGTAACCAGTGAAAACCAGACCAGCTATACTGGCTATATCCCGAAAGCGTCTTTTGGCCATCTCGGCTATGTTGATGCTCTGGTAAATATCGGACGATATGCCATGCGTATCGAATAGTGCATCTCCCAAAGCCTCGCGTATGGGTATTTCCTGATCGCACAATAGCTCAAAGCCATAATCATTCATAGAGATAGAAAAAGACATAGGCTTTATCTGGCTGAGCCGCCATGAGAACAGCATAGCCATACCTTCATGTACATTGCGCCCTTCAAACGGGTAAAAGAACACATGGTACCCTTCCTTGCTGGTGGCCATCTCTATCAGCAACTCGTTGGGGGCAGGCAGGTGCGATCGTTTTTTTTGTTCATCGAACAATGGAGCCAACTTCACAATTTCGGGGTCGCTGGTGTTGTTTTGGCTATAGGCATCAATTTTTTGCCTGATAACGGATGTGAGCTGCGACGACAAGGGCATACGGCCACCCTGCCACGATGGGACAATACCCTTGCTGCTATTGCTTTTCTTTACCCATGCCACCATGTCGCGCACGCGCACCAATTCCAGATTGCGCCCTGCAAACCAGAAGGCATCGCCCGGTTGCAAGCGCGATACAAACCACTCTTCTATAGCACCTATGCGGCTGCCGCCCACATACTTTACTTGCATCATGCTATCACTCACAATGGTGCCAATGGTAAGCCGGTGCCGGGTAGCTACCCGGCGGCTGGTAACTACATAACGCCCGTTTTCTATTACTACTTTATGAAATTCATCATAAGCGTCAAGCAGTTGCCCACCGTGGGTAATGAAAGATAGGCACCAGTCAAACTCCTCGCGCGATACCGATGCAAAACAATGGGTGCTACTGATTTCGTGGTATAATTCGTTGGCTGTGAAACCTTCTGATACTGCCAGTGTTACCATGTATTGAATCAATACATCGAACGAACGTATGTAAGGAATGCGCATTTCCATGATACCAGCATCTACCGCCTCTCTCAGTGCAGCTCCTTCTACTATCTCCAGCGAGTGCGTGGGCAGAAACCATATTTTGCTTACGGCACCTGGCTGGTGTCCGCTGCGGCCTGCCCGCTGCATGAACCGTGCTACACCCTTGGGCGAGCCTACCTGTATAACTGTGTCTACCGGTCTGAAGTCTACACCAAGGTCCAGACTGCTGGTGCAAACCACTACTTTCATTATTCCCTCGTGCAGGGCGTTTTCCACCCATTGACGCACCTCATCGCTCAGAGAGCCATGGTGCAGGGCCATTTGCCCGGCCAGCGATGTGTCTTGCTCCAGCAGCCTCTGGTACCATATCTCGCATTGAGATCTTGTGTTGGTAAACATAAGGGTAGATCTGCTATTATGAATCACCTCCAGTACCTTGTCCATCAGGCGAATGCCCAGATGGCCACCCCACGGAAACTTCTCTATCTCGCCGGGGAACATTGTCTCAGTTACAATCTCTTTGTGGAGTCCGGCTTTTACCATTGTTTGTTTGGGGGTATGGCTACCCAGCAGTACGTCCATAGCCTCGCCGATATTGCCAATAGTTGCCGATATACCCCATACAATCAAATTGGGATTTAGTGCTTTAAGTCGACTTAGTGCAAGCTCTACCTGCACACCACGCTTGGTGCCCATCAGTTCGTGCCACTCATCTATCACTACAAAACTCAGATGCCTGAAGGTTTCAGGGTAGCCTTTCTGAGACAGTAGCAGATGCACGCTTTCAGGCGTAGTGATGAGCGCACGGGGCATGGCCTTTTTTTGCTTACTACGCTCGGCATTGCTGGTGTCGCCCGTGCGTAGCCCAATGGGGTAGTCTATATTTAGGGTATCGCTTACCCGCTGGGTAGCATCATATATTTCTTTAGACAGCGCACGCAGTGGGGTGATCCACAAACAATGCAAGCCTGTACCTCTGCGTTGGGCAAAATAGTGTTGCAATACGCCAAACCATATGGCAAACGTCTTGCCAAAACCTGTAGGGGCATTTAGCAGGCCGCTGTAGCCGTTGTCTATAGCCTGCCATGTGTCTTGCTGAAATTGGTAAGGTGTCCAGCCTTTAGTACCAAACCACTGTGTTGCCAGTTCATTCTTCGCCATAACTACCGTACGTCTTTAATAGTCCCTGCAAATCTTCTATAGAGTTGGCATAGGGGGCTTGTTTGTCTTTGCGCCAGCGCAGCATACGCGGAAAACGGACTGCAATGCCCGACTTGTGCCGGTGCGATGGACTAATGCCTTCGAACCCTATTTCAAACACCAGTTGCGGCAGTACACTCCTCACGGGTCCAAACTTTTCTTTCGTGTTTTTCTTAATCCATGCATCCGCTTCGGCCATTTCTTTGTCGGTAAGGCCCGAGTATGCTTTGCAAAAAGGCACCAATTCATCTCCGCTCCAAACCGCAAAGGTATAGTCGGTGTACATATCGGCGCGTCGGCCGTGGCCTCTTTGGGTATATATCAGCACTGCATCTATAGATAAAGGGTCAATTTTCCATTTCCACCAGTCGCCACGACGGCGGCCGGTGCGGTATTCGCTGTTTTTGCGTTTCAGCATCAACCCTTCGCATTGCTGCCCCCGTGCAAGTTGTCTTGCGTTTGCTGCCTGTTGCCAGTTTTCAAAGGTTACCACGGGCGATACATATAGTGGTGTTGAAGACGGTAGTCCCTCAATAATGTTGGTAAGTAGTTGCCGCCTTTCTGTAAGTGGCAAATGCCTTATGTCTTTGCCATTAATCTCCATTATATCGTAACAATACATGGCCAATGGAGCCTCCTGCAACGATTTTTTGGTCAGGTTTTTCCTGCCAATACGGGTTTGCATTACATGAAAGGGTTGTATGGTGCCGTCCTTTACCGGTAATATCTCGCCATCTATCACAGTACCATCGGGCAATAAGCTGGTGAGTATATGAAACTCTGGTATGCGTTCCGTTAGCAGTTCTTCGCCACGGCTCCATACAAACAGTGTTTTGTTGCGTACTATTATTTGCCCTCTTATGCCATCATATTTATATTCTGCCAGCCAATCGTTGGGGGTACCCAAGGTTTCCGGGGTCTCTTCCAGCGGGTATGCCAGGCAAAATGGGTAGGGACGCGAGATGTCGGTATCGTCGCCATTTTGCAGCAAAGTAGCAAGCGTGGCTTCGTCTGGGTTCCATTTGCCAGATAGTTTGTGGGCTATTGCATTTTCGCCTATACCCGTATGCCGTGCTATTGCCTTTATAACAAGTTGGGTAGAGACACCTGCTCTGAAGCCACTGGTTATCAGTTTGTTGAATACAAAACGTTCTGTGCCGCCCAGTTGTTGCCACATGGCTGTTATGTATGTACGGCGTTCGTCATCGGTAACCGTTGGTAATTGTTGCAATACCTGCATCAGTTGGCATAGAGAAGTGTTAGTGTCTCCACTTCCTTCCGGTATCAGCAGGTGTAGTGTTTCGGCCGTGTCGCCGGCTATATGGTAGCTTTCTGTTTGCAACCAGTCTGGCAGTAGAGTCAGTTGGGCACACCATTGCCATAGTTCCGCTGTTTTTACCGGTCGTTTGGGGAGGCGGTTCATTAGTAGGGCTACTGCCCATATAGCATCTGTGGCGGGTACCACCGCCAGATATTGTACAATGGCGGCAATTTTTCCATTTACAGAGGTGGTTTGGTCTATTTGCTCGAACAGGAGGCTAAATTGTTTCATCAGTGGCAGTAATTTGTTGATTATCAATGCTTTCGCCGGTATATAGTGTGTCGGCCTCGGTGGCCTGCAAACCATAGGTTTCTGTAAGCCACCTGCTGTAGGCAGCCTTGTAGCCATGTGTTACATATACTTTTTGCGCCCCGGTTGCCTGTACGGCTGTGTTTAGCTGGTTCCAGTCGGCATGGTCCGACAAGACAAAACCCATATCGGCACCACACCTGCGCCGTGTGCCCCGCAGTTGCATCCACCCACTGCATATACCCAGTCTGTAGGGGCTCATACTCCTTATCCACGGGCCGTCTGTGGCCGACGGTGGCGCAACAATGAGGGCACCCTTTATTTCTTTTCGGTTCACCTCTTTGTCTATTCTGCGTGTTGGTGGTAGTTTTACAGATGTTGATAGCAGCGCATTTATGTTGTCTACTGCACCGTGAGTATATATGGGGCCAACAGATGCATCTAAATGCGCCAGTACCCGCTGCGCCTTGCCAAGGGCGTAGGCACAAATGATAGAGTTGTATCCATCTGCCCGGTTAGCCGCCCACCATTCATTGATTGCTTTATGTATCTGCAAGGGTTGGGGAAAACGATATATAGGTATTCCGAATGTGCTTTCGGTAATGAAGGTGTGGCATGTAACGGGTTCGAAACGGGTAGAGATACCATCTTCAGCCAGTTTATAATCGCCGCTCACTACCCATACTTCCCCTTTATATTCCAAGCGTACCTGAGCCGAGCCTGGTATGTGCCCGGCAGGATGCAGGCTGATTTTCACTCCGTTGATGTGTATCTCCTCTCCATATTCCAATGTCTGGCAGCTAATATCCTGCCCTAACCGTAGCCGCAGTATGGGTGCGCACAGAGGGTGTGCAAGGTAGGACCCCATGCCGGGTCTTGCGTGGTCGGCGTGGGCATGGGTTACAATAGCACGCGCCACAGGTTTCCATGGGTCTATATAAATGTTCGCCTGTTTGCAGTAAATACCGTTATCGTCAAATATCAGCATACACCTCTCCTTATCACCGTGCTAAAGTTAGTGGATAACACATAACACGCAATGAATTTCAGTATCGATACTATTCATCTCAGTTCTCATTCTATCCATGCTGTTAAATTGTTACTACCATATGGTAAGTGTGCTGTATTGTGTACTTTTATGAAAAATACTACTATGAAGCCTACAATAATAATCGGGGCACTTTCGTTGCTGGCATCGCCGGCATGGGCGCAGCTGGGGCTTACGTCGAAGGCCCGGCATACATTTCCGGGTATAGAGATAGGTGTTAAGGCTGGTGTAAATATTCAACGCACCAGTGGCAGCACTGTTTGGGCTTCTCCATTCACCACTGGCCCCATGGGCGGTGCCTATGCCAGTTTCGCAAAAGGCAACATAGGCTGGCGTGCAGAGTTGCTGGGCAAGATGGGCTGGGTGCAATACAAATCATCGGGCGAGGATGTAAAATGTATATATATCGATGTGCCAATATTGGCAGAATACCGCATACTGGATGTTGTAACCGTGCATGGCGGCCCGGTATATACCTACATGGCATCGGCCCGTGGTATGACCGGAGGTTCTAAATTGAACATGCTGTTCAACAAACACGACATATCGTTGGCAGTAGGGGCAGACGTACGGGTAAACAAACGATTTGCGGTACAGGCAAGGTACCTGAATGGTTTTATGAACCTGAATAAACTGGACAATGCCATCTATGGTGGTAGCTGGAAGAACAGTTGCCTGCAACTGACGCTGGGTTATAGATTCTTTGAATAGAAGATGTACTGTTCCGGTGTTTCTTAACAATAAATATACGTGCATGCAGGCGTAAATATGGTGCTGTTTCCGTAAGTTTGGATAGGACTTAAAACCATTACTTATGATTCGCAGCAACGCAAAAAGAACTGCCACCGCAATGCCGGTAATAACTATGCCCGTTATTATGTCGGGTGGAAGTGGTAAAAAAGCAAACCCGGCACCCAGCCGCAACAAAAAGGCACTTTCCAAACGTCTGTCTACTATAGGCTAACGTATATACAAATCTATTTAGCCGCTGCTATGTGCACATTGCCATGCAGCGGTTTTTTTATGTAGCCACACATTGGTATCCGCATATGGAAGACCATGTACAATAAGACGCATCCTGTGTTACCTTCGTATCATGGTATCAACAGTTTACAAGTGCATCATATTGTGCATGCTATGGGCAGGTAGCGTACAGGCACAGCGGCTTACAAAGTATATAGACCCCTTGATAGGCACAGGGGGGCATGGCCATACGTTTCCTGGTGCTACAGTGCCATTTGGTATGGTGCAACTTAGTCCCGATAATGGATCGCAAGGATGGGACTGGTGTAGTGGATATAATTACATAGATACAACTATAACGGGTTTCAGCCATATGCACCTGAGTGGTACGGGTTGTGGCGATTGGACCGATATATCGGTAATGCCGCATACAGCCCATATCGATGATACCTGCCGCTTTTTCAGGGTGGGCTTTCAGCATGCCAACGAAAAAGCTACAGCCGGATACTATGGTGTAAAGATGAATAGTGGGGTAGCAGTAGAACTGACTACTACCGAGCGTTGCGGCTTGCATAAATATACTTTTCCCAAAGGTTCTAAACCTTTTGTGCGCTTCCACCTCACCTACATGATGAATTGGGACAGTGCTACCCACACACAGATAACACTGGTAAACGACTCTACCATAGCTGGCTATAGAACCTCTATGGGGTGGGCCAAATACCAGAAAGTATACTTTGCAGCTCGCTTCAATACCCGTATGAAGGAGCTGCATGTGTATGATAATAACACGCACAAAGAGGTAGGTGGCAATGCTATGAATGACGGAAGATGTAATGGCGAAGCTGAATTTGCCGACCTGAACGGTAGGCCGTTGTTGTTGAAAGTAGCCCTATCTACTGTAGGGGTAGACAAAGCCGTAAAAGCACTGAATGAGATACCCCACTGGGATTTTGACAAAGTGAAAGCACAGGCAGAAGCGAAGTGGGAGACCGAAATGCAGAAGATGGAAGTGAAAACCGATGACGACAAGCTGAAAAGAATATTTTATACCGCCTTGTACCACACTTGCATGGCACCAACACTGCACTCTGATGCTGATGGGGAATACCGCAATGCCACTGGAAAAAAGGTGAAAATGAAGGCTGGTCAGCGTTATACCGTATTCTCATTGTGGGATACGTTTAGGGGGTTACATCCACTGTTTACCATAACCCAGCCCAACAGGCTGGCCGATATGATGAATAGTATGATGGCCTTTTGCGATGAAAACGGATTGCTGCCTGTATGGGATCTGAGTAGTTACGAAACCAATTGTATGAGTGGCTATCATGCTGTGCCGGTATTGGCCGATGCCGTTATGAAAAATACACCGGGTGTTGATGCAGCAAGAGCACTGGAATGTATGAAAAAGAGTGCAATGCAGGATGGCCGTGGTACCGAAATGTACCGCAAATATGGCTATGTACCACAAGATCTTGCGTGGCATACAGTAACCAAAACATTAGAGTATGCCTACGATGATTGGTGTATAGCACAGGTAGCTAAAAAGCTGGGCAAGTCCGATGACTACAATCTGTATATGAAGAAGTCTGCGGCATATACTTTACTGTTCGACAAAGAAACAGGTTTTATAAGGGCAAAAAACAAAGAGGGGGCATGGATAGAACCCTTCGACCCTTGGTTTGCATCAACCGATGGCAGCAAATCTTTTTACGAAGAAGGCAATGCATGGCAATACACATTCTTTGTGCCACATGATATACGTGGACTGGCCAGGGGATTTGGCAGTAACGACAAGTTTACACAAAAGCTGGATGCTCTTTTTTCGGCTGTATCAGAGTTGAAGGGCGAGCAGGCACCACCCGACGTGAGTGGCCTGATAGGGCAATATGCACATGGCAACGAGCCCAGCCACCACATAGCCTACATGTATAGCTATGTAGGCGAAAGCTGGAAAACACAGAAATGGGTACGCATCATTACAGACTCTATGTACCACGACCAGCCGGAGGGCTATGCCGGCAACGAAGACTGCGGGCAGATGAGTGCATGGGCTGTATGGAGCATGACAGGTTTTTATCCGGCTAATCCCAGCGGTAGCGAGTATGTGTTTGGTAGTCCTGTTTTTGATGAAGTAAACATGAAACTACCGGGTGGAAAGACTTTGAAAATCAATACAAAAAACAACGGAAAGGGTAATCCTTATATTCAAAGCGTGATGCTTAATGGCAAGCCCTATACCAAAACTTACATAAGCCATGCTACGTTGATGCAGGGCGGGGTATTGGAGTTTGTAATGGGCCCCAATGCCAATAAGAATTTTGGGAAAGACGACAAAGACTGGCCATCGTCGGTAAATTGATGCCAGTCGTTTGGGTGAGTTAATTTACAGTTGGGCTACTTACAGAGATAGTAAAATACTCTGTAAGTAGCCCATATATTTTGTCTCCGTAATGCGTTGATGATTGACTACTCTTCGCCCACCGGTATGGATATGGAAGTAGATTGTTGCGAGTTGATGGTATACCTTAGTCCGCCTTTTACATAACCGGGAGCTGGCAATGCATAATCTACACCACGGGCATAGAGGTAATAGTTGCCATTCCACAGGTTGCTAAAGGTGCAGGTAGGTTGGTTGTTTTTTATATCGCAAAAGGCCGAGTCGTCATATTTTCCGTTTGCGGGAGCATCAGACGCATCATATTTGATGTATACAATCATACTATCCAACGTTTCGGTAAGCCCATGATGGCGCGGATATACTACCAACTGAGCATTGCCTCCCTTGCCACCAATAGGCCGGAAAGTGTCATGTTCGCAACTGGTAAATAGTATACTTGCAATTGTTATTGAGGGAAATAGGATGTGGCGCATGATTTTTACTTTACGGGTTCGGCAAATAGTGGATTTTTTATAAAAGTACTGTCTGTCAGGGTTTTCAAAAAGTTTACCAGATCGTGTTTCTCATTGTCGGTAATGGCAATACCTGTGGCAAGCGATGGGTCGAGCGTAGGGGAAGAATAAATACCAGTACGGTAATGTTCTACTACGTCATCCAGTGTTTTTACCTTGCCGTCGTGCATATATGGTGCAGTAACTGCCACATTGCGCAATGATGGTACTTTGAATTTATACATATCGGCAACATCGCGGGTGATGTGTGCCCGCCCACTGTCGTTCTGCGTACCAGGTTTCAATCCATTGTTTCTGAAAGAGAAATCGGACATCAGGGGTTCTTTATGGCAGGTAGCACAGTGTTGTCTGAAGAGCGTAAGACCATTCAATTCCGATGCCGTCATGGTACCGCCCGCTTCGGCTCGCATATATTTGTCATATTTCGAATCGGCCGATACCATAGCCCCCATAAACTGAGCAAGTGCTCTGAAGATGCGTTGAGAATTAACTGTGTCATTCCCAAAAGCATTTTCAAAATAGGTACGATAGTCGTTGGCGTTCTTCACACGCTGCACTGCCTCTGCCATTGGTAGTGCCATCTCTACCGGATTCTGAATTGGCGCAATAGGCTGACTTTCCAGATGATTGACACCACCATCCCAAAAGAATGATGTGTGCCATGCCATATTGGCAAGCCCCGGCGTGTTGCGTGTGCCCAACAAATCGTTTACACCATGGCTCAGGTCGTGACCCAATTGTGCAAAACCGGCAAATTGCTGATGACAAGTACCACATGATACAGTACTGTCTTTAGACAACCGAACATCGTAGAAGAGTTTTCGGCCCAATACAAATCCATCATACGTCAGTGCATTGTTGGCAAATGTATAAGCTGGTGCTGGCCAACCCTTTGGTACATTGAATGAAATTGGTTGCCATTTACCGGGGTCTATTGTTTCTTTTTTACAACTGGCAACCCACATTGCTGCAATGGCAACTGCAACAATTCCTCCAACTACAGTTTTCTTCATATTAAAATTGAACAGTCTGTAAAGTTAATGATTTTACAATCCTGAGTATGTTACAGACAGCATGTTGGCATAATTGTTTGCTATCATCTGAGATTCTTTGCCTATAGACATCACACCGCTTAACATCGAGAAGTCGATTTCGTAAGGTGTTTTGAATAGCCCATTTACATCGGCAGCAATATGCACGTGGTTGAATGCATCTTTTTCTACTTTTATAGGCGTAGGAAAATTGAGTGTTACCGTTCTTTGCCCTGCCCACAAGCCAGCATGTCCACCAATGTGGAAGATCAACATATTGTCAACATTGGTAGATTGTGGCGATACACCTTCCATTTTTGCCATTATGTACCCGGTTTTCCACGTCCAAAACATATCATTGGCTGGGTCTAAAGCACCTGTTTGCGCCCCCGATACATTTCTGGCACTATCAACACCTATCATCAGCGTAACGCTTGTGTAGGTGTCGTATGGTACATTGGTCAGGTCAAAAGAAAGTGATGAAGTATTTTCCTGTTTCAGCAGATGGTAACTTTCTGTTTCGGTGTAGGTTCTTTTTGCTCCGTTCAGTTTCACATTGGAGATGTAATAATTAAATACATTCACCTTGAAGCTGTCGCCATTTGGGTTTTTGTACCACTGGTTGCCCAAAGAAAGGTTGGATGAACCTACAACATTAGAAAATTCCAATTTCACTTTGCCCACGCCATCGGTACTTGTTGTGTCGGTTGGGTTGGGTGGGTCTTTCTTTACGCAAGAATTGGTAGCGGCTATCAACGAGCCCATTGCTATCAGTACAGGTATCGTAAATCTTTTCATCATTTATCTTCTTTAGTACACATTCCGGAAATCTCGTGAAAAGTATCGTGAACAATATTGAATTGTTTCATGACAGTAGGCGTTTGCTCTTCCCTTACAACAAGCGCATTCAGTTTGTCGGTCTCTTTTTCCAGCCTTTTCAAGGTGGTTCTCAACTGTTCGTTGTCTACTGCCTGTGGCACGGGTAGTTTGTTTATCAGTTTTGCATTTTGATACAACTCATGAGACCTACTGCGAATCGGCGACATATCGCCTTTTTCAGCTGGTTTGAATGTTTCAGTTAGTACAGATTGAAAATTCTTCATTTGAGGCCAGTTGTCAAATTTTACCTGTGCAAATGACAATCCGGCACCGAGCATCGCACAAACGAGCAGAAGTAAACCCTTTTTCATATATTGTTACTCAGTTAAGCAATGATATTTCTGTATATCTGCAATTGTAGACTACATACAAACCACTAAGTTAACGAGTATAGTTGTGTGCAGCAGAATATTTTTGTTAAAATGCAGACATCCTGATGATAATCAGTTGCCACAGAGATGATGGCAACAGGCCGTAAACCATATCATTCATTCTATTCCATGTGTGCCGCATTGCGGAAATAGGTAAGTGATTTGTCAATCACAGTTTGCGCACTATGTATAAATTAAATATAACAATAAGTTATTGTGTGATTTGTTTCGCCACTTTTATATAAAAACATCAGTTGTGGGAAAATTGCTATATGCGCTTGCATGTTTTGTTTCCATTGGGGTGCCTTGTTTTTGTACATTTGCGCGCGCATCGCATGGTAATGTGGTGGTCATCATTCAACTTTTATGGAATACAATTTTTCGGAGATAGAAAAACGCTGGAAACAGTATTGGGAAGACAACCAAACTTACAAAGTAGATAATAGTAGCAATAAGCCAAAGTGCTACGTGTTGGATATGTTTCCATACCCCAGTGGTGCAGGGTTGCATGTTGGGCATCCTCTTGGGTATATAGCGTCTGATATTTATGCACGCTACAAGCGTCAGCGAGGGTACAATGTGTTGCACCCAATGGGGTACGACGCTTTTGGCCTGCCTGCCGAGCAATATGCAATAGAAACGGGGCAACATCCGGCCCATACAACCGAGATAAACATTGCCCGCTACCGCGAGCAACTGGACAATATTGGTTTCTGCTACGACTGGTCTCGCGAGGTGCGTACATCAGACCCTTCCTATTACAAATGGACACAATGGATATTTTTACAATTATTCCATAGCTGGTTCGACAGGGTACAACAAAAAGCAAGACCCATTGCCCATCTGATACAAATATTTGAAACAGATGGTAATGAACATCATACTTGTCCAGGTGATGCAGGGCGTAGTTTTACATCGGCTGAATGGAAATCTTATACCGAAAAAGAACGTCGTGAGGTGCTTATGCATTACCGCCTTGCCTATCAGGGGCATGCGCAGGTATGGTGGTGCGAAGCTCTGGGTACCGTTTTGGCCAATGACGAGGTGGTGAATGGTGTATCGGAACGCGGTGGGCATCCCGTAGAGCGCAAAATGATGCGGCAGTGGTTTTTGCGTATCACCGAGTATGCCGACAGATTGCTGACCGGATTGGATACACTGGAGTGGACAGATGCCATGAAAGAGATGCAGCGCAACTGGATAGGGAAGAGTAGTGGTGCTACAGTACGTTTTGCCATAGAGGGACATGAAAATAGCACTGTTACAGTGTTTACAACCCGACCTGACACAATTTTTGGTGTAGACTTTCTGGTGCTGGCACCCGAACACGACCTACTGGCTACAATAGTAACAAGTGATGCACTGGCCAATATAGCACAATACCAGAGTTATGTAAAAAGTCGGTCTGAACGGGAACGCATGAGTGAGGTGAAACAAGTAACGGGTTGTTTTACAGGTGCCTATGCGTTGCATCCTTTTACTGGTAAAAGGGTGCCCATATGGACATCGGAATATGTGCTGATAGGGTATGGTACCGGTGCAATAATGGCAGTGCCTGGCGGCGACGACCGCGATCATGCATTTGCGAAACATTTTGAAATACCAGTTACAAACATATTTGGCGATAATTACACTGGCGAGTCGGCATGGAGCGAAAAAAGTGGATTGTTGCACAACAGCGATTTCGTAACAGGCATGACCATTGCCGATGCTGCTGAAACCATAATAAATGCGCTTGAGAAGAATGGTAGCGGCACCAGAAAGGTAAATTATCGGTTGAGAGATGCAGGATTCAGTCGGCAGCGTTATTGGGGCGAACCATTCCCGGTTGTTTATGATACCGATGGTATTGCATACGGTACCGATGAGGAAGTGGTGGCAAAACACAATGGTTTGGGCACATTGCCGGTTACTTTGCCACACGTTGGCACGTATAGCCCCGGGCCAGAAGGGCAAGGACCGTTGGCCAATGTTACCGAATGGCTGCATACGCCTGCCGGTACCCGCGAAACCAATACAATGCCTGGATATGCTGGTAGCAGTTGGTACTTCCTTCGTTATATGGACCCCGGAAACGACGTGGAATTTGCAAGTAGGGAGGCTACAGATTATTGGCAACAGGTAGACCTGTATATAGGCGGTACCGAACATGCTGTAGGGCATTTGCTTTATAGCCGTATGTGGACCAAGGCATTGCACGATTTGGGGCATATTGGCTTTGATGAGCCTTTCCGTAAGTTAGTCAATCAGGGTATGATACAAGGTAGCTCTCGGTTGGTATACCGTATCAATAACAGCAACACATTTGTTACTGCCGAACGTAGAAAAGAATATGAGGTAACCCCATTGCATGTAGATGTTAATATTGTTGATGGCATTACATTAAACATTGATGAATTTAGGCAATGGAGAGCAGAATATGCTAATGCTGAGTTTGTCTTGAATGATAGTGGAACCTTTACTTGTGGCACCGAAGTAGAAAAAATGAGCAAACGCTACTACAACGTGGTGAACCCCGATGTAATAGTAGCCCAGTACGGGGCCGATACCTTCCGTATGTACGAGATGTTTCTTGGCCCTATAGAAGTGAGCAAGCCATGGGATACGAAGGGTATAGAAGGGGTAAACCGTTTTCTGCGCAAATTGTGGCGTTTATTTGCCGACGAGAAAAACGGATGGTGCATTACCAACGAAACACCGATTGCCGACGAATGGCGCGCACTGCATAAAACCATCAAAAAGATTGGTGATGATGTAGAGCGGTTCTCATTTAACACAGCAGTAAGTCAGTTTATGATATGTGTGAATGAGCTCACTACACTTGGTTGCCACAAACGCGCCATATTGGAGCCACTTGCCACCATGCTTTCCTCTTTTGCCCCACACATGGCCGAAGAATTGTGGCAAAATGGATTGGGCCACAAAGGCACAGTTTTGGATGCTGCATTCCCTGAATATGATGAGCGTCTTGTAGCAGAGACAAGTATTACCTACCCGGTAATGGTGAACGGTAAAAAGAGAGCAGAACTATCTTTTGCCGCAGAGGTAACACAGGCCGATGTAGAACAGGCCGTAATAGCTGATGCATCTGTTCAGAAATGGTTGGAAGGAAAAGAGCCGAAGAAAATAATATTTGTAAAAGGCAAAATGGTAAATGTGGTAGCGTAGCATTTGTTTCTTCTGGGGTTATTCATTGTTTTTGACACTTGTGCTTGTGCTTGTTTTTATATATTTTTCTTTTTTGCTTTTTCAATCGTTAGTTTTTAATTAGTTTTTCAGCTAGCTATAGATATATTTGCATCATAGAGTTATGTACTTTGTGTCTTATAGCTATGGAGAAATTTGTTGATTGGCAAACTTTTTGGAAGGAGTGGCGAAATATACCAGCTGAGTCGGAGTATGACCTATATTTTCAGGTGGCGAAAACTGTTAACAGCAAGCCCATGGATCGTGAGTTGTTTGATATTATCAACAGCTACATAGTAGGGGCGTTGAATTTGCAACCTGCTGACGTGCTGATAGAATTGTGTTGCGGAAACGGTTTGTGTACATACGAGTTGGCCAAAAGCGTGAAAGAAGTTGTAGCAATTGACTTTTCGCCACACCTTATAGCTGATGCAAAGAAATTTAAGTCTGCGTCGAATATAAAGTACTTGCAGTCTGATGTTATCGGTTTTTTGCAGACGTATAAGCCCGATAAGCATGACGGTACTGTAAAATGCCTGATGAACGATTCGTTGGCTTATTTTGTTCCCCAACAGTTGCAAGATATATTAGCCAGTATTAATTTATTTTCGGGGCGAAATTTCGAAATGTTAATTCGTGGAGTTCCCAATGATGAATTGAAGTGGAACTATTATGATACTGAGGCCAGAAAAAATCGTTACCATCAGTTGGTTGAAGAGAATGATATTACAAATGATGGTATAGGAAGATGGTGGAAACCGTCTGAGATTATGGATGTCTGCAATGAGCTTGGTTTGCTATGTAGTATTAGTGATCAGGAACAATCAATTACAAATTATCGAATGGATGTATTCGTTCATGCCCACAATTCAAATATAAAAGATGCCATTTATTAACACCGAAAATAATATATTTAAAGTGAATTGGTTGGATTATTGGAGGAATTACCTCAGAGACAAACATGGAAAAACGGATGTGTCTTCCGAAGATGATTTGTATCTACAGGTGGCCCGTACCATAAATAGAAGGCCAATAGACAAACTCTCGTTCGACCGTATTGTTGATAGCATAAAATATGGACTTGATTTACAACTATCTGATGTGCTTGTCGATTTGTGCTGTGGGAATGGTTTGTTCACTTATGAATTGAAGGACAAAGTATCGAGGATTATTGCAGTTGATTTTGCTGATGAGATAATTGATACAGCCAGAAAGTTAAAACCTGCTTACAATATTGATTATTGTTTGAAAGACGTGCAATGCTTTTTGCGTGAATTTCGTACACGGTTTCCTGGAGTATGCCCACAGAAGTATCTGATGAATGATTCTATAGCATATTTTTCGGTAGATGATATAAGAGACATGCTTCAATCTATGAAGCAAATATCTGTCAATGGTTTTGTAGCTTCATTTCGTGGTGCACCCAACAACGATCTGAAATGGAACTACTACACTACAGACGAATGGAAGCAGAAATATATGAAAAGTGTTGAAAACGGCGACCAAACCCACGATGGTTTGGGGCGTTGGTGGCAAATGGTAGACATTGAAATATTATGTCAGGATTTGGGGTTGAAATGTTTGCTCAAAGACCAACCACATTATCTGAGCAATTACCGCACCGACATCACAATTTGGTACACACCGTAGTGCCTTACATCCTTTTTTGCACTGCCACAATCCCCACACAACTAATGGTTGCGAATAATTGGAGGGATTGCAGCAGTTTTTTTGCTTTTTAGCATCATAGCATCAGGTCATCTTTTTCGCCAGCTTCATAGCCTGTATCTTCCAGCAGATTACCACCATCGGCAGCGGCTGTGGCCAGTTGGTCGCAGCGGTTGTTCCATTTATTATCAGCATGTCCTTTTACCCATACAAGACGTACGCGGTGCTTGCGATATTCCTGAATAAATTCCCGCCACAGGTCTGCGTTTTTTTTGCCCGCAAATCCTTTCTTTAACCAGCCCCAAAGCCATTTTTTTTCTACAGCATTTACCACATAGCTCGAGTCGGTGTAGACTGTAATATCCAATCCTTCGCGTTTTAGTAGCCTTAGTGCGGCAATTACGGCCATCAGCTCCATACGGTTATTGGTAGTATGGCGGTAACCTTGCGATATTTCTTTAATGTTGTTACCCCAAAAAAGTACAGCACCGTAGCCACCATTGCCCGGGTTGCCGCGTGATGCACCATCGGTATAAATAATGAGTTGAGACAAGTAATAATCGTTGAATGAACCCGCAATGATACAACAAAAGATGCGTGTCTCCTGCAACAAAACGTCTGTTTCTATAGTTGCGGTACAGTCATATTGTTACCAGTCGCGCCGTTGCAATAGTACACGGCAGCTTATGTAGTATATGCTACACCATACTACTGAAGCCGCCATAAAAGTTTGGTAGCTTATTTTATTGGCTTGCTCCATCAATCTCTTTGTCATCATTATCATAGGGAAGGGTAGTAACTCATCGCTACTTTGCAGTGGTAGCAAGTTGCCCCATGGTGTGTCCATATAGCTGTTTACTTCACTTTTTATAATGTATTCCAGAATAAGTGCATACAGAATATACAGACCTACAGCCAAGCCACTGCGACTAACCATAAAACCCAGCAACATGGCAAACCCCATGTAGTTGATACTGAGTATAAAAAAAGATCCTATTGGTTGTATTTGTGCATACAGTTTATCTAAGCTTCCCGAATAATGCCCGCCAAACACAATGCCCATCAGCCACATGTGTATGGTTGTGTATACCGATAATAGCAGTACCAATAATGCCTTGCTGTGCAGGGCTTGAGTTCGTGTCAAACCATCTATCAGGTTTTGTCTGCCTGTTCTGTAACTGAATTCATTAGTCACCAGAATAATAACAAGTATGCCCGGGAAAATGATAAATATACTCCCCCAGTAGCCAAGATTGCTCCATACCTCGGGGAAGGTATAGGCCATATTTAGTAGATTAATGCCGTTTTTGCCACTACCACCCAGTGTAATAGTACCATTGGCTATCCCGTAATTGAGGAATGGCAACAATACGGTGTACATCCCTAACAGTATCCAGAATGTAGTATACCGTTTTATCTTCAGCCACTCTATATGCATCAATGTGTTTCTCATAAATGTGGGTAGCTTAGGTGGTAAGTTCCATAAATCGGGTTTCCAGACTTTTTCTTTTCAAGGCCAGATGAGACAGTGTAATGCCGGCATTGGCACATAGCTCATTTATATGTGCTGGGGTAACGTGGTGGGCAGGTATCACCTGTAGCATACTGCCCACAGTTTGTACTGAAACTATGGCTTGTTGTGTACCCAGAAATGCCGTCAGATGTTCCATGTCCTCTGCGGCCAATTCTATTTCATCTTCATTTCGCAGGGTATCGGCTACAGGGCCATGTACCAGCAAGTTGCCGTATTTCAGTATGGCCACATGGGTACACACCCGTTCCACCTCGGCCAGTAAATGGCTGGCTATGATTATTGTTAGTCCCTGCTGGTGTAGCTGCAGAATCAGCTCGCGTATTTCAGCAATGCCCGCAGGGTCCAGACCGTTGGTGGGCTCGTCCAGTACCAGTATTTCGGGTTGGCCCAATAGTGTAGCAGCAATAGCCAGTCGTTGTTTCATACCCAGCGAGTAGGTACTGAACTTGCTATGCTGGCGTTGTGCCAGTCCGGTTAGTTTCAGTACCCTTTGTCTGTCATCGGCACCACGCCCCCGAATAGAAGCGGTGATTTCCAAATTGTTGTAGGCCGATAAATAATGGTAGAAGTTTGGGGTTTCTAACAATGCACCTATGCGTCGTCTTGCATCCTGCTGCTGAATGCCGCCCATCCAGTCGAAGCTGCCACTATCTGGCCGTAATATACCCAAAACTGTACCCAGAAGGGTTGTCTTGCCACTTCCATTAGGGCCAAGAATGCCAAAAACACTTCCGGCAGGTACATCAAAAGATACATTGTTCAATGCCTTTAGCTTTCCATAAGACCGCGAAAGGTTTTTTAGTGACAAAATAGTACTGCTCACAGCATGTGTGTTGTAGGTGTAGGTAAAGGTCCGTTAAAGTACTTATTCATCTTCGCTCACGTTGCCAAGGTCTACCACTTTTTCCTGCAATATGTGATGACCATCGTCGTGCAGGCGCACCAAATACTTGCCCGGTGGGTCGCGTTGCAGCGACAGTTTTACTACTACGGCCGATCCGTCTTTGTTAGATACTATATTGTTCTCAACCCGCTTGTATAGTTTGCCATCAGGCTTGTACACCGACACGTATACGTTTCTGTATCCTTCATTGGCACCCCATGTAAGGTTTATGAATACGTTTTCTAATCCTTTGCGCACTACCGCTCCTTGCGTAGCTGTATTGATATGCTGATGAATATAGTACTCCGGTACCGGAATCCTCTTTTTGTGCGCCATGTATTTTACCAGCGAGGCCGATTCAACTGGATGGTCTGGCGAAAAAACAGTTCTCAACGGTTTATTGTTGGTATAGGTCCATACAGCACTTTGCGACAACCATGGCGACATACCACTTGACCTGGCAAAACGCAGGGTGCTTATCAGACCCGTATCAAGTTGCCTCCTGAAGGTGTAGTTACTTCCCTTTAAGGGCCCAGCAGCCGAAGAGTTGCCACAAAAGGCCATAAGATCTATGCAGCTTTTTGCTTTGGCATTCACCAGCAATGTTTCATCTCCTTCTGTAACCAGTGGTTGCCGGGTAGTGTCATCGCCCTGAAACATCAGTGCCGGTTCAATGTTTAATGAAAGTGTATCTGTGGTGTTGTTGGTTACTTCAAGGCGTAGTGCCTTGCGGGCTATGCCGCCCAATGCAGATGCATTGATGGAAACAAGCTTGGCAGTAATTGCTTTGCGTAGCGTAATTTTTCGTGTTTTACCTTCTGCGGCTGAATGCAGCAAACAGAGCGCGGTAGCGGCTATTATGGCAATTGTTCTACGCATCATGCACAAACATTTCTATAAAATTAACGAAGAAAAATTGACATATATGCAAAAAGTCTCTCAATTTTTTAATG
>JAGKWS010000120.1 GCA_021151685.1 Chitinophagaceae bacterium
CTCTATCGTGAAGAACGTAGACATGAACTTTGGTAATGTGGCCGTATCGGCAACACTGGCAGGTACCGCAGTACTGGCCCCCGCTGGTACCCGTACTACGGGCGGTGCAGGTGGTGTTACATTGCCAGCCACTACCGGTACTGTGTCTGCAGCCAGCTTCACCGTTAGCGGTCAGGCGGGTTACACATATGCCATCACATTGCCTACATCATGTGTTATAGCAGATGGTGCTTCACACACTATGACTGTTGACAACTTTACTTCTATGCCAGCTACAACCGGTTTGTTGAGCGCAGGCGGTACAGAAACGTTGAACGTAGGTGCTACCCTGAACGTAGCTGCCGGTCAGGCAAGTGGTTTGTACACCAATGCTACAGGCGTACCGGTAACAGTAAACTATAACTAATTCAAGATATTATAGCACAGGGTTGTTACTACCAACCTTGCCCGCTTCAAGATACATTGTAGTGAGCCGAAAGGCTACAAGAGTGCCCTGTCCAGGGTACTCTTTTTTGTTGATGATAGGAACCCAACCTATTGTACCATTTCAATATGATATTGGTGCAGCAACACAGGGGCCTTTGTGGCCTTAATGTCGGCTATGAATCTTTGTGCCAAAAGACTTTTCATTGCCATATTTTGAAGTCAAATTGCTATTACAGTGCGAAGGCAGCAACTACTATTGTGCTGTAAGTACATGCACCAGCCCTATATTGCCCAACTAAGGCAATTACAAGCCGCTGTGTAGTACCCCTGCTTAGTGGTAATACGCTACATCTCTTTGGGTAATGTCCTTGCCTTTCTGGTAACTGGTGATGCGTGTGTGCCAGTTGCCGTTCTTGTCTATGTCGGTATATCGGTATCGGGTTGTGTTGCAGCCCCGGCTACTATGCTGTGTGTAGGTCTTTTTTTCGTAGTGTCCATTCAGCAGTATGTAGGTGTAGGTATCATGTGTCGCCTCGTTGTTTCTATAACTGTAATGGTCTGTCAGGTTGCCTTGCTCATTGTACTGTTTCACCTCGCGGTAGTGCGTCTTTTGGCCTTCCTTTTCCTCCTCGTGTACTTCTGTTACCCTATTGTGGCCATACATCCATGTAATGGTGGCGTAACTGCCATCGCTTGCGGCCGTATATTGGCGCACCTTGCGGTTTTGGGTGTCATATTCATTGGTAGTTCTTATAAACAAAGTACCTGTAGCATTTTTCAGACAGTATATCACTTCTGTCTCATTGCCCCATTGGTCGTAGTTCTTTATTGTGGTAGGATATTTGTTCCTGTCACTAAAACTTTCTTCGCGCACAAGATTGCCGGCGGCATATTGGTACACTGCCCGTGCATTGATATGCCCTTCAGAATTGTAGCTTCGGGAAGAAACAAGCCTTCCTTTACGATAATCGTACATTATCCGAATGGCAGAGTGGTCTTCCGTACCACCTACCGTTACTAACCCCCGATAGGTTTCCAATTGCAGCAAAGTATCATCATAGTAGGTGTACTCCAGTATCGTGGTATTTTCCTCCCCCTCTCGTTTGAAGTAGGTGAGCCTGCCAAACCTGTTGTACCTGCTTATGGTCAGTAGGTGGTTTTGTACCGTGTCGCCATGGTCGTCTATACTGTAACCAGTAGTACGTATGCTTTTTACCGCCCCTGCAAGATGCGCCGATGAGGCTTGTGGCACAGGGGCAATGCTAAACGGAGTAAGCAGCAATAACAATGACAACATACCAAATGGTTTTCTGCAATATAATTCAAGTATAGCAAAACGTATGTTGCACTATGTATTTGCTGCAACTGGCTGTAATGGCCCATGAGTTGCCGCCTATCCAAATTGTGGCGGTGTGCGTTGCTGGCTGGCCAGTAGTACTATTTCTTGTATGCGGCGGTTGCGGGTGGCTGCTGTTTTGGCAAACAATAGCCATTGCAGCATAGACTTACGGCGGCTGCGGCTTTGAGCAGCAAAAAAATCGGTAGTGCCGGGCACAGCCAGCAGGGCCGCTTGCAGGTCGGGGGGAATTTCAAGTGTTTCGGCTGCGTCCATCATAGACCAGGTTCCGTTTTGCCGGGCTATGTCTATACAGGCCATACCCGCAGGCATCATCTTGCCATTGGCTATTAGTACATCTACCTTGTCTTTATTAATCTTAGACCACATGCTTTGGGGCTTGCGCCTGCTGAAGTACTGTATGGACCGGTTCTCATCCAGCTTTTTCTTCACGCTGTCTATCCAGCCAAAACAAAGGGCCTCGTCTACCGCATCGCTCCACGTAAGTGTAGGCATACCTGTTTGTTTCTTGTAGAAGATTACCCAAACTGCTGTTTTTGCGGCATGGTGTACCTCCAGCCACGCACGCCATTCCTGTGCCGATTGCGGATAGAATATTTCTGGTTCGTTTGTCATTCGTTCTGGTTGTTAAAGGTATATATTGGTTGCAAAAAGTTGGCACTACAATGCAATGCATCATAGTGCCAACCATTGGAGCCTCTCTACCGTGGCGCGTACCGCTACTTCACTACAGTGGCCTCTACTTCAAAGGTGAGACTGGCAAATAACCCCTTTACCTCCAGCAGGGTTGTTGCCTGCTTTATGCCATGGCGATGCAGAAAGGGCACATACACATCCATACAGGTAGCAAACATCTCCTGTACCGATGTGGTATACACATTCAGCCGTACAATGTTGCTGCATTCGTAACCCGCCTCGGTGATGAGTGTTTCCAGATTCTGAAATGTTTGCATCATTTGTGTGCGCATGTCTGCTGCCATGGGCACGCCATTAGCGTCTACGGCTGCCTGCCCCGAGCAGTAGAGGGTTCCTCGTACATTGGTTACAGATACTGCCTGTACCGAATTGGTTAACGGGCCCCAAGCCCATGGATCTACCAGTGTTTTTTCCATTGTTCTTTTTTTTGTGTTGAATAATGGGGCAAACCTATACCTGGTGTGCGACAGCCCTGTGTCAGGGGTTATGGCATGCAGCAAAATATATAGCACATCAAGGCAAGACGAGACGTGCAAGCATCAGGGGTGCTTGTCGAAAAACTGCTGCAACGTCATGTTGTGGGCTTCAAACTTTTCTGCCAATACTTGCACTTTCAGTATTCTATCTACCCTGAAGTAACGGAACTCATTGCGGCGGTGGCACCAGGCTATCAGCAGCCAGTTATTGGTGGTACTTACTACCGCAAAAGGTTCTATAAGCCTTTGGGTGGTTTCGTTTTGTGCGTTTACATAGTCTATCCGGGTAAGATAATAATTGGTAAGAGCCTTTTGCAGCAGCGATAGTATGTTGCTGGTACGTAGTCTGGTTTCGTTTTCGGTATAGGTGGTTCTTTCGGTAAGCAGATGGGCTTTTTCCTTCTCGGGGTAGCGCAGTACAGCCTTTATCTTGTCGGTAGCGGCCAAATAGTGTTCTACCAGCGATGCATCGCTGTTGCGCAGCACCAACTGCCCGGCCACTATCAGGGCATTGGCCTGCTCTTCGGTAAACATAACAGGGGGCAGGCGGTAGCCCTCCATCAGGTAGTAGCCCTTCCCCTCCTCGGTAAGTATGGGTACGCCGGCTTGCTCCAGCGTGCGTATGTCGCGGTATATAGTACGTACACTAATGCCAAACCGCGCTGCCAACGCAGTGGCCGTAACCATACGCCCCGCCTGTAGCTGCACCAGTATGGCCGTGAGCCGGGCAATGCGTTTTATGTCGGTATCTGCCATAGGCCAAAGATAGTATGCAATGCATGTGTGTGTGGTGCATGCGGTGCAGGTGCCTGTTTTCTGTTACCTTAGTGGCTACAAATACACACAATGGTACTGAGCAGGTTTTGGATGACGATTGTCATTATATCGGCAGTATATGTACTGGGTGCGCTGGCTCTGGGGCGTAGCTGGTCTATAGACTATGTGGTGAATGGCAAAAAAGACGATGCCATTACCCTACGCGAGGTATACCTGCATCAGGTAGCCCCCGCCATAGCCGATAGCCTGCAACAAAGCACTACCCACAAGTACGTGGCACATGGGGCTACAGCCGCTACCGATACTACCTATACGCTGGACCACAACATAGTGAAGATAACCTGTGGCAAGCAGGCTGCCGATGGCATTTTGCCCACCTGCCGCAGTGCCATATTCGATCTGTTGCTGCCCCTCATCGCCTATCTGTCGTTCTTCTGTGGCATATTGCAACTACTCATAGACTCGGGCGCATCGGGCAAACTGGCCAAATTATTGAGTCCGGTATTTGTGCGCGTGTTTCCCGAGGTGCCGGCCAACCATCCGGCTATATCGTACATGACACTGAATTTTGCTGCCAATTTCCTTGGGCTCGATTCGGCTGCAACCCCCTTTGGGCTAAAAGCCATGGAAAGCCTACAAGAGATAAACCCCGAAAAAGAGAAGGCCAGCAATGCACAAATCATGTTCCTGTGCCTGCATGCCGCCGGGCTTACGCTCATACCCACCTCTATTATAGGCTACCGCGCCGCCCAAAATGCACAAAACCCTGCCGATGTGATGCTGCCCTGCATCATTACCTCGTTTGCAGGTACGCTGGCGGCCCTTATTATAGTGGGTATACGGCAGCGCATCAACTTCAAAAGTGGGGTGCTGCTGCTGGCCATAGGGGCTATTGCCGGCTTGCTGGCCGGGCTCATGTGGTATATACTGCGGTTGGGCCCGCTGGAGAAAAACCACTTTACGGCCAATGTGTCTAACATCATACTACTCAGCATCATACTATCGATAGTGGTATATGCATTCTGGCAAGAGAAGGCGTTTACGGCACAGGGCAAGAATGTCTTTTCATCGTTTGTAGATGGGGTATCGTCGGGTCTGCAAACGGGTACTACCATTTTCCCCTACATATTGGGTATGCTGGTAGCTATATCGCTGTTTCGCAACAGTGGGGTATTCACGCTCATATCAGACGGGCTGGCACAGGTGTTTCTGATGATGCATGTAGACAAGGGTATTGTAGATGCCCTGCCGGTAGCCATACTACGCCCATTCAGCAGCAGTGGCAGCCGTGGTTTTATGATAGATGCCATGCAAACCTATGGGGTAGACTCGCTTACAGGGCGGTTGGCCAGTGTGTTTCAGTGCTCTGCCGAAACTACCTTCTATGTAATAGCCGTGTACTTTGGCAGTGTAAAGGTGAAGAACACCCGCTACACCCTGTCGTCTATGCTGTTGGTAGACCTTATATGTGTGGTGGTAGCCATAGTGGTGTGCAGCCTGTTTTTTTAGGTGCAGCCGGGCCAATTACACGATACACCCACATGCAAAAAATGCACACAATGCCAAGGCTATTGTGTGCATTAAATATGGAGAGGCAGTAGCTACTACCAGTACTCTACAATAATATCGGGCACGTTGATGGGTGTTGCCGAATACGGATTGCCATAACGCGTTACCGTAGAATCGGCAGTAGGGAAAGCCCCTGCGCCCGACGCCTTGATGATGTAGCTGGTGCCATTGCTGCAATTGTGCGTTTTAGAGGTCAGGTTTTCGTGGCTTATTTTAGAAATATAATACTTACGGTTGCTGGGCAACAGCGTTATTTCCCAGTCGTAGTCGTAGGTTTTGGCACCATCGTATGGTATGTCTACCGATTTGTCGGAAGTGCCATTTTTGCGCAAAGCGATGGGCAGAAAAATTTCGGACAGTTGCGAAAAGCCAGATCCCTTGTTGAACATGCGCACCAATGCCGAACTGTCTTTTACAGGCATAGAAGACAAAGAACTTACAAATATTACTTTTCTGATATAAGGGCTATCGCAGTGAATAGTTCTCTTGCACGAATATAAACCCGACATTAACCCAAACATCAGCAAAAAGCTGGCGGCATTTCTCATGAGTACTTACTGTTTTGAAACAAAGATACAATATAAGGTGAATTTTGCAGATACACAAAAAGTGGGTCATTGCTTTATGTAATTCGTTTTTAGAATTTAATGACCTTTTCCCTGTATTGGTCATTTATACTGGCCCATTGACGTTTTGGGATTTGAATACTTTCAATGTTTGTTATTTCTATAGAGTTGTATTATAGCTAATTTGTTGCACATTAGAACTATTAATGTAGTCTCTTCATGTTTAGTTGTTTGTCTGCATCGAAAATGACATTTAGGCAATTGCTGTTATGGTTGGTGGCTATATCGCAACAGATAAATAACCCACTATGGCTGTCAACAGGGCATGCCAATAGTGCATCTGGCCATACACGGCAACCTTGCCGAAACACTGTAGACAGGCCCCGACGAGGAAGTATATTTCTTGTTGAATCGGCAGTAGCTTCCCATTGTTGCGGCAAAGGGTATAGTAGATAGAAATAGGATATATTTTGGGGAGTATGTCAATATGCTGCCTCAGTAGGTGAATGTGTATGTTGCTTATTGGCTCCATAGCCCATATGCTCACCGTATCATTTGCGAGATTGGTGGTAGAGACAAAAGGGAGAGCGGTTTTGCCCACAGCCAGTATGTGGTAGCTATTGGTGCGGCAATGCCCCATTTGAGCTGTGTGCATTTTTTATGATTTTATGGGTTGTTGATTGTCCAATGTGACTGATTGTCAATAGATTGTATTGTTATTTGCATGCCCTGCGATGCCGTCAATGGGGCAGAATGGGGTATGAGGAGTGGGGCGTAGCGGTGGTTTGTACATAGGGTGGCTGGATGGTTATATGATAAAGATGCTGCACCTGTGCCTGCCTGCCAAGTACTACCTGCATGGCCCACAGGTAGTATGATAGCCACTTTGGTGCATATGATGTAACTGCAAATGCCCGCTGGGTGTGGTTTTTTTGGGGGGGAAGGGTGTAAAGAAAATGAAACCATTGCTTTCGCAAGAAGAAAACGCTGTACCAACTGGCTGGAGATGGAGGCACCGCAATCCTTTATTTGTAATTATTTTCTACTTTGCCAGCCATATGAAAAATATACTATTGTGCATCCTGCTGTTGCCACGTATCTGAACAGGAATAATGCAAGCGTTGGTATTGGGGCTGCTTTAGGTTTGGGTAGAGAATATTACAGTACAGAAATCATCAGGAACAACAACACCGAATATCACCATGAAGGACGGTCGTCCAAGTCTCCATTTGTTTACGATTTGCGCATTGTTGAAACCAAAGTACACATGGGTAAGGGAATGGGAATGTACGGCCGTCTCGGCAGCCATTCGGGCATTACCGTGGGTATGCTGTATACAATGCATACACGGCCATAGGGGAAATGGCTTGAGATGTAATCTCAGTTGGTGAAAATGACTGATCCCGAATTAGCCCCCCCAAAATGCATCGTTGCCGTAGCATGTGTCAACGATTCAGTCCGGGACTAAAATCCATGACAAACAGTGCTTCGTCTAACGAAGGCAACTAAATATCATGGGGGTCATTAACTATCACCAATTTATTCAAAGCATTGGCAACTATAGAGAGGTTTTCGGTCAGGTACAATATAGAGTCGTTGGCCAGGCCCGATGCATTTACTACAATCATGTCTGTTTTCGTAGTGAGGTAATGCATAGAGACAATTACCAATTTCCCTAACCAGTTATGCACATGTAAATTCGTATTGCACAGTTCATCAAACTTAGCCGTTAGTTGTTCTATCTCTGCTTTCTTTAGTTTTTCAAAAAAGGAAACCGGCACAGAATTTTTGGTATGAAAATTAATTAATACAACTTCGTCTGTCTTAATATTGGAAAAATAAAGAGCACCAGTTTCCAGATAGTTCATATAGTCCATTTTCGAGCTGTAATATACAGCACGGGTGCCTCGTTACAACATGAATGAACTGCTAACTTTTCTCGACTATTTTTGCTATAACCAACTAAAACTGTGCGATACATAATTTGTTTCATCCTTTTACAAATTTCCTCCTACTGTTTCTCTCAGCAGGAGGATTATAAGCTTTACCATCGCGGTATTATTGACGCAGAGGAAGCAATATTTGTGCGCAAGGATAGTTTGGAAGGCTTACGGCAGTTCAAAGTCACTTTTAGCAGATATCAATTTGCCCATATTGATGATTGTTTGGAAGCTTTTCAACTCGCACTGATATTTAAGCGAGAGAATGACGCACTGTTCTTTATAAAAAAAGCGATAGATAATGGCTTTCATTTAAGCTTTTTGGAGCTGCTTACTACGGGCTGCCCCTGCAACTACTATAACAATTCAAAAAAGGTGACTATCCATCAGCATTTTCTCGCGAAACATCGAAAAGAATTGGACACCTACTCGAATAAAACCTTCCCAAAATACATTAAGGGGGTTGACACAGGTTTACTGCACAAGTTATTGGAACGCCACGTAAAAGAGCAGTTTTATAAAGATGTTTTTCGCGGTATTACAGCGAATGCCGAGGCTCAAAGCCAAGCATATCATCAAATCTGCAACGATAATTTAGCGTTTATCGATTCGTTAGCCCGTGAGAAAATTTTCTTAGGGGAGAAAAACTTAGGAGTATATTGTGCAAAATTAGTAGACAAATGTGGTGGAAATTTCTTCACAGACACTCTTAAAAGGAGACTATTAGCTCAGTATAACTTACCTGACACCTATGTCCCAGTAAATACTGACTTAGATTATTTTGGGATCAACGCCTATTACAACATATATTTTCATAACAAGAAATCGTTTGATATTCTATCCGCATATAAAGATGAAGCCCTAACCACTGGTTATTTACACCCCAGAGAATACGCAAGTTTAATGTATAATGGCCGCACCCCGGATACAATTCAACTGTTCCTAAGACCAACGAAAGCTACACCTCTGAATACAGAAAGAATTAATGAAGCTCGCGCGCAATTCATTCTACCTTCCTTTCAATGTGATTCTCTGAAACACATTTTTGCTCATGAGCATGACCTGAAATTATTCTTTGGTTTTTTTAATGGTACTCGGTAAGTAGATTTTTCCCAAGTAGCAACTCGTTCTATTTTAGCAATCTATGATTGGAATTCACTCGTCACAGACCAGGACGAGTAGGCACCTGGCAATAATACCGGAGTTTGTGCAAAAACATCACTGATTTTCTTTGAAAATAGCATACAAAACAGGCATCTTTCACCAAAATAGTATGCCCCGTTTTCTGTAACTTAATGTCCTGCAACAGTCATCGTCAATTCAAGTCATGGACATAAAATACCGAGAGCTACTTGTGCTGTTTGTAACACGCATGGGCATGTACATAGCACCTTGCAATAGAGACACCATAGTCAGTTTCATTCATGGTTTTGAAACGCTTGCTCCGGAAAACAGCACACTAACACCCCTTCTGCGTGAACGTCTGGAAAAACGATACAAAATTTCATATACGGCTTTGGGTTGGCCGCAGATGGTTGAAGATGTTGCAAAAAAATGGGACATGACATATGCTAATGCTTTTAAGCGGATAACCTTAGAGGTATTGGTGGCAGAGCACGAAACACTATCAGAGAACATCACAAAATTGCTACAATCAGTAGTAACCACTTACATCAAGCGAATTCGGGAACAAGGAGACTGGTCAATGAATCCGGAAGGTTCGAAGGATTGGCAATGGTTTGTTTTTATTGGTTATCCGTGGTTCAAAGCACTGTGGAGTCATCAAAAATGGAAGGTTATTAAGAAGATTGACAAAGAGATAAAAGATGGCAATGCGTTTCTACACAACGGCAGGTCGTTGCCAGCTCCCGCACTACTGCATCTGCGTGCCGCATTTGACGCTTTGAGTGAATAGACACTGGTTATTACCCCAAACCCCCAACATATACCTACAGCACACTATTGACGGCATCATATAGCATATAGTAAATGTTTGGTAGTCTAAAACAATATTTAGACATTTGCCTAAATATTGAATTGTTGAATGAATACTGTCTTCAAAGCACTGAATGATGCCACCCGCAGAGAGATACTGGAGCTACTGAAAGTGCAGGATATGACCGCAGGCGATATTGCCGACCAGTTTAGTATGACGAAACCCAGCATATCGCACCATCTGGATCTGCTGAAACAAGCGGGCCTTATAGAAGCCGAAAAGAAGGGACAATTCATTATTTACTCGCTCAATACTACCGTGGTAGACGAGATTTTGAAATGGTTTATACAACTGAAAAAATAGCCGCCATGAACAACAAACTGAAACATACCGTCATCGCTGCTGTAGCCTTGCTGCCGCTGGTATACCTTGCCTCCATATGGCCCTATGTACCTGCACGTGTTCCGGTACACTTTGGCCCCAATGGCCCCGATAGATGGGATAACCGCAGTGCGCTGTGGGTAATAAGCGGTGTACTGGCAGGCGTGAGCCTGATGGTATATACCCTGTTGCTGAATATAAAAAAGATAGACCCCAAAAGGGCACAATCTACCGATACCGCAGTATTTGCAAAAATGGCCGGTGGTATGGTTTTGTTTATTGCTGCGCTCAATATTGTTTGTCTGCAAATGAGTGCCCGCAATGCACAACTGACAGATATGGTAATGCTGCTGCTGGGATTGTTATTTGCCTTTATGGGCAATCTGATGCATAACATAAAGCCCAACTACTTTGCGGGCATCCGCCTGCCATGGACACTGGCCAGCGACAACAACTGGCGGCTTACACACCGGCTTGCCGGCAAACTGTGGTTTGGCGGCGGCCTGCTACTTGCGTTGGTGGCCGCAATCTTACCACAAGACACTGTCGCCCGCATCATGCCATTTCTATTGGGGGTAATGGTAGCCGTACCTGTTGTGTACTCATTTTTGTTGTACCGGCAAGAGCAAAAAGCAGCCTGAATATGGGCGTACTATGCAACCTGCCATACGGCATCAACAGAACAGCTCGGGTAAATAAAATGACAACAAAAAAGCACTGCCATACGGCAGTGCTTTTTTGTTGCGGTCCATTTCCTTCTACTCGTCTATCGTCTTCTACCGCAGTGTATGTAGGTACCCCTTCTCCTTTCTATCTCCTCTATGCTGTGGGTACGTGCATGTCTTAGTTATAGTTTACTGTTACCGGTACGCCTGTAGCATTGGTATACAAACCACTTGCCTGACCAGCAGCTACATTCAGTGTAGCACCTACGTTCAGTGTTTCGGTACCACCTGCGCTCAGCAAACCGGTTGTAGCTGGCATAGAGGTAAAGTTGTCAACAGTCATAGTGTGTGAAGCACCATCTGCTATAACACATGATGTAGGCAGCGTGATAGCGTATGTATAACCTGCCTGACCGCTTACTGCAAAGCTGGCAGCAGAAACAGTACCTGTAGTAGCTGGCAATGTAACACCACCTGCACCGCCTGTAGTACGGGTACCAGCGGGGGCCAGTACTGCAGTACCTGCCAGTGTTGCCGATACGGCCACA
>JAGKWS010000121.1 GCA_021151685.1 Chitinophagaceae bacterium
GCACTTTATAAACAAAAAAATGTTTTCTTTTTCTTGAAATTTAGTTAATCTATTTACCAGTAGTTAGTTTACCGAATAACTTACGCTGCCGTCCTTTTCGTCCTTCAGTAGTATGCCGGCGGCGGCCAGTTGGTTGCGTATCTGGTCGCTGGTGGCAAAATCTTTGCGCTTTTTGGCATCTTTCCGTATTTCTATCAGTAGGGATAGCACCTGGTCGAGCTTGCCGGTTTGTTGGGTTTGCAGCGGTTGCATGCCCAGTACATCTTCAAGGTATACCTTCCAGGTAGTTTTCAGTAGTGCCCATGTATCGCCCGATAGGGCATTGGCTGCTATCTGCCCTCCTTTAATACCGTTTATTACAGGTGCCAGCTCAAAGAGATTGGCGAGTACTTTTGCCGTATTGATGTCGTCGTTCATAAAGTCGGCACATTCGTGGCACCATGTGCGCACCTTGGCATCCATTGCCGCATCGGTAGTGTTTCCGGTGGCGGGTGTCAGTTTCTGCAATACTTCATAGGCCTCCCAAAGGCGGCGGAAAGCCCGCTCGCTGGCTTGCAGGGCCTCGTTACTGAAGTCGAGCGTAGAGCGGTAGTGGGTTTGCAGTACATAGAAGCGTATGACCATTGGGTGGTAGGGCTGCTCTAATATAGGATGGCTGCCGGCAAACAACTCTGATAGCTTGATGACGTTGTTATAACTCTTGCCCATCTTTTTGCCGTTGATGGTAATCATGTTATTGTGCATCCAGTAGCGCACGGGTGGGTGGCCATGGGCAATGGTGCTTTGTGCTATCTCGCTTTCGTGGTGTGGAAACATGAGGTCCATGCCGCCGCCATGTATATCGAAGGTTTCGCCCAGATATTTGCTGCTCATGGCACTGCATTCTATGTGCCAACCGGGGAAGCCCTCGCCCCACGGGCTGGGCCACCGCATGATGTGCTCTGGTGCGGCATTTTTCCACAGGGCAAAGTCGGCTTTGTTGCGTTTTTCTTCCTGTCCGTCCAGCTCGCGGGTAGTTTCCAGTTGGTCTTCCAGTATACGGCCCGATAGGGTGCCATATGGATAGCTGGCTGCATATTTTACTACATCGAAGTATACCGAGCCGTTTTTCTCATAGGCAAACCCTTTGTCTATAATGGTTTGTATCATGGTTATCTGCTCGGTTATGTGGCCTGTGGCAGTAGGCTCTATAGAGGGTTCGTTGCAGTTGAAGAGGCGCATACCATGGTGAAACAGGGAGGTATATTTATGTACCAGCTCCATTGGTTCCAGTTTTTCCAGCTTGGCTTTCTCGGCTACTTTATCCTCGGCTGCACGGCCTTCTTCTTCAAAGTGGCCGGCATCGGTTATGTTGCGCACATAGCGCACTTTGTACCCAAGGTGGCGCAGGTATCGCTGCACCACATCGAACGTTACGTAGGGCCGTGCATGGCCCAAGTGCGACTCGCCCGATACTGTAGGGCCGCACACATACAGGCCAGCATGGCCGGGTGTAATGGGGGAAAACAGCTCTTTTTGTCTTGTGTAGGAATTGTATATGTGCAGTTCGCTCATCTATGTCGGTACGGTGCCCGTTTGTGGCACGTTACCGGCAAAAATAAGTAAGTAACCCTTTATCAGCACACATAAGTGAAGATGGCAAACAAAGTAAACCATTTCAACAATTCTATTCCGTTTGTGCGGTATTGCGGTAGCCCTTAAATGATGTTTCATTCGCAGATTGCGCACTTTGCACAAAAGAAATATAATCCTTAAACCTGATATACTTATTTTGCCATCTTCACCCGGCAGGCCATGATAGCACAGCCAGCCAGTATGTCTAATAGTTGAAGTATTTGGCATACCAAGCCGGGTTGCTGGCCGGGTGCAACAGCATGGCACGGTCTTCGGGGCGCATTGCACCCTTCACAGCACGCACGGTTATTTCTGTACTTTGTACTGTGCGGGTCACATCGGTAAAACCGTTGTCCTCCAGTATCTTTTTGACTTGGCTAAATTCTAATCGACGGTTGAGCAGCGGAGAGAATATGTCGTGGTTCTGATGAATACGGGTTCTATCACCTTTCGATTTTTCTATCAAGAATTTCTCTTTCTCTTCAAAAGAAGGCAGTGTATTGTAATAGACTCTGTTTTTGAACAGGTTAATATCTTCTTCGTAAGAAACGGTTTCCCGTCCATATAGATAGAGGTGAATGAAACCGCCTTCTTTCACCAGTGACATAACCTCTTTGAAGGCTGTATTGAAGCTGCCACAATGGTGTAGTACCCCCCATGACCATACCATATCGTACTTACGCCCTGTAGCAATGTGTTGTGTCAGATCTTCGATAGGGGTTTGGATGAACTCTTTTTTTACCGGAATATCTTGTACGGCCTCGCGCGTTGCATCTAATGCAGATTTGTTGATATCTACAGCTGTAATATTGGCACCAAGTTGGGCCAAACCATAAGACCAGCGGCCACCACCGCAACCACAATCTATAATATCTTTACCCTTGAACCACTCTTTCTTTATGAGCGTTTCGCGTTCTGAAATAATGTTTGTAACATTTGCCTTGAACCAATCGTCGCTCAACATTGCTTCACCATCCTTAAGGTCGCTCCACTGAAAACTAAATGCACCCACAGTTTGTGTTTCTGAAAATGCGAGTGTTTTGTCTAAATCATGTATCTGATTGTATAACAGCTTGTACAATGCGTCTATTTCCCTTTTTTGCTGTGCTAAACGTATGTCGTAAGACCGCAGAATGGGCGATAATATTTTCTTGATAAGTTTTTTCATTGCTATGATTTGTGGCCGGTATGCCGGGGTGCGACAAAGGTAATAAAATAGAACAGATGTGTAAGCCGCAGGGTGGGATGTAGTGCTAATTGGGCAAATCGCGGAAGTCGCGGCGGCGCACCAGTTTCAGGTCTTGCAGCACGGTAGATTTTACGTTGAGCGTAAAATTGAAATTCTTTCTGGGGCCAAACGGGAAGGTCATAAACTGCATTTGCCAGCAGTGCATATCGCGGTACAGGTTGAACGATGTCATGGTCATTTGCTTCAAATCGAAGTTGTAACCGGTAATTACCGCCAGTTTCCATAGCTCTGTCAGTTGCAGCTCGCCACTCAGGTTCACGGCATGGCTTACTACCAATGTATCTCTGTAGCGTGTGGCCGAGTAGCGGTTATCGGCATTCAGTGTATAGCCAATATTAAAGTTCCATGGTATGTTGAAGTCTACATACTCGTTGTAGCCCGCATTGCGCATTACCTGTTGGTAGGCCTCGGTATGTGCGGGGCCGCTTTTGGTCTTAGACCGGAAACTGGTACTCATGCTTAGTGCTGCCGTGCGGAAACGCCCTACACCGGTACCACGTTCCAGCATGGTTTGCTGCAATATGCGGCCTGTACCATAGTCTATGGCATAAGGGCTATAACTGGCTCCGCCCGATATATTGATTTTTTCGAGTATGCTGGTACGGAAATTTACTACAATATCGCTCCAGCGGAACGAGTCGGCTGCGGCATTGTAGGCTGTATTGATACTGAGTCCATCAATGAGCGTCACATTTTTGTAGCCCGATGTGGTGTCTTTGGCCGAGCGTACTTTTATTTGCAGGTTGTTGTTCAGGCCAAAGTTCATAGCTGCCAGCTTGCCCGAGGGGGGTACGCCGATGACCGATGCCGGCCATGGTGAGAGGAGCTGTATACGGCTGCTGGTATCGAGCCGGGCATTGTAGTAATAGTTGAATGGGGCAGTAGCGAAGTCGGGCCGGTAGGTGAAGCCTGTATTGGGGGTAAGTACATGGCGAATACCGCGTAGTTTGCCTTTTCTGAAGACCTTCATACCATAGATACGTGTACTGAGACTTACTCCGGTATTAAAGTCGCGGGCGGCATAGAAGCCATTGGTATTCACACTGTCTATTTTACCCAAGGCATCGTTATAGCTTTGAATGATGCGGTTTGTTTGCCAATATTCGTTGTAGTTGGCACTAAAAGACATGTTTACATACCGTAACACAGTATAAGACGCGCTGACGGGTATAGACTGGCGTACACCATTCTGAAAACTGCTCATAGACAGGTTGGACAGCGAGAAGGTACTATCATAAAACGTGGTACGGTTTTGCAAATCGGCCGAATAGCTGGCAGTAACCTTGTCGTACCAGTGGTTGCCTATTGCATTCTTTCGCTGAAACGGGTTGAACTGGTTTACATAAAAGTTCATGGACGGCAGCGTCACATTTATTTGCTTGTTGGCTGTGTTTTGGTTGTGCAGGGCACTGATGGTGAAACCAAACGGGCGATTCTGCCAGTTTTTGGCATAGCTGATGTTTGACTGGTATTGGTTTTGCAACACCTGGTTGGCATCGTAGCTATTGTTGGCATAAAAGCTGGATGTGCCAGCCTGTACCGATGCATTGAACGTGCGGCCGGGTGCCGACTTGGCATCGGAGTTGTGCTGCCAGTTGACCATAAAGTCTTTGGTAATGCTGGCGTTGGGTTCAAAGTCTTCTCCGGTTTTGTTGTAGGCATACGATACCCGCATGGTGCCCCGGTAGTGGTACATATTGTTATAGGTGCTGGTGCCGGCTACGGCATAGCTACCCTTGGCATAGACATTGGTTTGGGCAAAGGCATCTACTTTGTCGTTTATGTAGAAATAGTACCCACCATTGAGCAAGCCAAAACCACGCTGCTGCTCCATGGTGTATGTGGGTAGTATAAAGCCCGACTTCTGCTTGGTGGAAGAAGGGAAGATACCAAATGGCAAGTAGAGTGGGGTGGGTACCCCTTCTATTTCCAGATTGGCCGAGCCCGATACTACTACTTTGCCGGGTATTATTTTTTGTTTTCTTGCCCGTATGCCAAAGTGGGGGGTATCGAGCGCGCAAGTTGTGTACACACTGTGCCAGCCATATATGGTTTGGTCGGGGTTGCGTTTTATCTGCTCGCTGTGTATGTAGCCCTCGCCGTATTGGGTACTTACGTTGCGCACGATAGCCCGCTTGCTGCGAAAGTTGTACTGCATAGAGTCGTAGCTAAACTTCTCGGCACCCTGCTTGAAGCTGGGGCGTACCTTGGCTGTGTCGCGCTCGTACCGGTAGGGGGCTGCCGTTACAATGTTTTCGTTTTGTACAAAACTCACTTCGCCGGCATTCAGTTGCAGGTCTTCATAGTTCACCTGCGCCTGCCCATATAGGTAAAAGACATTGCGTTTCATGTCCATTATGGCCGAATCTTTTGCGGTAGCTGTTACAACAGATGGCAAAGCCTCGCGCGAAATGCGTATACCCAGCTCGCGTTCTAAGCCTGCGGCCTTGCTGGTATCGGTATTGGTGGCTGTACTGTCGGTTGTTTTTGGGTTCTTCAGCGAAATGGAGTCGGCAGGCTGTGTAGCATCGGGCGTTGATATCTTATTGTTTACAGTTTGCCCATATCCGTTATATGTTATAAGGAATATAAAAATAACTGACACGCTACGGGCAAAGCGATGCAATGATGGAAAAATTGAAATAAATTTACCGCTATTGCTCATGGGCGTGGCAAAAATACTTATTTGACTGCGACGTTCACAGATTCGGAGAATTTAATCTTTTGCAAAATTTATGAAGCGCGCGAGGGGCCTGTTGTTCTTGTTGCTGGTACTGTTGCCAACAGTGTTGCCGGCAAATCCGAAAAAGGTGACAAAAGTCGTGCTGGATGCTGGTCACGGGGGCAAGGATTTTGGTGCCCAGGGTGCATTCTCTAACGAAAAAGACATTACGCTGGCCGTGGTACTACGGTTGGGTAAGCTGATAGAAGATAGTATGCGCAACATGCAGGTGGTATACACCCGCACCGAAGACACATATCCCGGTCTTGCCGAGCGGCACGACATAGCCAACCGATCTGGTGCCGACTTGTTTATTTCCATACACGTGAACTCTACACCATTTACCTACACCCGCACGTTGCAGGGCTACCGTACGGTAAAGAAAAAGGGAAAAACGGTGAAGCAGCCTATATACAAGTCGGTAAGGCACCATACTACCAAGCGTAGTGGGGTAGAGACCTATGTGATGGGTATACACCGTGCAGGCCAGCAAAGCGAGGCCATAAGCGAGTTTGGCGACAATGTAAGCGACGAGCCCGGTTTGCTGAACGTAAACGACCCACAGACCGATATAATAGTAGCGCAGTATGCCAAAGCATTTTTGGGTAAGAGCATGCTGATGGCCTCTATGGTGCAAGAACAGTTTGCAATGACTGGCCGCGACGACCTTGGTGTGAAACAAAAAGGACTGGAAGTACTGGCGGGCAGTGCCATGCCGGGTGTACTGATAGAAATAGGTTTCATTACCAATGCCGATGAAGAAGCCTACCTAAACTCGCCCAAGGGCCAGTTTGAAGTGGCAGCAGCCATTTACAAAGCCATAAAGGCCTACCGGGCCGATGTGGAAAAGTAGTACTGTGGCGGGTTGGCACCCAACCACTACCGGGGTAGGCCCGTCTTACAGGGTATATTTGTAATGGTGCAAGGGAATAGTGTAGTTTTTCATTTATTTGCTTATTTTTGGATTTGCTAACTAAACAGTACTGATGAGAATCCCTCTTAAATCGATCTTGCTTTCTACCATAGCCACTGTATCTGTTTTTGCCGGTGTGGTATATACCTCTTGTAACAGAGACAAATGCAAAACCATCACCTGTGCCCACGGTGGCGTGTGTAACGATGGTAATTGTACCTGTAGGTCGGGGTATGAAGGCCCAAGCTGCGAAACTGTAACGCGCAATAAGTTTCTTGGCAACTGGCGTGTGTTTGAGAAAGGTAGCATTACGCTTGGCTCTCAGTACGCCATTAGTATAGAGGCTACTACCAACATTACGGACGTAGTTATTAAGAATTTTTACAACTACTTCAAAACGCCTGTAAAAGCAACTGTAATAGGTGATTCTCTGTTTATACCCAACCAGCAGTACGAGGGTAAGGTGCTTTTTGGTGTAGGTAAAATGTCGTCTGCCACTTCTTATGGCCAATATGGGTACATTGAAATGCGCTATCAGATAATAGATACGGCTACGCAGAAGGTAAATGACTTTGGGTACAACCCCGCCGTTACCAACAGCGACCCATCTCAGTGGAATAAATAATTGGGTAATACATACCCGTACAATACAAGGCTCTTGCTACGGCAAGAGCTTTTTTTTGTGCGGCAGGGCAGCTATAGCCGCAACAGTGGCTACCTTTGTAGTATGACACAACCCAGAATCATCATTGCTATAGATGGCTACTCGTCTTGCGGTAAAAGCACACTGGCCCGCCAACTGGCTGCGCAGTTGGGTTACCACTATATAGATAGTGGTGCTATGTATCGTGCCATTACGCTGTACTTTTTGCGCAATGCGGTAGATATAGGCAATAGGGATGCGGTAGCCAATGCCATTGCCAACATCAATCTGTCGTTTGTCTTTAACGAGGTGCGTCAGGCATCGGATGTGTACCTTAATGACGAAAATGCCGAGCCATTCATTCGCGATATGATAGTGTCTGAAAAGGTGAGTGAGGTGGCTGCCATCCGCGAGGTGAGGGTATTTGCCGTAGCGCAGCAACAGCGGATGGGCCTGCACAAGGGGATAGTGATGGACGGCCGCGATATAGGCACGGCTGTTTTCCCCGATGCCGAACTAAAGTTGTTTATGACTGCCGACCCTGAAGTGCGCGTGATGCGCCGTTTTAAGGAAATGTATGCTACCAACCCCGGCATTACGCTGGATGAAGTGAAGAGCAATTTGGAGTTGAGAGACTACATAGACTCTACCCGCGATGAAAGCCCGCTGCGCCGTGCCGCCGATGCGGTACTGGTAGATAACAGCAACCTGAACTGCGATGAACAGCTAAAGCTGGTGCTGGAGATGGTGAAAGACCGCATTAAGGCGGCATTGCGTAAATAGTGGGTATACCCACCCAATGCTATTTTTTATACTGCCAGTACGGGTATGGTAGGTGCATGCATTGTGCCACCATCATTTATGCTGTGTGTGGCGGATATGAATGTGGCTGTAACAACGGGTACTACCTGCTTGCTGAATAGTGGTTGTGGGTTTACACTTTCTTGTAGCACTGGTACAAAACGGTAGTTGGGCGGCAATAGTACCATGTCTATAGCATTGGCCAGAATATAGCTGCGAAACACTGACAGGGTACTGCCATACATGGGTCTGAAGTATATTTGCCCTATTTGTTTATTCTGCTGTTTGATGCGCTTGCAACGTTGGCGTATGTTTTCGGTTATGAGCACATGTTGCTGCATGGCCTGGCCGCGCACCATTACCTCCATCAGGCTGGCTGGCATATCGAACGCATGAAAGAATATGATGTTGAACCGACTTTCCAGTTGCCGTACGGCCAGTGCTGCCTCCTCTATAGATATCTGCGTATAATCGGTTGGTATCAGTATGTTCTTCATGCTGTATTGTTTTGTTGTGGGCAAAGATGAGCCTGTGTGTTTAGAACCTTATAATAACGATGTTAGGATGTTATAACATTTGCATTAGAATGAGGTAAGAATGAATTTCTAAAAAACTAACAACAAACGTTGAACGTAGGCTAAGTCTAAATTTGAGGAGCTATGCCTGTACCACTCCGGATAGGAGTGAAAGCTCTGTAGCTGCGGTAAGAAGAGCACATACATGCTCCGGTCAGGAGCATAACGATAAAGTGGGGGTATTATTAGCAATAGGATGTAGACATTGTTTTGCTCCTGACGGAGCAACGATAAATGTGGTTTTTTCTACTACAGAGCTTGCGCCCCGCTGGGGCGGCATAGCATCTCAAATTCAGACTTAGCCATGCACCTATATATTCTTTCTTTGGTACGTTTTTTGCTATATATTTCTATCTGGTTTGCCACTACGCTTTTTTATAGTGGCATATCGGTACGTACATTTTACCCACAATGTTCGGTATCGTAAACAAAAAAATGTATCATTCATCCTTATGAAAAACGTTCTACTCATTTTTTGCACTTTTCTTGGTTTCCTTTTACCTCATTACACTGCGCTGGGGCAGTCTGGTGCTATCTATACTATGGCTGGCGGTGGCACCGCCACTGCCGATGGTGTGCCTGCCCTTTCTGCTTTGTTCAACAACACAACAGGCGTAGGCACCGATGGTGCAGGAAACATTTACGTTGCCGATAGAGGCGCACGTGTGATAAAGAAGATAGACGGTGCCACTGGTCTCATTTACAAGATAGCAGGTTTGTCTCCATCTTTGGGCACTTTTGGCGATGGTGGCCCGGCAACTATGGCCTCATTCAGCGACAATATAGGGGGTATTTTCGTGACAAGAGCTGGCAACGTTTATGTAGCCGACAATAAGAGAATACGTATGATAAATGCCACTACCGGTATCATCAACACGGTAGCGGGTGGGGGCGCATCTTCAGCAGATGGGATACCTGCTACCAATGCAGTTTTGAAAATGAATGATGTGTTTGTAGATACCATTGGTAACCTATATGTGGGGAGCTATAACAGGGTAAGAAAGGTAGACGCAGTTACGGGCATTATTAGTACAGTAGTAGGCGGTGGCAGCACTTTGTTTGCCGATACTGTTGCACCCACGGCGGCCTCGTTTGTAGACACACCTGCCTGTGTGCGGATGGATAATGCGGGGAACATGTATGTAATGTTCGAGTCGCTGAACTGCACTATATGGAAGGTAAATGCAGCTACTGGTCTCATGTACAAGGTGGCAGGTGATGGTTCATCGACTGCGGAGGGGGGGGCGGCCACCGCTATGCAGCTTTACAATACCAAATCGTTTGCAGTAGATGGTGCAGGTAATTTGTTTATTGCAGATTGGAACAGGGGACTTATTCGCCGGGTTGATGCAGGAACAGGTATCGTAAATACTATAGCCGGCACGACTACCGGTGGAAGTACTGCCGACGGTACTCCTGCGCTTTCTGCAACGGTGAATCCGTATATGCTATTGCTGAATACTGCAACCAATACCGTATATTATTCCGACAATGCGGCAAGGGTAAGGAAGTTCATTTATCATTCTATGGTTCCTCTTGCGGGTTCCGGTTCGGGTGTTCCGCCCTTGTACTCGTCTGATAGTATGGCTGTCAACATTTTCAAGCGGTGTTCCGGCCCCGAGATTACCATTCGTGTACCAGTTTACCATCCGGGCATGACTATAAGAACATATTATGGGGATGGTACGGCTGATACTACTGCGGTGAATGCATCGTTGTATGTAGCGGGTGGTTATGTAATTGCCGAAAACACCTATCTGATTTCCGGCACCTACAATGTGCGCCATGTACTTTGTAACTATGGTGTGCCTGTAGATACGCTTGTGTATAGCTATAACCACGTTTTTTGCTCTGATATGCCAGTGCGATTTTATAATGATGAAGACGGAAACTGTGTAAAAGATGCCACCGATAATTATCTGATGAGATCTACCGTTACGCAAGTCGATTCGAACGGAGTGCCTATTGATACAGTAGTGGCTACGAGTGGGTTCAATTATGTGGCTTATGGCAATCCGGGTGATGTTTTTAAGTTCAAAATTTTGTCTTCGCCCGCCGGATTGGTGCCTTCGTGCCCTGCTACCGGAATTTTTTATGATACTTTGGTATGGGGAGTTGCTACCCGGCCAGAAAAATTGGTAGCTATTTCTTGCGCTTCGCCGGTGTATTCCGATCTGCAAGTATTGGCACATGTGATTGTAACAGGCCCCCAGGACCAATTGGGGCACATTTACGTACGTAACAACGGTTGCCTGCCTACCGATGCTACGATTACACTGAAGCACAGCCATTTGTACCACTATACGCACTTAACATTACCTATTCCGGCAGCTTTTACAGATACAACTATTACATGGAATTTGTCGGATTTGAGCAATACAGATGCAGTGCCACGAGATCTGTATTTTTCTATATGGCATAATCCTGCGTATCCGTACCCGGTAGATGGCGATACGGTAAATGAAATGATAACTGTAACACCTGTGGGTGGTGTTACCGATGTGAATACGGCCAATAACATGGTTATACGTACCGATACTGTGCTTGCTTCCAGCGACCCGAATGAAATAGTTGTTTCTCCGTTGTGTTTTGATAATGATACTACGTTTCATTTTACGGTACATTTTGAGAATATAGGTAGCGCGCCGGCCGAGAATATATATGTGATGGATACACTTTCGGCATGGTTTGATGCGTCTACTATAGATATAGAAATGAGCACGCATACAATGTTCACTTCTAAACAGGTGGCTAATGGGCTTACGATATACCGG
>JAGKWS010000122.1 GCA_021151685.1 Chitinophagaceae bacterium
GTATCTGTGTAACGAACTTCATCGTTACGTGCTGTTGCTTATTATTATCTTCCCAATATTTTCAAAGAACATAAAAGTTTGTTGCCTGTGCAACTAACCTTCTGCAATGTCAGCGGACTTGAACCACCCAGCGGCCTCGTACCGCACATCTGTTTTATTATCTAAAGAACTCTTCGTTAACTTTCCGTTACATCGTTTCCGTAAGGGAGTGCAAAGGTAGAAAGTATTTCCGAAAAACCAAAAACTATTCAGAATTAATATTCTGCAATTTGGCTACTATCTATGCTGCAATGAACTAATTGTATTCCCCGTTTTGTAAGGGAGTGCAAAGGTAAGCGAATATTCCAATTGACCAAACAATACTGCGATATATATTTAAAACAAGCCCAAAAACATGAAATTTACCTATTCTACCTATAGTAATTAGTACATCTACTTTTGCGAGACAGTATTTTTTGGCTGTTATATGCACAATTGTAATCGCTATTCTGAGTACTTTCATACAAAGACCGCTAAGTGATGCTGAAAGCATCCCTTAGTTAGTAACGTTTAAAATTAATAGATTCCAGTCAATGTCGTGTGGCTGAATGAACGACTCCGGGGCTACGCCCCTCCGACGTTCATTCAGCCACGCTGTCGGGGTACATACCCCAATGCGCTGTGCGGGTGCTCATTGTTGTATATCCACATCCATGCATGTCCCAGCGACTGCGCGTCTTTTACCCTGTTGAAACTGTAGGCATCCAGTACTTCTTCCCAAAAACGCCTATTGAATCGCTCCATGTAGCCATTTTGATATGGCTTGCCTTTCTGAATGAATTGCACCTCTATTCCTCGATCTTTCGTCCACTCAGACATAATATCCGCAAAATACTCGGGGCCGTTGTCTACCCGAATCTTTTGAGGTGCTCCCCACCAGCTAATAAGCTGATCCAATTCGCGGATTACCGGCTTGCTCGTCAGCGAAGTATCCATAGCTATATTCAGCACTTCCCTGTTAAAGTCATCAATCACGTTCAGTGTCCGGAACATTACACCGTTGCTAAGCGTATCATGTATGAAGTCCATTGACCAGGAAATGTTGGACCTTATTGGCCACACTAATGGCACCAATACCCGGGCGGGTAGGCACTGTTTGTGCTTGCGCCGCAGGTTCAGGTGCATATCAGTATAGACCCGGTACACCTTCTTGTGGTTCCATATGTAGTTCAAGCCTCTGAGGTAATAGTGCATCAACCAGAAGCTCCAGCAATTATATAGATGTGCCAAGCCAGCCAATTGCTCTATGATTGCTGCGTCATCATTGGGTCGCTGCTTGTAATAATACACTGATGGCTGGATAGAATACGGCTTTAAGGCCTGCCAGACACTGATGCAATGTACTTTTGTTGAATAAAGCACCAGTTCCCTACGTTCGGCTGGCCCAAAGCTATTTTTCAATTACATCCTTAAGTACGGTAATCTGAAGTGTTTGTTAGGCCACATTCCGCTTGTAATGAGCAAGCTCCGCTTCAATCTCTTTCAGCCGCTTTAGCTGAGATAACTCCAGACCCGAGTACTTCGTTTTCCATTGGTAAAATGTAGGCTGGATGATGCCGTGCAACCGGCAAATGTTTACAACCGAACGCCCCCTTCCTGTAACTTCAGAATGCCAATAATCAGGCACTCTGTGAATTTGCTCTTTTTCATTTTGTCTCCCTCTTTAAATTTAGCACAACTCATATTTTTATGTGATTCGGTTTAGTGGGACGCTTTCGGGAAGCATTCAATACAAGCTAATACTATAAAAACTCTATACAATAACTGACGTATTGTATGCGTCAAATAGAGCTACATGACAAAGTAGATAGAAAGGTATATCAACTAAACCTGCCTATACAATCATCTACTATAACTGTGCCAACTTGCTTATAGTTGCCCAGTTCCTTGTGGTTGCTTGCAATTTCAGTTTTTTTTCCAAAAATGTATTAGAAAATTTTGTTTCACCATATTTGCCACGCAATACCATTATATACGCTACCCTACCGGCAATGTAATATTGTTCATTATCGTTCTGAAAAGCATGCAATGTGTGTATCAATGCATCTTGAGGTATATGGGAAAGCAAACTAACATGCAGGGCCATGTGATCTGGAACAACTTTGTAAGGGCAACCCTCTATCAAATGCTTCAACTGCGTAGGTGTATAGATAAAAGTAGCCACATCAAAACCAAGGTGGGCTTCTAACATTGTAGCTATATCTATCTCCATTTCAGAAATGTTAACCCCATTATCAGTAAAAACAACATTACCACTTTGTATGTAGGTACTCACATCGTTATAACCAGCTTGAGAAAACCAAGCACGCAACTCATCCATCTTCACTCTACGGCCACCTACATTAACGGCGCGCAGAAAGGCTACGTATCTATTCATTATTCTTCAATAATACAAAATACCATACAGAAAAGAACTACTATAAAGACAAATAAAAAAGAACAAAATAGTTAATAAAGAAAGGTTCAAAAAACGCACAGAATAAAAGGAATGCATTAAAGCAACACTATAACACATCGTAACTCGAATATGCAAAATTGAAAAAACAGATATAGTAGGCAAAGAGCAATCTATTGAAAACAAAAAGACATATTACCAGTACATATTGACTGATAATACTAACTGTTATTACAAGTGCAAACACTGGTACTTTAGTACCTTTACATATTATAAGATTTTTTGCTTACACATACAAAAAAATGACAAATAGCATAAAGTAAAGGCAAAAAATACATACTACAAGATTGCTTTGCATTCTTATAAAAGACACTATATAAAATAGAATGCAAAAGACCTATAGCTACGTGTATAACAAGCAACAACTAACGGGAAAATAAATAGCCTGAAGACAAGCATATGAAAATAATTCCTTAAATCAAAAAAAAGTCGCTTATAGATACCTGTAGAGCGGGCTAAGTAACTATGCTGACAACTTAGCAATCAGCAGTAACAACTTTGGTATATAACTAAAGAAAAGGAAGCAAACAACAATGAAATTAAATTTTTTCGGTTAAATAAAAAGTTTTTACTACTTTTGCAGTCCTTAAAAAAATATGGCAAAACAATCACTCATTAAACAGGACGGCACCATCATTGAAGCGCTTTCCAATGCTATGTTTCGTGTTCGTCTGGAAAATGGGCATGAAATATTAGCAACTATATCTGGTAAAATGCGTATGCACTACATTCGTATATTGCCAGGAGACAAAGTGGGGGTAGAAATGAGTCCGTACGACTTGAGTCGCGGCCGCATTATATATCGCTACAAATAGTAGCACATAACAACGGACATTGAATTTTGATATAAAAAACAGAACATGAAAGTAAGAGCATCTATCAAAAAGCGAAGCGTAGACTGCAAGATTGTGCGCCGCAACGGTAAATTGTATATCATCAACAAGAAAAATCCACGCTTCAAGCAGCGTCAGGGATAATTTGAACCTGCCTTGTCTGATATACACATTTGTTCAGAAAAGGCTGCAAATGAGATTCTGTAACAACTAGTAAACATAAAGAGACCTGACAAAAACAATCAGGTACAAAAAGTAGAAATATGGCTCGTATAGCTGGTATTGACCTTCCGAAAAACAAACGTGGTGAGATAGCGCTCACATACATTTATGGTATTGGCAACAGTACTGCCCGCTACATTCTAGACAAGGCTGGTGTAAGTTACAACAAGAAAGCCTATGAATGGAATGATGAGGAGCAGACTGCTATCCGTAATATCATCAATGCAGAATTCAAGGTGGAGGGACAACTGCGCTCTGAAGTGCAGATGAACATCAAGCGTCTTATGGATATTGCTTGTTACCGTGGTCTTCGTCATCGTAAGGGTCTACCCCTTCGTGGCCAGCGCACACGTACCAACAGCCGTACCCGCAAAGGCAAGCGTAAAACCGTTGCTGGTAAGAAAAAAGCACCGAAGAAATAAAATGACGCCACTGCCAGATCTGTTACAGTGCATCAGGGAGGAGTGGCATCGAATAAAAATTGTTGCTGCATAGCACTGGCAACAACATAGAAAAATTCAATTGATTACCTTTTATTAAAACAAAAAATGGCAAAAGCACAAGCCTCCGCTAAAGCCGTTGCGAAAAAACGCATCGTAAAAGTGGACACTCATGGCGACGTTCACATCAGCGCCACATTCAACAATATAATTATCAGCATTACCAACAAAGCTGGTCAAGTTATATCTTGGTCATCGGCTGGTAAAATGGGGTTCCGTGGTTCTAAAAAGAACACCCCATACGCAGCACAAATGGCTGCACAAGACTGCGCTCGCGTAGCAATAGATGCCGGCATGAAACGTGCTGACGTGTATGTTAAAGGTCCAGGATCGGGCCGCGAAGGGGCAATACGTTCTATAAACAACTCTGGTATAGAAGTAACCTCTATAAAAGATGTTACGCCAATGCCACACAATGGTTGTCGTCCTCCTAAAAAGCGCAGGGTATAATTCAGAATCACTACCCGCAGTAAATGCAAACTGTGGTTGTCACAAATATTAATAACAGCTTTCCCGTATCCGGTTTCACGATCTTTGTATGAGACAGGAAAGCCAACAAAAATAAAGATCGAACTAATAACATGGCACGTTATACAGGACCCAAAAACAGAATCTGCCGCATATTCGGTGAACCGATTCTGGGATCAGGCAAAAGCCTTGGTAAAAACAGTAACCCTCCCGGCCAGCACGGCCCAACCCGCAAACGCAAAACAGCGAGCGAATACTCTGTGCAGCTGAAGGAAAAACAGAAAGCCAAATACACGTACGGCTTGCTGGAAAAACAATTCGCCAATACTTACGTAGAGGCTGCAGGCTTGAAAGGTGCAACTGGCGAAAACCTTATAAAACTGCTTGAAGCACGTTTGGACAATGCAATCTATCGTATGGGCATTGCTTCAACACGCCCTGCCGCACGCCAGTTGGTATCTCACAAACACATTATGGTTAACGGACATGTGGTGAACATACCATCTTATAGCCTGAAACCAGGTGACAAGATAGAATTGAAACCTAAGAGCAAAGCAAATACTACTATCACGAGTATGATTCGCCCGAAAAATACTCGTATAAGCTGGGTAGACTTCAGCGAAAAAGAAATGGTAGGTACGTATATTGCTCACCCAGAGCGTGATGCAGTTCCCGAAAACATCAAGGAACAACTGATTGTAGAGCTTTACTCTAAATAACGGTACATGACCGGCAGAGCTACACCAGCTCTGCCGGTTCATTTATTCCTTGAAAAAAAAAAAGCAAAAACAAAAACAAATATCAATATGGCCATATTGAATTTTCAAAAACCGGATAAAATAGCACTGCAAAAAACGACCGACTTCGAAGCACAATTTGAGTTTCGTCCGTTAGAACCAGGCTATGGTGTAACTATCGGCAATGCACTTCGCCGTGTTCTTCTGTCTTCTTTGGAGGGTTATGCTATTACGGCCATCCGTATACCCGGTGCCGACCACGAGTTTGCAACCATCAAGGGTGTATTTCAGGATGTTACAGAAATAATACTTAACCTGAAACAAGTTCGTCTGAAAGCTATCGGTGAAATCGGAGAATTCACCAGCCAGAAGATAGACATGAATGTAAAAGGTATAGAAACATTAACCGCAGGAATGATTGGCGAAGTTCTTCCCAATTTCCAGGTAATGAATCCAGATTTGGTAATATGCAACCTGCATCCGGGTACATCATTCCAAATGGAGTTGCATATAGGTAAAGGACGTGGCTATGTTCCATCTGAAGAAAACCGCCCAGAAGATGCGCCTCTCGGACTCATAGCTATCGACTCTATCTACACGCCTATTCGCAATGTAAAATATACCATTGAGAATACACGTGTGGAGCAGCGTACAGACTTCGAAAAACTGGTAATGGAAGTAATTACAGATGGTACCATTCACCCCGAAGAGGCTGTGAAGGAAGCATCTCGTATCCTTATCCAACACCTGATGATCATCACTGACGAGAATATCTCTCTGGATACTAAACGTGAAGAGAAAGAAACTATCGTTGACGAAGAAACGCTGCTGGTACGTAAGGTATTGAACACACCACTCGAAGATCTCGAACTGTCGGTACGTGCCTTCAACTGCCTGAAAGCAGCAAAAATCAACTCACTGAGCGAGCTGGTACAGTATACACAGGAAGAATTGATGAAATTCCGCAACTTCGGACAGAAATCATTATCTGAAATAGAGCAAGTACTGCACGAGCGCGGTCTGCACTTCGGCATGGACATCAACAAATTCCGTCGTTCAGAAGACTAAAACATTAATGGAGTGCTAGTAGCAAAACTGCCAACACTCCATTTTCATATTTATAAATACAATCAAACCACCTCATAATTCCTGACACGGTATGAGGGATTAAAACAAAAATGTCATGCGTCACGGAGACAAAATCAAAAATTTAGGCCGCACCCACTCACACAGGGCTGCGTTGATGTCAAACCTTACTTGCCAGCTGATAGAGCACAAGCGTATCATCACTACCTTGGCCAAGGCTAAAATGCTGCGCGTATTTGCTGAGCCACTTATCACTCGTAGCAAAACTGATAGCACACACAACCGTCGTATCGTGTTCGCCACGCTGCAAGACAAAAAAGCGATAACAGAACTATTCAATGTAATAGGCGACCGCGTTGCCGACCGTCCAGGTGGATACACCCGCATCATCAAATTACCACGTCGTATGGGTGATGCAGCAGATATGGCTATGATAGAACTCGTTGACTTCAACGAAATCTATGGTAAAGATGTAGCTGAAGGTGCAGCAAAGAAAACTCGCCGTAGCCGTCGTAGCGGTGGTGCTAAAAAATCTGAAAATGCTGCAGAAGCAACAACTTCAGAAGTACCAGAAGCGACTACAGAAGCTACTGAAGAAAACAACGGTTAATTCTAACGAATTACAATACTACAAAGTGGACGGCTGCAGCAATGCAGCCGTCCTTCTTTTTACGCTACACCACCCTATCATTACAGCAACAATATAGCCGGCACAAACAATGTGCCGGCTATATACTTTGTATACAATTAAACTTACAAACCCAATTCCTTCTTTTGCGCATCGTCTATGGCCGATGGTGCATCCAGCATCACATCGCGGCCGGCATTGTTTTTAGGGAAAGCAATAAAATCGCGTATTGTTTCCTGACCACCCAACAAAGCACACAAACGATCGAAACCAAATGCAATACCACCATGCGGAGGTGCACCATATTCAAACGCACCTAAAAGGAAACCAAATTTATCTTGTGACTCTTCCTTACTAAGTCCTAAAGCCGCAAACATCTTCTCCTGCAAATCGCGATGATAGATACGAATAGAACCACCACCTATTTCCGTTCCATTCAGCACTATATCATAAGCATTGGCTTTAATCTTACCATACTGGCTTCTATCATCCATCAGCGATATGTGCTCTGGCTTTGGTGAGGTAAAAGGATGGTGACGTGCCAACCATACGTCGTTCTCCTCGTCATGCTCAAACAACGGGAAATCAATCACCCACAATGGCTTATAGACAGATGCATCTCTGAATCCGAGACGATTACCCATCTCCAACCTCAACTCACTCATAGCCTTACGGGTACGCGTTTCATTGCCAGCAAGTAACAACACCAAATCGCCGGCAGCTGCGCCACATTTTGCCGCAATAACCTTCAACTGATCTTCACTGAAGAACTTGTCTACACTACTCTTGAAACTACCATCGGCATTACAACGAATGTATACCAAGCCACTCATACCTATTTGCGGACGCTTCACCCACTCTGTCAGTTCATCAACCTGCTTACGCGTATATTCGGCACAACCAGTAGCTGCTATAGCCAAAACTGTTTGTGCGTTATCAAATACACTGAAGCCAAAAACATCCCAACCAAGCGCATCAGTAACGGTAGTATTGTAAACCGGTGTCTTCAGATTGGCAATTTGCATTCCAAAACGAATATCCGGTTTGTCGTTGCCATAAAACCACATAGCATCGTCCCAAGTTATACGAGGAAAAGAATCTTCAATACGAACTCCTTTTACATCATAAAACACATGTTTAAACAACCCCTCAAAAGTTTGTAGAATATCCTCCTGTTCCACAAAACTCATTTCACAATCAACCTGCGTGAATTCGGGTTGTCTATCTGCACGCAAATCTTCATCCCTAAAACACTTTACTATCTGGTAGTAACGGTCATAGCCACTTACCATTAACAATTGCTTAAAAGTTTGAGGACTTTGTGGTAATGCGTAAAACTGACCTTCATTCATACGGGAGGGCACAACAAAATCACGTGCACCTTCCGGAGTACTCCGAATAAGAAATGGTGTCTCTATATCCCAAAAGCCCTGAGTATCTAAATAATTACGAACCGAACGATTAACCCTGTAACGTAGTTCAAGATTCTTCCGTAAAACTGGCCTACGTAAATCAAGATATCGGTACTTCATACGTAACTCGTCTCCACCATCTGTATCATCTTCAATAGTAAATGGAGGCGTACTGGAACTATTAAGAACTTCAAAATCAGATAACTCAATTTCAATAGAACCTGTAGGAATTTTGCTATTCTTATTAGTTCTCTCAATTACCTTACCCTTAGCCTGCACAACAAACTCCCTACCAATAGGCGTAGAAACTAATTGAGCATGAATAGACTCGTTAAAATACAATTGAGTAATGCCGTACCTATCGCGCAAATCTGCAAATGCGATACTACCTAAATCACGTACAGTTTGTATCCAACCAGACAAAACAACATCACAACCAATATCTTCAATGCGTAATTCGCCACACGTATGACTTCTGAACATAAAACAAAAGATAAAATATTAATGAACACTACTTAATACAGGCAAATCATAATAGCTACTATTCAATTCAGAATTCAATTTTTCAGCGGCCTCTATCGGTACAAACGAACTTAACGGCTCACCACCATTTCTACCAACAGCCGTAGTATGTTCAAAATGGGCTGATGCTAAACCATCCTTTGTAACTACAGTCCAACCATCATTCAATGTGTATACATCCTTCTTACCAAGGTTTATCATTGGTTCTATAGCTAATATCATGCCCTCGCGCAATCGTTTACCATCACCACGTTTTCCGTAGTTGGGAACTTGAGGATCTTCGTGCAATTGCCGGCCAACACCATGCCCTACCAATTCTCTAACAACACCATAAGGATGTATACGTGAAGTATAATTTTCAATAGCAAACGAGATATCACCAATACGATTATTATCCTTTGCTTGTTCTATACCCAAAAACAAACATTCTTTTGTAACCTTCAAAAGTTGAAGAATTTCTGGCTTTACATTACCTATAGCAAATGTATAGGCAGAATCTCCATGAAATCCATTCTTATAAAAACCACAATCTACTGAAATTATATCACCATCCTTCAACTCATAAGTGCTGGGTATACCATGTACAACAACATTGTTTACTGAAATACATAAAGAAGCAGGAAAACCACCATAACCTTTGAAAGAAGGTATACCTCCATTATCACGTATAAAAGTCTCAGCCAATTTATCAAGACTAATTGTTGTAATACCGGGCCTCAAAACTTTAGCAACTTCAGTAAGCGTAGCAGAAACCATCAAGGCACTCTTACGCATGACTTCTATCTCATCCTTAGAGCGAATATGAATCATGTTGAAACAAAATAATAAAATAAAAGAAAAAGCCAGATACTTGTGTTTCCACAGGAATCTGGCTCCAAATAATATCACGAAAACTTAAGCCGAAATACTTCTTGCAGCTGTTCCTGTTGCGGATGTTCGACCAGTAATACGTCCGGTCTTCATCAAACCATCATAATGGTTCATCAGCAAATAACTTTCTACCTGCTGCAAAGTATCAAGTATAACACCAACACCAATCAACATGGAAGTACCACCAAAGAAAGAAGCAAAACCACTTGTAATGTGCAAGACAGATGCAAGACCGGGCAAAATACCAGCTATAGCCAAAAAGAATGCTCCAGGTAAGGTAATACGATCCATAATAGCAGCAATATAATTTGCTGTATCTTCTCCGGGCTTCACACTAGGTATAAAACTATTATTACGTTTCAAGTTATCTGCCATCTCAGTGGGATTAAAGATAAGGGCAGTATAAAAATATGTGAAAGCAATAACCAATACAGCGTAAATAAGATTGTACCATAAAGAGCGATTATCAGACAATGCTTTAACAAAACCTGCAGCTGTTTCGTTTGTAGTAAAGCCAGTAAAAATAGTTGGAATGAACATCATTGCTTGGGCAAAGATGATAGGCATAACACCAGCAGAATTAACTTTCAGTGGGATGAAATCGCGAGACCCATTTACTTCATTTGCTGCATTTGTACTGCCAATAATACGACGAGCATAGTTAAGAGGTATGCGACGAACACCTTGTGTTAGCAAAATTAAACCTACAACAACGGCGATGAAAAAAGCCAACTCTAATAAAAATATCAACAAACCACCGGCACCACCACCTGAACTTCTAGAAGCAATTTCCTGACCAACAGAATCGGGAAAACGAGCAAGGATACCAACCATAATGATAAGAGAAGTACCGTTACCGATACCACGATCAGTTATCTTTTCACCCATCCACATTACAAAAAGTGTACCAGCAGTAAGAACAACTACTGTTGTAAACCAAAACATGAAGGGACTCAAATCGGGTGCAATAGATGAAGCATACTGTGGAGAACGAAGATAAGCAACATAAGCACTTGCTTGGAATGCGGTTACAATGACAGTAAGATAACGAGTATACGAGTTAATCTTACGACGACCACTATCCTCTTTTTGCATTTTAGCAACTTGTGGTATAACTATACCAGCAAGCTGCATAAAAATAGATGCAGAAATGTAAGGCATTACACCCAAAGCAAAAATGGATGCCTTGCTGAACGCACCTCCAGAAAACATGTTGAAAAGACCAAGCAAACCGGCAGGACCATCTTGCGACATCAAACCAGCAGGGTTAATTCCAGGCAATGCAATACTGCAACCAACACGATATACTAACACTAGCAATATTGTATAAACAATACGCTTGCGCAGCTCTTCTATGCTCCAGATATTTTTTAGTTTATCAATAAATTTCTTCACAGTAAATCTTTCTAAAATGAAATGCGAATAAACAATAAAAGACGCATTTTT
>JAGKWS010000123.1 GCA_021151685.1 Chitinophagaceae bacterium
GTTAGGAACACAACAGAAGAAAGCACTTTTGGATACAATCAAAGGGTTGTTGCATGTATCAGGAGAAAAAAAAGAGAGCAAATCCCAAGTCTCAAAAAACTCGGTTGACTATACACAATATCGTTTTACGGAATCTTCTGTGAAATTCAATCGTGAAGAGATAAATGAGCGATAAATCTACATTCATAGATAGCAATGTATTGCTATCTATTTTCACTAACGATCATATTAAGAAAGAGATAGCAATACAACTACTAAAACCTGAATACATCATCAGCACACAGGTCATAAACGAAAACATCAATGTGTGCATAAAAAACTCCGTCTCAGCAAAGAGGAGGCTTACGACCATGGCACCAATTTGTTAAACATATTTAATGTAGTCCCGGTTCAACCATCTACAGTGCAACGGGCTACACAAGTATCGCTGACATACAACTTTAGTTTTTGGGACAGCCTGATTGTCGCAGCCGCGTTAGAGAACAATTGCAATATGTTACTTTCCGAAGATATTCATCACGGACTGGTAATGGACAGAAAGCTAAAAATTGAGAATCCTTTTATCTGATTGCCATAGCCTCCGCCCCTCCCCCAATTTGTGGATATCTTTTTCGCCAAACCCAAAAACGGGTACCAATTTGCCCTACTTTTGACTCATTAAAACAAGTATTTGTAAAAAGTAAGTAAGATGGCAGACGATAAACTGAAAGTACTGAAGCTGACGCTCGACAAGATTGAAAAAGACTACGGAAAAGGATCTGTAATGATGCTTGGCGACAAGCAGAAAGACCAGATGGAGGTAACGAGCACAGGGTCTTTGGGGCTCGATATTGCGCTGGGTGTGGGTGGTTTCCCTGCCGGTCGTATCATAGAAATATATGGCCCGGAATCTTCGGGTAAAACAACCATAGCGATACATACCATTGCCGAAGCTCAGAAGAAGGGCGGTATCTGTGCCATAATAGATGCCGAACACGCCTTTGATGCCGCCTATGCACGCAAACTGGGGGTAGATGTAGACAACCTCATCATTTCTCAGCCCGACTATGGCGAGCAAGGTTTGGAAATTGCAGACCGTCTTATATCATCAGGTGCTATAGACGTAGTGGTGATAGACTCTGTAGCGGCACTGGTACCCAAGGGCGAGCTGGAAGGCGAAATGGGCGAAAGCAAAATGGGCCTGCAAGCAAGGCTCATGAGTCAGGCACTGCGCAAGCTTACCGCTACTATTGCCCGTACCGGCTGCTGCTGCATCTTCATCAACCAGTTGCGCGAAAAAATAGGAGTAATGTTTGGCAACCCCGAAACTACTACCGGTGGTAATGCACTCAAATTCTATGCATCTGTACGTCTCGACATTCGCCGTGTGAGCCAGATAAAAGATGGCGATGTAGCCAGTGGTAACCGTACCCGCGTAAAGGTGGTAAAGAACAAAGTAGCACCTCCATTCCGCCAGGTAGAGTTCGATATCATATTTGGTGAAGGCATCAGCAAAATAGGCGAAATCATAGATATGGGCGTAGAACTGGGCATACTGCAAAAAAGCGGTTCTTGGTTTGCCTATGGCGATAGTAAAATTGGTCAGGGACGCGACGCAGTAAAGCAATTCCTGATGGATAACCCTGGTGTAGCCGAAGAAATAGAAGGCCGCATACGTGGTGCCTTGCAACCCGCTGGCGAATAAATACTCACTAAAGCAATAAAAATCCGGCTATCACCCATATCGGGGGAGCCGGATTTTTATTTTTTATGTATTTGTTGACATTTAGGTACCTATTTTTGAATTTCGCGAAGTTGTGCAGTAGTAACTCTGGAGGTTTTTGCAAATGCAGAAACATGCTTTGGCCAATATTGCAGCGGTTTGTGTATTGCGGTCCTAAACGTCCCTTGATGAATTCAAAACATTTACTATCATACTGCATATTGGTTTCTTTATTTGTGGTGGCATGCGTTAGCAACAACCACAAGTTCACTATTACAGGAAACATAGCCGACATGCCCCAACAGACAGTGGTGCTGGAACAATTGGGAGCTAATGACATTATTGCCATAGTAGACTCTGCTAAAAGCAACAAAGATGGCCACTTCGAGCTTTCTGGCATGTCGCCCGAGCCGGGCCTTTACCGCCTGCACTTCACCGAAAATAAATTTATACTGCTTTCTATAGACAAGGGCAATATCCGCCTGAAATCGGATTGGAAGACCATTGAAAACTACGAACTCATCGGCTCGCCATCATCCAGCCACTTACAGCAGTTTCTGGCTATGTTCCGAGAGAAAGTACGCGATTTCAACACAATGAACATTGTACTGGATACCCTGCGTGCCCGTGGCAATGATAGTCTGGTAGCCATGGCCCAGAAAAACTATCAGGACATGAATCAGGATCTTACCCAGATTATTGAGAACTATGCCGATACTACCCCATACGAACCTAATGCTATTTTTGCAGCACGTATCCTCAACCCTGGCTCAGAATGGATTTTCCTCGAAGCTTTTTCTCAAAGTCTCAATCGCCGCTTCCCCAATACCCGCATGACGCGCGACTTCACCGAATATCTGGCCCGCAACAATGCCAAACCAACCGAAAGCCAAGTGAAGCCCATGCCGATAGAAACCGGCAATGAAGCACCAGAACTGGTATTGCCCAGCACCACTGGCGAAAAAATTGCCCTGTCGTCATTGCGTGGCAAGTATGTATTGATTGACTTTTGGGCATCTTGGTGCGGCCCATGCCGTGCCGAAAACCCCAATGTAGTGGCCGCCTACAAAAAATTCAAAGACCGCAACTTCACCATATATGCCGTATCGCTGGACCATGACAAAGACAAGTGGACAACCGCTATAGATGAAGATGGACTAACTTGGACACATGTTTGCGACCTCAAAGGTTGGTCCTCAGATGCAGCAGTTATCTATGGCATCAAGTCTATACCCGGCAACCTGCTGGTAGGCCCCGATGGCAAAATAATAGCGCACAACCTGCGTGGCGAATTGCTGGAAGACATGCTCTCTCGTGTTATGCCAGATACGGTTAACGTACGCCAGTAACCTACAGCACCAATAGCCCTACTTTATGCAGGGTATTCATAGGCTTGTTTTCCCAAAACAGCTCAAAGTCGTCGTCGCATACCGCCTCATAGCTTTCGCGTACTTCCTGCATAGTTTTCAGTTTCACGTTGGCTACAGATATCTGTGGCAAAAAGGCCATTAGCCATTCGCCCTGTTCTTTGCCAATCTTTATAGTAACAGATGCCTGTAGGTGATGAAAGGTAAGGGAGCTCATTTCCCACTGTGCCCCCTTGGCCGACTTTGTAAAATACTCGCAAGTAGGCATACGTCCCGTAAATACCACACGCTGGGTATCCTTTACGCCCAGGTAGTCCCCCTCATTCAGTATGTCTGCAATATAGGTGGGCTTTATGGTGGTCTTGGGAGTCTTCATATCGAACCACTTGTGCAGCGGCTGGTCCAGAAAGCTACCATGCATGTAGTTGTGCAGCGACTTCCGCAACCCATGCGAGAAACTATCGTGGTCTGTGCCGGTAGGGTCTTTGTACTCCACATCGTTATTGGCAAAGGTACCGGGGGTATTGGTATCGCGCACTATCTTAAAATCGTCTGGCGACAACCCAGCTGGGCTATGCTCTGTAAGCGCAAACCGGTGCCAAAATGCCGATTGCAGAATACCCGCTGCAAACATCTGCCGCACCATTTCCAGCGAGTCTATAGTCTCTTGTGCTGTTTGTGTGGGGAAGCCATACATAAGATAGGCATGTACCATAATACCCGCTTCGGTAAAATGTTTGTTCACCCGTGCCACCTGCGCCACGGTAATGCCTTTTTGTATCAGTGCCAGCAACCTGTCTGATGCAACCTCCAACCCTCCCGAAACCGCAATGCAGCCCGAGGCCCGCAGTAGCAGGCACAAATCGCGCGAGAAGGCTTTCTCGAACCGCACATTGGCCCACCACGAAATATTGATCTTCCGGCGCAGCAACTCCAGTGCCAGCGAGCGCATCAGTACCGGAGGTGCCGCCTCATCTACAAAGTGAAAACCTGTTTGCCCTGTTTGCGCAATAATAGCCTCTATGCGGTCGCACAATACGGCGGCTGTCAGCGGCTCGTAACGTTGTATGTAGTCCAGAGATGTATCGCAGAAGGTACATTTGCCCCAGTAGCAGCCATGTGCCATGGTTAGCTTGGCCCAGCGGCCATTACTCCAAAGGCTGTGCATGGGGTTGGCCACCTCTATGGCCGATATATAGTCGCCCAGTGGCAAACCTGTATAATCGGGTGTGCCTACCGATGCCTGAGGATAATCGGGCACCTCTTCATTATTGCGATACACTACTACGCCATCTTCCAGCAAGAATGTCCTTTTCAGCTTGTCGGCTGGTACGTGTCCGTCTATGTATTGCAGCAACAACTCTACAGGGGCTTCGCCATCGTCCAACGTCACAAAATCCAGAAACTCAAATACTCTCGGGTCGCTCAGCGAGCGTAGCTCGGTATTGGCAAAGCCGCCACCCATAGCCACCTTTATATGCGGGTGGTGCGCCTTTATCCATTGCCCGCACCTGAATGCAGATAGCAAATTGCCGGGAAAAGGTACCGACAAGCACAGAAGAGATGGCTCAAAGGTCTTTATATGTGACTCCAGCCGGGCATACAACAATTCTTCTATCCACCCACCCGGCTGGCACAGCGTGCCATACAGCTCGTCGAAACTGCGTGCGCTCCGGCCCAGTCGCTCGGCATAGCGGCTCAGTCCAAAATGCGGGTCTACACACTCCTGTATCAGGTCGGCAAGGTCTTCTATGTATAGTGTAGCCAGGTGTATAGCATGGTCGTGCAGGCCCATGGGACCAAACTCATGTATCAACTCGCCTGCCTGTGCAAATCGCGAAGCTTCCGGCAAAAAACTGCGGCTGCGTATACGCGATGCCATAGTCGGGTCTTTGCCTTGCAAAAAAGACACTACCGCATCTACGGTATTGATGTAGTCGTCGCGCAGAGCCAGCATGCGTTGCGCATTGTCCGATGGTTCGGTTGCCTTTGCCGCCAATGCAAACACTGCAGTAAGCCCGCTACGGCAAAAGATAGCCAGTGTCACCTCTATACCAAGGTCGGCATGGGCAGCAGCAATACCCCGTGCATTCAAAAACCCCTTCAGGTAGGCCGTTGCCGGATACGGCGTGTTCAGTTGGGTAAATGGCGGAGTAACCAGTAGTGCTTTTACGCTCATTGCAGGCGGTAGAATGAAAACAGATACAAATACAGACCGCCATTTACAGGCAGTCACAGCAAAAGTACCGCAATACACACACATCAAGTCAATTCAGATTATCTCGCCTCGGTCAAAAAAAAATAAAAAAACAAAACCGAAACCTTTTATGGCTCGTATACTATAACAACCGGCCATCAACAACCGGCAACATACACATGATTACCAACCGAAGAAAGAACATTTTCATAGTTACCGCATCGCTGATATGTGCTGCGTCATTTACCCTTGCATGGCACGTATACGCCGTTACCCATCGCCAGCCCGATGCACAGCTCAGAGCCATGGCCCGTATAGATCTTACGCAAGACATCAACGAGCAAGATGCACAGGCCATTACAGCATGGCTTTATGCCGAGGCCGGTATAGACCATGTACTGTGCAATGCAGCCAACAATGTGGTGGTATTCACTTACTACCCCGCCCTTACCGATGCCGACTATGTGGCACGGGCATTCCGTAGCCGCAGTGGCTATAGCGGCCACCGATACAAGCCGGCAGCCAGCGAACTGGCTATTGGTTGCCCTGTAAACATGGGCAAAAGCAGCAGTTGGCTGGCACACCTTACACAATAACATTTTTTCCGATAACCAGATAAAAACAAACAGACAATGAAAAAAATCATCACAACCATCGCTATTTGTGGCATAGCAGCCGCCATGGTAAGCACTACATCTTGCAAGAAAAATAACGATGACGACATGGTAGTTACCCCAACGCCTACCCTCTACGATTCTTTGGGTGGCACCACCATGGTTGCCGACCCCACCAACAGCGGACAAATGATTGAAAAGGGCCGCTTGGGCATACGCTCGGTAGTAGATAGTACCATATTTGTGATAGCCGCCGATACGGCACTCAACAAGTTCTTTCCTGTATTACTGGCCGAAGTGACCGCTGGCAACACTACTGGCTTTGCAGCCCTCAGCAAGAACCTTACCGACTTCTTTTGTGTAGCCACAGGGGCAAAGAACTTTACCTATGCAGGCAAAAACATGGTAGATGCGCATGACCCCGCCAAAAACCCACGCATGAATGGCAAATCATCTACTGCCGATTTTGACCGGTTTGTCACCGACCTCGTTACAGGTGCCAAAAAAGTAGGTCTTTCAGACCAATTGATTGGTCAGGTAGGTGCTGTAGTCAACACAACGCGCTCACAAGTAGTTCAGAAATAATAAAAGATTGTGTTGTTCCAATATGAAGCCGGCTGTTTATCCTTACTGGGTATCAGCCGGTTTTCTATTTCACAATCACGTCAAAGCAACCGGGGAATCTAATGGTTTGTCCTTATCCTTATAGAAAAACAGCAAATAACTACCCACTATCAGCATGATCACTGAAATGATTTCGGCCTGACTCGGATGAATGAAACCCCAATCATACTTATAGTTCACACGTACCAGCTCTACCAAAAAACGCTCGGCACCGGCCAGCATCAGGTATAGCCCAAACATTTGCAGTGTGCCGCGTAGCTTGTGGCGCAATGCCCACATTACAAAAAACAGGCTCACACAAGTAATGAACTCATATACAGGTGTGGGAAACACACTTACGGGTAGTACGTTACAATATTCGCCCACACAGTCCTGTATCGCCATACCCTCGTGCCCCACATTGTGTGGGTAGGTCATACCAAACAACCAATCTGGCAGCCACGATGGTGCTGGTGCATGGGCAAAGTCGGTCTTACCAATCATGTGTTTAATAAACTCACCATCGGCCGCAGTGGCAGCACGCATGCTACCATTGGGGTTGGCCACATAGGCAGTGTTAAAAATACCCCAATCTCCATCGCCCGAAAACTGACAACCTAATCGGCCCAAGCCATAGGCCAGCATTATTCCCGGTGCCGCCGAGTCGCACATGTGTTTGAAAGGTATATTATGCTTGCGGGTGTAAAACCAAAATGCAGCAGTGGCCATTATCAAACCACCCAAAAACGTCAATCCGCTCGATGAGGTGAGGCTACGGATAGGGTCTTGTATAAAATCGTCCCATGTCTCCAGCGCATTAAACACTTTTGCACCAACCAGCCCTGCTATGGCTGCTATCACCACTATTTCAGTAATCAAATCGTGCGGATATACCTTTACAGAGCGTGTCTCCGGCTCGGGCAACTGTGCCTTCTTTTTTTCGGCATAGCGCAGGTAAGCCATAATAGCACCTACCGCAATACCTGCCAGCAAGTTACCATCGGGCGAAAACAGATACCCCATAGGGTCTGGCGATATAGCAGCAAAATTGCCGAACATTCCCCCTACTTTGAACCCCATGATGAAGCCCCCAAAGAAAGAACCTGCAAGGTCGGCCTTAGATGCAGGTGCGCCAACCTCCATAGAGCGAATTTCGTAGGTAAGCAACCCCAACTTTGCTTTACGCCGCAACTCGCTGGCGGTGGCCCATGCTGCGCCCAGAAAAGACATGGCTACCAAAAAACCAAACGTTTTGAACAAACTGAGCCATTCGGGCATGTCTATGCCGGTAAGCGACTGCAAGAAATACTTAAAATCGGGATACATGGCTGTAAAAGTACTGCAAAACCACCGAGCTACGGGGGCTATAAAGGCAACAACAACTACAACGCCGCAATCTTTAACACACCAACCCTGTACTCTGCTCATTCGCAATTGTTAACACTACACAAAAAATGAAATTGATAACATCTTGGTAGCAACTATTTATATCACAGTTTTTGTAACTTGCTTCAAAATTAGAACACAATGAGAAAACTGATTTTGTTGGCTCTGTCTGCATTCATGCTCAGCACAGGCACATTTGCACAAGACAAAAAAGCTGAAACACCCAAACAAACCACTACTAAGGACGGTGGATCGCGTACCAAAAAAGACGGCACGCCCGACATGAGATACAAAGACAACAAAGAAGCTAAAGCAACGAAAGAAGCAGATAAGCCTGCTGGCCCTACTAAAAAGGATGGCACTCCCGACAAACGCTTCAAAGCAAACAAATCTGCCACACAGGGTAGCAAAGAAGCCGTTGCAAAATAAGCCAACCCCTGTGTCGGTACAAGTATAGTAGCCGCACAGCCCAATACACATTTACTAAAAAAATGAACCAACAGGGCACGTACCGCACGTGTCCTGTTGGTTGTTGTTACCTCCCCCCACATTCATTTTACTATCTTTGCTGTATGAGTCTTAGCAAAAAACTGTGCCATTTTCTTTATCTGCTGTCGCTGCCACTCATCTTGGCGGCATGTAGTGCCGAAGAAAGAGGGTGGAAAAACCAAAGTATCTCCGAAGGCAATTTTTCGGTTGACATGCCTATGCCCATGCAAAAAACAGAAAAAACAGAAATCACAGTTTTTGGCAAGCAGGTACGGCATTTCGTTCGTTGGAAACCCTCCAGCATGGCTATAGATAAGTTCAAATTATTTGAAGTAAGCTATACCGAATGTCCTGCCAGTATTCTGGCCGATAGCTTTCGCATCAACATGGTCCTGGATAGTGCTGTAGATATGCGCAAAAAAGACTTTTCTGAGGTCGATGAAATAGAATCTCAGGCAATAGAACTCAATGGCTATCCCGGCCGTGCCTTCTTTTACGATGCCCCAAAAGGCAATACCACCGTGTCTGTAAAGATTTGCATTGCCGGCAACAAACTATACGATCTGGTTGTAGTAGCCAAAAAAGATTATGCCATTCACGACGAAATGAGTCGTTTCTTTAACTCATTCAAAGTCAACAACTAACATCCTGATGGACCTACGCACTTGCGCCAACTTTTACCTGTACATGGCTGTGTTCATTATTAGTATTATTGGCACCGCTACACAGGCACAAACGGGCAAGGGTAAAGAGGAAAAAGTACCCGTATTTCACTATATAATAGACGACCCAATGGATGTGTTTGGCCGCCAGCCAGCACCTCAACAAACCTTCAGAACTATATCTCTGCCCAGCTTTTGTCGCAACCAGCCCAAAGTGGGAGACACCAGCAAATGGTTCGAATTTTACAATGCAGCGCACGAGCTCATTTTACCCGACACATCCACATCAGCCTATCTGCTGCATTTTGTATCTATGCTGGAAGGCTATACCGACTCGCTGCATACCTACCGCGATGCTCAGGGCAAACAACAATTATTACCGGTTTCCCGCATTATTCATCGTTACGACCGCATAGGCACTGGCAAATGGTTGTTTGTCAACTACAAAAACAACAAAACCACTACCCTCACAGAAGCTCCCGATGAGATTGTAGCCTCAGACACCGTTGCCTCGGCCGATGGCAGCTCCGTCATTCGTCGCTTTTACCGCACTACCGTGCAAAAATAATTCAGCAACACAGTTACATGCCCGTTAGCCTATTGCCTGCCAGCGCATAGTTTCGGCTTCCAGTGCAGCTTCATTTCCAGTCAGCACCGCCAGCCTTTGAATTACCCTATCTACCAATGCATCCGGGCAAGATGCGCCAGAAGTTATCATTACCCTTAGCGGTCTTGTACCGGGCAGGTAACCCGTAGTCACCACTTCGGCATGGGTGTGCATGTTGTAGTGTGTTACCACATGCTCGTTCACCAGACAGTGCTCGTTGGCTATGTAGTAGGTAGGTAACTTCAGCTCACATAGCTCTGCCAGGTGCGATGTGTTGGAACTATTGTATCCACCTATCACCAATGCCATGTGTGCATCTGTCTGTAACATCCCCTGCACCGCCCCCTGGTTATCGTTGGTGGCATAACAAAGCGTATCGCGTGTATCGGCAAACCGCTCGGCGGTTTGTGCTTCAGACAATCCGTAGTGGGCTACTATTGTTTGTTTCAGGTAGTCGGCTATACCCTGCGTTTCGCTGGCCAGCATGGTGGTTTGGTTCACCACACCTATACGTGCCAGGTCTTTGGCCGCATCAAAACCGGTGGAAAACTGACCAGCAAAATCGGTGTAAAAAGTAGCCCCAACCATTTCGCCTGTTATGTATTTAGCCAGCAGCATAGCTTGCTCCATATCCCTTACCACAACGGTGGGCGTGTGTGCCATACTGTGCGAGAAGGTAGCCCTTGTTTCTTCATGGCCCGGTTTGCCATGCACTACAATGGTATAACCATCGTCGCCTATTTTGCCCGCACGGTTCCACACTTTCTCTACAAATGGGCACGTAGTCTCGTACCGGGCCGGGTCTATACCACGGGTACGCAATATCTCTTCAATTTCCAGCGTAGTGCCAAAGGCAGGTATTATCACCACATCGTCTGGTGTTATCTCATCCCAGCGCATCAGCATATTACCCTTTGTATCCATTATAAAGCGCACACCCATCGCTATCAGGTCGGCATTTACACCAGGGTTGTGTATCATTTCGCTCAGCAGAAATACCCGTTTGCCGGGGTTCTCTGCCACTGCACGAAAGGCTATTTCTATTGCATTTTCCACCCCGTAGCAAAAACCGAAATGCCGTGCCAGTACTATCTGTAGCGACCCTATATGTAGCTCGGTAGGGGTAAAGTCTCGCTTCATCTTGTCATCAGCTTTTCGCTTCTGCTTTATGGCACTTACCAAAGGACTACGATAATGTACGGGAACATTGAATGACTTCATAAAACCGTCTGAAAATGAGTGACAAATGTAACAAGCATCTGCATAGTAACGGCCATACCACTATAACCACGTATATACGATGCCGTTTTTTAACAATAAACCAATGAAAGAGGGGTAACGTAGCAGTACCGCACCCCACCAACATTACCCCTTCTATGCAATTCAGTATTACCGGTTACTCTTTCAGCTTACCTGCAAATACCTTCTTAAACTTCTCTACTTTGGGCTTTACTACAAACTGGCAATAAGGTTGCGCCTTGTTGTCGTTGTAATAGTTC
>JAGKWS010000124.1 GCA_021151685.1 Chitinophagaceae bacterium
ATATGTACCAAAGGGCACTGGCCTTCCGTAATGAGAACACCCGCAAGGTGGATACTTGGGAAGAATTTGTGCGTGTGCTGGACGAAAAGGCAGGCTTTGTGGCGGCGCACTGGGATGGTACCAGCGAAACAGAAGAAAAGATAAAAGAGCTGACGAAGGCAACGATACGCTGCATACCACTGAACAATGAACAGGAGGCAGGTGTGTGTGTGCTGACGGGCAAACCGAGCACACAAAGAGTGTTGTTTGCAAGAGCTTATTAATCAGTGATAAAAGTACACTGAAGAATTGTTGCAATTGGCGAATATGGGCCGGCAGATATGAACTGCCGGCCCTGTTTTTGGATATTTCGTGTATATTTACCCCATCAAACCAAGCATGTAGATGAAAAAACTGATACTGGCTTTAATGACAATGGTAGTGGCCGTAACTTTTGGGTCTTGTAAGAAGGTGTATACCTGTACCTGTAGCGATGGTGGCAGTGTAAAGAACACACGGGAGCTGGATAAGAGCAAGAAAAAAGATGCACAAGCTGCCTGCAATGCACTGAGCGGACCTACAGTAGTGGGTACCAAGACAGTAACACTGAAATGCAGTTTATAAAAGAAACACTAAATAATTGGGGGTACCATTGATGCATCTGCAATATGAATATGTATATTTGCAACATCATATCTTAATACTGCCCCTTACTGAACCTTTGTATGAATAAGAGAAACGCTACTATTTTGAGTATAGTACTGATTGCCGGATTTGCTTCGTGCAGAAAAACCTATACGTGCAGGTGTTACAGTTATAAAAATCATGCTCCCTCGTACAACAAAATACTGGGGACCTACGAACTAATGGAGCGCGACAGGAAAACTGCTACCATGATATGTAATAGCAGGAATTATACCAATCAGGTAACACAACAGGTTACTGACTGTAGGATAATGAAGTAACTGAAAATGGTATGAAATAGTGAACGGAAATTGTTCCTGTACATACTTTTCACAAGGGTCAATTCACCAATACTTTCTTTACGCTATCTACTTTGCCGTTGCTACTGTACTCTATGGTACGATAGCGCGGCATATTCATTTGCAGGGGTGTCATATCTGACAACAACTGAGGGTCTGGCGTAAGGCTTGTCTTTTTGTTGAGCCAGTACGCCGATGAGAGATATTTGCTATCGGGATAATAGATAAAAAGGCAGGTACCCTCTTTTATGATATTGATGATAGCCTCGGCCAGCTTGACAGGCACTGCGGGGCAACCCCAGCTACGGCCCAACCGTTGGTTTTCGGCTATGTACTTTTCGCTTACATAGTCGGCACCATGTACTACAATATCGCGTTTGAAGGCTGCATCGTTAAAGCCCTGATCCATACCTTGCATACGCAGCGAGGTGCCATGGTCGCCTTTGTAGACCTCGGTAGTGACATAGAAGCCAAGGCTACTTTGGTGCGAGTTCTCGCGATTGGAGAAGGTAACGGCACAATCTTCACCGGTTCCCTGCCCATGAGCCACGAAAGTATTAAACAATATTTTGCCCAGCGATAAGTCTATAATCCACAAACGGCTGAGGACAGAAGGCTGATTGAAATCGCAGATAGATATGACCTGTTTTTCGTTATTGAGCTTGCCTGCATTGCGCAAGTTGATGAAACCCTTCATAGCATTGTTGAACACCTGAAAGGACAAACGCTCGAAATTGGTGAAATCTATACGGTTGTAGAGTGATGAAATATACAACTCTACCTTGGCGGCCTCGCTGAGTGCATTGGCCTCATTGGCGGTTACAATATTGCCACAGATGGCTATTGCCAGATAGCCGAGCATACATACTAAAAACTTCCTCGCCCTCTTCATCTGCTGTTAACGGTAACATAATTGTGTTGCAAAGTTACCGAATTGCGAAATAGGGGAACATGACACGCGTAAAGATTTTGTAAAGAATTACCAAAAGTTATCCACACTTGCCGGTGAGTGGCTTTGCGTATTTAGGGATGCGCTACTACTACAAGGCGAGTAGTGAACTGTGTGGTTTCGGTAACTACCTGCATGATATAAGTGCCGGGAGCCAGTGCAGAGAGCGATATGGCAGCAGGGGAAACAGCCCCACCTAAGGTACCGGAAAGAAGCGTTTGGCCAGTGATGTTGGTAATGCTATACAAGGCATTTTGTACACCAATGGGAAGTTGTACGTTAACGGTTTCGGATGCGGGATTGGGGAATACCGAAACACTTTGTGCCACTGGCACACCTGCTACCGATGTGGTATAGGGGTAAATAGTACGTGACGCATAGTGCTTGCGGAAGCTGATACCTGTAAATGATGTTGCGGTTGCCGATATGCTGACTGCCGCAGATGGTATAGTGGTATAGCTTACCTCTTCGGGTACAATGATGTAGCTACCCTCGCCTACCCCTGCAAACGAGTATTGGCCGGTAGCATTGGTATAGGCATAGGTGAGTACCTGACCGGTAATGGCATCTTTGAGGTAGATGAGCATACCTTTTTCGGGAATGTCGCTGGCGGTGCCACGGCCTGCGCCCGAATACACATTGCCACTGATGAAGCCGGGACCAGATGGCACTGTGCCGAATTTGAGGGCGATGTTTTGACTATCGGAGCCTGTACCGTGGGTAATGGTGGTGGCATCGAACCATGATATGGCAGAATCGGCATAGGTGGGCAGGTAACCAGATGTACCGGGTGTAGCCGACAACAAGCGGGCCTTGAGGAAGTAACTACCGGCAGGCTTGCCTGCGAACTGGAAATAGGGCACGCTGCTATCCAAGCAGGTAATGAGGGAATCAGTAGCCAATACGGTGCTATCTACAGGGTTGTATTGTACCAACCAAACACGGGTATCAGTTATGGTGGGGGTGCCGTAGTTGAAGAGAATATGCCCATAAATACGGTTGACGGTGGCGGTAACAGTAGCTGTAGCCGAACAGCCGGAGATGTTGGTGCCGGTAACCGTATAGGTAGTGGTGCCTGATGGCACGATGCTGGTAGTACCGCAGGTAGCACAGGCTACCCCACCGGCAGGAGCCCACAACCATGATGATGCACCGGAAGCAACAGCGGTATAAGCCGGGCCACAAGCATCTGGCGTGAGGGTAGCGGTGAGTGAGGGAACATTATTTACCCGAATGATGCGGAAGGCAGAACAGCTACCCAAGCTGTACGAGATAATAGTGGTACCGGGAGCTATGCCCAATACGGCACCACTGGCTGTACCTACCACCCCAACGGTGGCTACTGAGGGGGTACTGCTGCTCCATACACCACCAATAGCGGTATCGGTAAGATGAATAACGGAACCTACACACACACTATCGGGGCCGGAAATGGGCGATGGTGCGGGATTGATAGTGACACTTGTTGTGGCTACACAACCGGGAGCCATTGTATAAGATACGTTGGTGATACCACTGGCAATACCTGTAAGAAGACCAGAGCCCATAACAATAGTTGCCGTAGTGGGTGAGGATGAAGCCCATGTGCCGCCAGATGTGGCATTGACCATGGTAGCTGTAGTACCGGCACACAAGAGTGTAGGCCCTGTAATAACCGATGGAGCAGGCACTACGGTAACCGCATAACCGGTAGAGGCAGTGCCACAGGTACCCGAGGTAGTATACGACACAATAACAGTACCGGCCGTAACACCTGTAACCACACCAGTGGCCGACGCAACCGACACCATAGTAGACGGACAGAACCATGTACCACCTGCTACTGTGCTGCTAAGTGTAGTAGTTGTGCCTACACAAATTGTAGATGTACCCGAAATAACACCTGCCGATGGCAGCGGACTAACGGTAACTGTAGCAGTAGCAAAGCATGTTGTACCCGTACTATATGAGATAGTAGCTATACCGGGAGCAATGCCTGTAACCGTAGTAGCCGTACCCGGTGTGCCTGAAACGGTAGCAATAGCACTGTTGCTGCTACTCCATGCACCACCAGAAACAGTGTTGGTAAGGATAATAGTACTGCCGGGGCATACTACTGATGGGCCCGAAATAGCCGATGGAACCGGATGAACCGACTGTATGCGGGTAGCGTAACAGCCGGTAGGCAATGTGTAAGTAATATTAGATGTACCTGCTGCAACACCGGTAGCCACACCGGTAACAGCGTGTACCGAAGCAACGGCAGGCGTACCTGATGACCACGTACCACCAGCCGGCGAAGATGCCAGCGTAACAAAACTACCCGCACACATGCCTGTAGCACCACTAAATGCTGTAGGTAGCGGATTGACCGTTACTATGCGTGTGCGGGCACAACCTGTGGCTGTAGCCTGATAAGATATGGTAGCTGTACCGGCAGCTATGCCAGCAACAAGGCCCGAACCCGTACCCACTGTAGCCACCGTTGTAGCAGATGATGTCCATGTACCGGGCGTAGTGGCATTGGCCAAAGTAGTATTGCCCCCGGCACATACGGTTGCTGTACCGGTTATAGCAGCAGGCAGTGGCTGCACGGTAACGGTAACCGAACGGGCACACATGGTAGACAATGTGTACTGTATAACGGTAGTACCCATGAGCGATGCGGTGACAAGACCAGAAGAAATGTCGACCCCTGCCACGGCAGCCTCGCTGGTGCTCCATACGCCACCGGCCGGTGCCGATGACAAGGTGGTGGTACTACCCTCGCACACCAAAAATGAAGGTGCTGAGATGGGTGAAGGCAGTGGATTGACCGTAATGGTACGGGTGAAAACCGTAGGGGTAGCAAAATAGGTAATGATAGCGGTACCTGCCGAAATGGCTGTGACTACACCGGTGGTTGAAGACACGGTAGCCACACCGGGGTTGCTGCTGCTCCATGTACCGCCGGCTGGGGTTGCGGCATAACCAGTAGTAGCCCCTTCGCATACGTTGGTGGCACCAGATATCTGTGCAAACGACAGACGGGCCAACATAGTAAGTAGTATGAAAAGGAAGCTGAATCTCATGTAATGTTGTATTCGTATGTGTGGTGGTATCAAAATTAACCAATTCGGATGACCGACAACAACATATAAGGCGCACGGCTACAATATATTGTTAGTAGCAATGAAAATATTTTTGGGCAGGGAGGCAATAATTGCCACTAAAACGGCTGGCAAATGCTATAAAACCGCTGTGCCGATGGGTACTACGGCCAATTAGCGTTAATTTTGCGTATGGAAATTACTTCTGCCACCTACATCATCAGCAGCCCCAAAGTAGAAAACTGCCCGAAACCCGATATGCCGGAGTATGCTTTCATAGGCCGATCGAATGTGGGGAAGTCGTCACTCATCAATATGCTGACGGGGCAGAACAACCTGGCCAAGACATCGAACACGCCGGGCAAGACCCAACTCATCAACCACTTTCTCATCAATAAGGAGTTTTACATTGTAGACTTGCCGGGCTATGGTTTTGCCAAGGTGTCTCAGAATATGCGGGCACAGTGGGAAAAAATGATAGCCGACTACCTGCAACAACGTACCAATCTGGTAACTGTATTTGTGCTGATAGATAGCCGCCACGAACCACAACCGATAGACCTTGCGTTTCTGCGCAAGCTGGGCGAATGGAACATACCCTTTAATGTGGTGTTTACCAAGGCCGATAAAAGCAGCCAACGCGATGCCGCCAAAAATGTGCGCCGCTTTGTAGACACCATGAAGCAGGAATGGGAATTTATACCCCAAACCTTCCTGACAAGCTCAGAGAAACGACTGGGCCGCAAACCTATGCTGCAATTCATTGCCGAAATGAACCAGAGCATAAAGGAGGCGGAGAAAGAAGAAGGGATGGTGTAGGTGTGGGTGATTGCTGCGCAATGTGCCGGCAAATGACTATTGCAATGTATCTATAATAGATTCCCAGTATTGTTCCGATTCAATAGGGCCATCTAACAGGCCATGGGTATGAATGGCACTCACTGTTTTATTCGACCTGATGAAATAAATAACAGGATAACCAATGGCAATTTTATTGTTTATAATATACTCTTGAGGAACAGAAACAATATTTATGTGGCTGTTTATGGGCACATTCAATTCGTTAAACTCCTGCTCTATTTGTTCTTTAGTGTTGAATGTCATGTAGGCGAATGTGTATCCGGTATATTTTTCTTTGGCTGCCAAAGAATTCAAAACCGGTATGGCTGTGCGGCACGGAGCACAACCAGAAAAACCTAAAAGCAAGATTGCAGGCTTATGAAGCGTGGCTATATTCAAAGACAACCCGGACAGGCATGACCACTCATCTAACGGGGTAAATTGTTTGTTTATCTTACTGCTGTACAGCTTTTTATTTTGTTCGATAATTGCTCCAAAATTACCACTCTTGCTTTTTTGAGCATATGAAACCGATGCCCTGAATACTGACAAGCTGAGAAAGACAACAATCGGCATACAAAAGAGCCGGGAATAATTTTGAAACATATGCACCTATTTCAACACACAACACGTATTGATATATAAATTATATTCAACAACAGAACAACCTACCAGCACTTGTACATTACGCCGTTGCAGCTTGGTTTTAATAAATAACGAATTTAATCCTTTGTGGCCACCTTTTCGGCCAGTTTGCGGGCGTTGGGGATGACAATGAATGCAGCTACATAGGCCACGGGCAGCATTACGCTCCACGCTTTCAGGAATTTGGTGAACCAATCTGGCCCCAAACCATAATTGCGCATCAGGCCCACAAACGCCATTATGAGCGTCATGGGTACTACCACAAATAAGGTATTGATGTATTTGAAGTATTTTCTTTTCAATGGGGTGTCATTAAAAGTGAATGATGATGCAAATGTGCAACAGTTTGTGATGTGTTTACAAAAATCTGATGCTGGTGCAGAATTTGAGCTTTGGCACGTGCTATTCAAAGGGATGCGGTTAGGTAGGGAAAAGCCAACACAAAATAATTTTTACTACACAAATCGCAAACTTGAGGGAGGAGATAGACAAGCTGTGATATCTAATCCATAAGATTTCTACAATTCTTAGTAACGTCATTATATTTTAATTTGAGGCTCTCTTTTCTCAACATTTTTTTCTTCATTTGTGTTCTTAACTTTTATCTTATGAACGACACAACATTAGTTACAGGTAAAAAATATATTAAAGATATATTCGCATCTGATCAATTTTACAACATACCAGAGTATCAGCGACCATATGTCTGGGGCGACGAGCAGATTTCAGCTTTATTGGATGACATTAGTAAAGCCATGGAAACCGATGAGAAAAAAGAGTATTTCTTAGGCTGCATGATATGGAATACAAGAAAGGAGCGTGATTCAAATGGATTAGAGTATGAATACCAAGATATCTTGGATGGGCAACAACGTTTCATCACCTTGTTGCTTTTACATTCAGTAATTAGAGATTTATCAAAAGAAGACCTGCTTAAACAAAGTGTACAAAAGAAACTAGTACAAGAAGCAGATATCTACGATAATATTCCTGCACGAAACAGGATAGAATTCGAAATCAGAGACGACAAAGATTTTCTGGATGCATATGTAGTAAATGTTAACGAGGCCAACAAATTAATAGATTTAGCCAACATTGCTGAAGATGTCAAAAATGGATCGTCGGTTCGAAATATGGCAGGCGGAATACTCTTTATTCATAAATGGTGGGTAGCAAAACTAGAAGAGACGAAAGAAACAAACATCAACTACCTAAGCAAATTCTATCACTATTTATCAAATAAAGTCTTGGCATTGTACCTCGCAACGCCTAATAACCTAGATGATGCATATAATCTATTCACCGTTCTAAATAGTAGAGGATTACAGCTACAGGTAAGCGATATTTTAAGAGCCCAAAACTTGAGGGTAATAGAAAACCCACTAAAAAGAAAAATGTACGCCCAAAAATGGGCTGAATTTGAAAACTCTATTGGTGCCCCTTTTAGAAATTTTGATGACTTTTTATGGTCGCTCGTTTATATCAAAATGAAATATAAAAGTGATGACAATAAGAGCTTGACAAGAGCATTTGAATTTATGTTCAAGCGCGGAATTCTATCAAAAGGAACTCAAACTTTAGACTTTGTTGAAAAGTATATAACTCACTACCAAGCTCTAACTAGTGGATCAATAACAAGCAAAGAATCGCAACTTTTATTCCCAAATATCATACACATCCTTTCAAGCGTACTAGGAAGTCAATACATGACCCCTCTGCTACATTATCGAGAATGCTTTGGTGACAATCGAATTATTGATTTCATCATTAAACTTGACAACTTACTATCTTCTTCTTGGCTATTAGGAAAAAGACAATCAACAACGAGAATTTTCATTATTCTACGACGAATTGACCAATATGCAGAAAAAATCACGAATGAAGGCTTAACACAAGAAATATGTGCTGACATGTTTCTTTCAGACCCAGTATTAAGATATGATTTCTATGATGAGGAATTATCTTCTGACAAACCTATTAGCTTAGACGATTTTTTCACCACTTTAGATAAGGAAAAATGGGGCAGTTTTGCTGGCACACGTGTAAACAAATCCCGATACCTATTATTGAAACTCGACTTACTTATGGGAAATGCAGGCACGCAACTACAGTATAACAAAGATTCGTCTTCGATTGAACATTTAATGCCCCAAAATGTGGTTGGTACCAGCTGGAATGTCGATGACATCGAACATAAAGAATGGGTGCATAGACTTGGAAATATTGTAATTGTTGATAGAAATAAGAATGCGTCATTGAGTAACGGCTCATTTGCGAGCAAAAAAATAAAATATCAAGGAGCTATAGAGACAAGAGCAAATACCAACTTCGTATTTATTAACTATTCTGAATGGAATATGAACAATATATATCACAATCACTATAGGGTTGTCAATCTTCTAAAACAGTACTACTCCGGCAATAGTTTATCAACCTTTCTTGAAATCAAACGCGGACAATTTAAGAATCAAGCAACTTTAACATTTTAATTTTAGGTTACAAAACATCAGTTTCTCAAGAGTGGTTGTGAAATTATAATTAGAAAAATAAATACAACAACTATGAAACAATAATTAACTACAGCTCAAGCGAATGACTTGATTGATCGCATTTCCATTGCAATCGATAGAGAAATAAAAATATCAGAAATACTTAACGAACCAGAAGACCGGGATATTATCAATAAATTGACAGATGAAATTAGTGAAAAACAAGAAAACACCTACAATAAATTAAAACTAACGAAATAAGTATAGGCGTAGACATTGTTCACGCCTATACTTATTTATCCTCATTTCTTAACCTAAGTGAACGAAACCCAGCAGCCCTCCCATCTACTTTTGCAGCAAATCTTATCAATAAGAAAAACATGCAAATGAAAGTTTTGGGGGTTGGGCTTGGGCTGGTTTTGGCAGGTGGTATGCAGGTAAGGGCACAAAAGCCCCAACAAGACAGTACTTATAAGAAGTGGTTTGTGGGGAGTTCGCTGTTGGTGTTGGGCAATTTGATACCTGATGATCCGAACCCGCCGGAGTATGTACAGTTGAATGTGGGCTACCGGATAACACCCAAAGATGTTGTTTCGTTCCGGTTCAAGCGGTCGGTATATGCGTGGCCCATAGGGCTGCCATGGGGGCCGTCGTTCGATGCACCGGGCGAAAACTATCCGGGTCATGCACGCATACTGGCACCTACATTGGGGTATCAGCGGTTTTGGTGGAAGGGGGCCTATACATCGGTCTATGCACTGAATGCCTTTGAAAAATACATGGACGGGAACAATAAAAAGATTGGCAACGGGTACACGGTCTATCTGGACTTCTACGTGGGGTACCAGTTCAGGTTCTTTAAGAACCGGTTTTTCTTTGAACCTGCTATTGGCTGTAGTTACTGGCCTGTAAGAACGAATGTGCCCCAATCGTTTAAGACGGTAGAGCAAAAATGGCCCAACTACTTTATACAGCCGGGGTTAGATTTTGGGTTTAATTTTTAGTGTTTCATCTGTGGCACTCATTGCCACAGATTATTGTCAACACACGTTACAGGGTACCCACACGTTGCAGGGCGACCACAAGGGTCGCCCCTACGGATTATGATATTATCTATAACAACATGCACCTTGATTGCCGGGGAGTACTCTGCGAGAGACTCCCCGGCGATATCAAGAGTCAATTGAGTAAATTCTTAAAGGAGTATTCAGAACATGAGACCATTTTTTAGTATCTACTCAAAGTTATTTACGCGATTATTATACAAACACTTTTTGACGAACGTTGTATAGCAAACCGTGTTTTTCCAATGCCTTATAGTAATCAACACATTTCTTTAAGTAGTCAAAATCTGGTCCGCAAACATAACGATATGACTGGTCAATAATCGCAACATTCAGTCTCCCGACCTTATCCCAATCAAACTTCAACTCACGTTCATTTTGTGCTGCATAGTATAACCTATTAGACGAGATGGGTAAGTAGTAGTCGATCTCAAATAAATCATCACCGGTGCTTGGAGTTTTACTAAATAACATTGGATAATCACCTATCAAAAACCATTCTTCTGGCTTTTCGAATAACTGCACATATTTCCTTGATTTCTTTTCTGCAGAATCTAAATATGACCTCAGAAAATTAAAAGGCAGAAATGCTCTTTGAAACTTTTTATAGCTTTCATCATTTTTCAATCGTTCTTCCATTGCGTCATCAAGAACTTGATTGCCATCTATATCAGTAAAAATGATTTTTGCTTCCCTGACATATCGATCAAACGCATAGTCAGTCTTTGGAATTCGCCAGAATAGATTTAGCACAAATAAATCAACTTCTGCACTATTGTCGTTTGACAATAGCTCCACACTATTAGGCTTCTCTCTTAAATTTTCTATCGCAACCTTCAATTTATTGTCTAACTCTTTGAAAAAATAATCTTCAAGAATAGATGTCTTTTTGTCAAGAAAAATTGTATTCCTGTCATTCTCAAAAAATATACTCTTAGGACTTCGTTCCTTCCTGCTAATCTCATCCATATGCTTATCATACACATAAAAGAAACCCGAACTATTTGTAAAACCTTTCGAATAAAATGAAGGAATGTAGTGATGCCTGGTAGATACCTTATCGGGAATCATTTTTATTTACAAAAATAATATATACCTTG
>JAGKWS010000125.1 GCA_021151685.1 Chitinophagaceae bacterium
CTGCCGGACAAAAACAAACTACCAAACTTAGCATACAGTAAGAGCGAACAACAACAACACACACCAATCAAACAGCAGCCGCGCCGCAAGGTGCGGCTGTTTTGGTATGTAGTCTTTGAAAAATGAGCATTCCTGTAGGTCAATGGGCAGCTATAGTAGCGGTTCAAAGAAACTGAATGAAAAATATACTAACCGCACTGCTGGTGGCTACCAGCCTGATGGGGGGCTGGGCTATGGTACCGATGGCATAGTAAATGCAGGCGTGTGGTACAAGTTTACGGGCAAGAAGTAGCGCATGGCAAATGATAAAAAAGACAATGTGGCACGACTTTTGTTTGATACATTATTCGTTATACTGATGTTAAAAAATCATTTGCCACTCAAACAATAACGTATGAAGTACCCACCTAAACCAAGGCTGCTATTGGCGGCCGCACTTGCATTATTAGTTGCCTCCTGTACCAAAAAAAACGACAACATTTCTGAACCTACAAACGTTGGTGTGTACGACAAAACTAAACTCAACTCGTTGTTTGCCGCATTCCGCTACACCCCGCAACAGTTTACCATCAATGCCGGTACACAACAGGTAGTAAGAGGGCAAAAGGGTACAAAACTCACCTTTTACCCCAATACATTCAAGGATGCCGCAGGCAACCCCATAGCCAGTGGCAACATAGATGTGCGCCTGACCGAGATGTACACACCCGGAGATATGATTGCCAACCGGGCCACTACTATGGGCAAGGATGGTATGCTGGTAAGTGGCGGACAGGTGCTGATAACAGCAACCCACGGTGGCCAGCCGGTTACGGTAAACAAATATGGTATAGCTTTTGCCAACGCCACCGAGAACGAGGTAATGAATCTATATCCCGGCAATACCAATAACGAGGATTCTGTTGTTACCTGGGGCGACCCCATATTGTCGGTAGGCACATTTTGTGTAACAGCCACCATGGATACTGTAACCGCGTCACTTTCCTTCAAGTTCGACTCGTGCAACACCTTGAATTGGGTAAACTGCGATCGGTTTATGGCTGATACTGCAAACCAAACGAAGATATATGCAAAGATTGGCAATACACAGTTTAACAAGTCGAATACACAAACCTTTATCATATTCCCCACTGTCAACTCGGTATCGGTATTGCCCAACTACGATACTGATTCGAAACGGTTCGAACTTGGAAAATCTTACACATTGCCTGTAGGGCTACCGGTTAACCTGGTAGTGATGGCGGCCAAAGACAATAAATACTATTACTTCGAGAAAAAGGGACTCACGGTTTCAGCCAATATGGAAATAGATGCCAGTGGCCTTACCGAACAAACCGAGCAGTACATAAAGGACAAGCTGAGTCAGTTGTAGTCTCCATCACAGAATATTCGTTTGCAGAGCCGCCTATATTCGGGCGGCTCTGCTATTTTTGTTCAAAAAAACGCATGACGAAAAATATTGTTTCAATAGTGGTAGGATTGGTAGTAGCTATCGTCATTTTTTTGGCAGCAGAAACAGCCAACGTAAGGCTGCACCCTATGCCAGACGGCCTTAACTACAACGACAGTGCGGCAGTAAAAGCTATTTACGACCATTTGCCATTTTCATTTTGGCTATTGGTTTTGGCAGGCTGGGCAGTAGGTTCGTGCATTTGTGGTTTCTTAGTAAAAACCATCAATAAAAGCGACAGTAAACAACCGCCAGCCATTGCGGCCAGTATTCTTACCCTATCGGCAATAGCCAATTTTTATATGTTACCACACCCGGTGTGGATGATGATAGTGGGCACCATTATCTTCTTCCCTGCTGTGTTTTTGGGGCACCGTCTGCGGTCTTAGCCCGTATTATTGTCAAAGAAGTATTCACTGCATGTGCTGTGCTTTGGGCTACCCGGCGCAATGGCATCAATGACATAGCGTTCTCCCGGCAATTTTAAATACTTTATACTGGTGCCGGCTATGGTACTATTGGTTCCATTATACAATACAACATTTCTGTACCCTTATCTGCTGCCATTTTTTTTGCAAAAGCAATTCGGGGGCATACCTGTTGCGCACGGGTTATATCTACCTGCCATATACATACCCCCAATGAAGTAATGCCCAACCTACCTCACAAAGCCGAGGCTGCCCGTTTCGGGGCAGCCTCGCAGGGTTGTTTGTTCGCCTGTGTTGTTTTGCCTTTTCTGCTATTCTTTGGTTTGTTCTGCGGCGTCCAGTTCGGCCTGTTCCTCGTCTGTAAATAGCCGCGAGCGCACTAAGAAGCGTTTGCCCAATGGTATCTCCAGACTGAAGCTGCTGCCGCGCCCTTTTGTTACGTCTATCGTTAGCTGCGTATGCTTCCAGTATTCAAACTGGTCGCCAGCCATATAAAAAGGACATCCCCCTATCTCGCCCAGGCATACGTCGGTACTACCAATCCTAAATTCGCCTTGTGCGAAACACATAGGTTGAGACCCATCGCAGCAGCCACCACTTTGGTGAAACATAAGCGGGCCATGCTGTGCCTTCAACTCTTCTATGAGTTGCAGCGTAGCTTCGGTTGCAGTTACTCGTTGTGCGGCCATGGCGTTGGTATTATTTATCTGCTAAAAGAAGCCCAGTTTGCTTTTGCTGTAAGATATGAGCATGTTCTTTGTCTGGCGGTAGTGGTTCAGCATCATCTTGTGTGTCTCGCGGCCGAAGCCCGATTTCTTGTAGCCACCAAACGGTGCATGTGCCGGGTAGGCATGGTAGCAGTTTACCCATACCCTGCCGGCCTGTATGGCGCGGGGCACCTGATACAACTCATGCGCATCGCGCGTCCATACACCGGCACCAAGACCATAGAGTGTATCGTTGGCTATGGCTATAGCCTCTTCGGTAGTCTTGAAAGTGGTTACCGATGTAACAGGGCCAAAGATTTCCTCCTGAAAAATACGCATCTTGTTGTGCCCTCGGAAGATGGTTGGCTGTATATAGTATCCCTGCTCCAAACCGCTGTTCAGGCTGGCAGCAGCACCGCCACACAGCACCTCGGCCCCTTCCTGCTTACCAATGTCGAAGTAGCTGAGAATTTTGTTGTATTGGTCTTCGCTGGCCTGTGCCCCCATCATGGTATCCCTGTCCAGCGGGTGGCCTGCTTTTATGGCCTTGGTACGGGCTATTACACGCTCCATAAAGCGGTCGTAAATGCTTTCGTGTACCAATATGCGGCTGGGGCAGGTACACACCTCGCCCTGATTGAGGGCAAACATCACAGCACCTTCTACCGCCTTGTCAAAGAAATCGTCATCGTGGTCGGCCACAGAGGCAAAGAAAATGTTGGGGCTCTTGCCACCCAGCTCCATGGTTACCGGTATCAGGTTCTCTGATGCGTACTGCATTATCAGGCGGCCGGTAGTGGTTTCGCCGGTAAATGCCACCTTGTTGATGCGGGGCGATGTAGCCAGTGGTTTACCTGCTTCTATACCAAAGCCGGTAACAATGTTCAGCACACCGGCAGGCAACAGGTCGCCTACCAGTTCCATAAGCACCATAATGCTGGTAGGGGTTTGCTCGGCAGGTTTTACCACCACGGTGCAGCCGGCGGCCAGTGCGGGGGCTATCTTCCATGCGGCCATCAGCAGCGGAAAGTTCCACGGTATTATTTGCCCTACTACGCCTATAGGCTCGTGCAGTTGTATGCTCACTGTAGTTTCGTCGTGCTCGCTTATTGTGCCTTCTTCGGCCCGTAGTACCCCGGCAAAGTAGCGGAAGTGGTCTACTACCAGCGGCAGGTCGGCCGCCAGTGTTTCGCGCACGGCCTTACCATTGTCTATGGTCTCTACTGCTGCCAGATACTCCAGATTTTCTTCTATGCGCTGTGCTATGCGCAGCAGTATGTTGCTGCGGGTGGCTACGCTGCTTTTGCTCCATGTGGCAAAGGCTGCGGTGGCAGCGTCTATGGCTTTATCTATATCGGCGGCATTGCCACGAGCGGCATGGGTAAATACCTTACCATCTACCGGCGATACGTTTTCGAAATACGCGCCCGATGATGGTGCCACCCACTGACCATTGATATAATGGTCGTACTTTTCCCTGAAAGAAGGACGGCTCACCAGATTGCCGGCATTTGCGGCTGAAGTTGCGTTGCTCATACAATTGATTGTTTTTATGAATTGTTCGATGTACTAAAGTTCCTGAGCAAGCCGTGCCAACCGTTGCAAAATAGTACTACAGAATAGCACAATCGTACCTTTTATTTCACCATCATTCTGCTAATAAGTAACTTAGAATGCAGAAAACAGCACAAAATGCCCGTATCGCATTTTCTGAACGCCATAGGTCTTACCCCCGCGCACCAGCTGCAAACGCTGGTGGAGAACAGGCGCATCTTCAATCTGAAGCATTGCGAGCTGAATATCTTTGAGTCGTATGAGGCATCTTACCGGGTACCGCTCACCTTCAACGATTTTGTGATAACCAGCATGGTAGCGGGCAAAAAGGTGATGCATATACTGGACCAGCCTGCATTTGAGTATGTGCCGGGCGAAACGGTAATAATGCCGCCCAACGAAACGATGGTCATAGATTTTCCCGAAGCGCGCAAGGAAACACCTACACAATGCATTGCACTCACCATCAGCAACAGTTATATACTGAACACGATGGACTATGTGCAGGAGTACTATAATACAGCTAAAGACGAGCCCACCAACTGGCAACTAAAGTTTGACCAATATCACCTGAATAACGATGCCACACTGGCCGACAACATCAATAGCCTGATGACCATATGCAGCAGCAACGACATAGCCAAAAGCATCTATGCCGACCTGAAGCTAAAGGAATTGATGGTGCGCCTACTGCAAAAACAGCACCTGCTGCGCAGCACCGAAGACCTGCGTACCGCCACCAACAAGAGCCGGGCACACTATGTGCTGCACTATATAAACACCCACCTTACCGATAAGATACTGGTAAACGACCTGTGCCGCAAGGCCTACCTGAGCCGCAATGCGTTCTTCGCATGGTTCAAGGAGCAGTTTGGCATTACCCCGCTCGACTATGTGAATCAGGAGCGCATCAAGCTGGCCCGGCAAATGCTGGCACAAGGCCACTACAACGTATCGCAGGTGGCGGTGTACTGCGGCTTCAACGATGTGAACTACTTTGTGCGTATGTTCAAAAAAGTAGAGGGCATTACCCCCGGCCGCTACTTGCAATGCGCGCGTCCTGTACGTTAGCTACCTATATAGCCGTAGCCTTGAAGCCGGCCTGCTCCAACGTCTGTGTTATTTGTGCAGCAGTAACTGTTTCTGTGGTTACGGTCATTATCTTATCGGGCGTGGTAGTATCTACCGTCCAGTTACCTTCGCCGGTCAGGTTGTTCATTGCGTTGGTAACGGCCGCTATGCAGCCCCCGCATTTGATGTTTGTTTTCAGTTGTATTGTTTTCATACTATTGCTCATCTGTAGCAAAGGTACTATGGTGCCCTACCTGTAGTGTTATAAGGTGTGGTGGTGGTGTTACATAATTTGGGTGGTGGGCCGCCAACTCGCTGCGCCCATACGATGTAACACGGCTCAATGGCCTTGGCCCCTATACCAAGTATATATGCCGCCCACCACAGCCGGTGCCACGCATTATAGTGATAGAGGAGTATACCACCAAGTCGTACCTGGGCAACTATGGTGCGGGCAAGGTGGTAAAAACTTTCTCGCTATTCCCCGGCGAGCGTACCTCTATAACCATGCGCAGCTACAAAGACCGCATTACTACCGTAGATAGCTCTAAGAATGTGCTGGACAGCTTTAGCGATGCCAGTGCCACCTCTTTAGACACGCTGATGCAGAAAGAGCAGGGCGATGTATCGAGCACATCGGCCACGGCAGCCAATAGCGGCAACAGCTTTACCACCACTACCGATAGCCGCAATTCCGAAAAATCGTTTGGCATAAAGGGCAGTCTGGACCTTGGCTTTATGAGCATTGGCGGCGGCTATGGCAAGTCTATAAGCGAGGCCAGCACCACCGCAGGCGGTATGAGCAGCACCTACGACTACAACACCACCGCAGCCCGTATGAGCAATGTGAGCACACTGGCCAGTGCGCTGAACAAACATGTGCAGCAGAGCAATGCCGTGCGGCAGGTAGAGGTAAACACGGCCACCACCGATGTGCAGCGCAGCGGCGAGGAAGAAACCATAGTACGCGAGCTGCAAAATGTGAACCTGAACAATGTGCTGAACATTACCTTTCGCCAGTTGCAACAGCAGTATACGGTGCTTACCTATCTGTCCAACCTCAAGTTTGCCTACACCAACGGCTATGCCGAAAGCTATACGGTGGTAGACCTGTGCAACTTGGAAAACATGCTGAAAGACATACTGGACACCACTACCGACCCTACCGTGGTGAACACCGTACTGTGCAAGCTGCTAACCCCCTACTGCGCCGTGCTGAACTATGAGGACATACCCAAACAGTTTGTAGAAAAAATGACGGTGGCAGGTGCCGACTGCCAACTGGGCATAACCGGCTGCACCCCGGCCGATGAGAGCTTCTTTCGCATAAAAAGCGGGCTGAAAGACACCTATAGCGATGGGGTGATAGACATAGAAGTAAAGGGCGTGATACTGAAGGTGCAGCAGCAAACGCTGCAAACATCGTCTCTGATAGCCGATGCCCTGCTGGGCCGTGGCGATGCGCTGGATTGCTTTAACCAAAATGCGCAGAACGCTACCAACATCAATGCCTATGCGGCTGCCCTGCAGGCCATGCAAAGCCTTACGGCCAATGTACAGGCTACTGCCAACGATCAACTGTTTGCCGACCAGCAACTGGAGATGGGCGAAAAGCGCATAGAGGCCGAAGAGAAGAAGATAGCCATTATGGACCAGCAGATGGACGTGGTAACCAGCATTACCGACCCGCTGGAGAAAGCCACCCACTACAAAAAAGTGTTTGGCGACTGCTGCGATGTGCCCCAAAGCTGCTGCGGCTGCAGTGGCGACTGCAACTGCGGTGGCCATACCGAAACACCAACTGTATAATAACTATTGAGCTGCGGTTGCCGGGTGGTACCAATTGGCAACCGCAGCTTTTATACAATACACACAACAATTATCACCTCTATAAAATAAACTGAAGCTATGCCACGTTTCTCAAGCTTTTGGAAAAAGCACTATGGCGACATTAAGAATTGCTGCATGACCGCACCATTGAATTATTTTGTTCCTGTTTACGAGCATCCTGCTGAATATCCGGAAGAGTTGTGGCAGAAGAAATTGCGAGAGCTGATAGATATAGAGTGGATGCAGGGCAAACAACTAAAGTGGATAGGCTGGGACTATGATGCATGGTTGTGCTGGACAGACCCGAAAGGTATGTTGTACAGAATAAAAGACCTGAAGCGTAACGAACTTGGAAAGAGATTTGAAAAGGAGGTTACAGAAATTACAAATGAACTTGATGGTCCGCCATATGCTGAAGTTGTAAGGCCGCATACAGAGAATAAAAAAAGGTTTTATGGGTTTGAATTGGCTATGCAAAAGGAATGTAGATTTTGCTTTTATCCCGGGGCTGTAGCGGGAGACGGCGAAGAAAGCAATAACGATGCAGGCACGGGAGATGCCCAAAATACGGAGGAAGAAAAGACGAAAGAAGAAGAAGAGAAAGATCCGGTAGACACCACCCTCAGCAAGGCTACCGACGATACCGAGACTACCTATACCGAGCATGTAACAGAAAACTACGGCGGTTATGGCAAGACCGAAGACTATGTGCCCCACGAAAACGAGTATGGCTGGGCTGGCGGTGGGGCCGGCAGTGGCGGCAGCGAAGAAAACCCGATAAAAAAGGTAGATATAGACCGCCTGCCTATACTGCCCGTGCGAATGATGCCGGTAACCCAAACCCATGACACCCCGCCACCCGTACAAGAGAAAACAACCCCCAACGTAGTAAATACCAAAAAAGTGACGGATAATAAACAGGTAACAAAAACCGTTATACCCAAAAACTTACAGAAAACTGCCCAACAACATACCGATGAAATATTGAGCAAAAACCAGCAAACTGCAACGATTGATCATTTGCAAGTATGGTCATTGTCATTTGATAACCATCAGAAATATGCAAACAAACTGCATAATTCAAAAAAGATGCTGTTACTAAGAACTCATCTAATGCCTCAAACGAGATTTCAGAAAGTACAGATAGCTCAACAAGTCTCGGCAACAATATCGCAAAAGCTGCTGAATTGATTAGATCCAACGACACCAGAACATACGACTTTAATAGCGAAAGGGTGAAGGGAGATAACTTGGTCGATTGTTCCGAATTTGCCTCCGAAGTACAAAAGGCAACTGGATATAAATTTGGGCCTAATGCATCAAATGCCAGTGGACAACTGAAAGAACTTCAAAAAAATGGAGTATGGGGGACAAGAATCAAGGATGTTAAAGTGGGCGATCAAGTGTTTTTTGGAGATAAAGACAAAGAGGGTAATATTAAAATTAACCATACAGGCATTGTGGTTGCCATCCATAGTGATGGAACTTTTGATGTAACTCATGCGACGAGAAACAAGAATAAAAAGACTAAAGTAGTAGGCAAAAGCTTACAGCGGACTACCACTGATAAAAGTGGAAACATGATTCAATTTGCACGTTTCTTTGCCTGGGCTCGTCGAAAAAAATAAAAATAACTTTAGAATGAAAAATTGTCTATTGTACCTTTTCGTATTTTTTGTGTTGTCGTGCAAATCCACCACACAGAATTCTGAAAAAATCAATGAAAATCAACATTTTTCGCAGGTGCCTTTTTGCGACTCCGTGAGTACATCTTGCAGTTTAAAGAAAATTGCAGAAATATCTTTTTTAGAAGATACTCAATATCTGCGTCTCAATAATCATCCACTCACAAAATATGTGGATGGTGCCTATGTAAGCAACAATAGACTGTTTATTGTCAGCAATTCCACACGCTGTGTATACAATGTGGGACTTTTCGATAGCATTGTATTCACAAATGAAAAGATCAATTCAATATTATCGAATTCGACATATTCTTTTGCGCAGCAGATTATTGTAGATGAGAAATTTGTTTATGTTTCCTTTCAGAATACTGCACTTTGCATAGAAAAAAATGGGCTGCACAAAACTGAAATACATAGCAATTCTGAAATAAATAATCTTGCAGTTAATAGAGGCGAGATAATATTATTTACATCTGATAGCATATCTTTTTTTCAACACAATGGTGCCTTGATAAAATCTTACCCTCTATTGGAACACCTAATGAATAAATATTACAATAAAGGCGATACCGTTTATATAGGTGGGCTTGGCACCAACAATAGGCTAACACTGCAGATTTACAATTTACTGAACCAAAAAATTACAAGAACAGAAACGACAATAGAAGGTATAAGTGATAAGAGTGATTTCTTTTTAAGTGACATTACGGATAGTTTTTTGGTTTGCTACCCCGATGTCATTAGAGACAGGATAATATTGGTGAATCGTTATAATAACAAAGTTTCTAAAAGTCTGCGCTTTAGCAATTTCAATTTTGAACTTGACCTGATACAAGATCTCAATGGAAATTGGTACTCGCCGACCGAACCAGAATATTTATATCCAAATTTCAGGATTTTGGCTAATAATGAGAAGGAATATTTTCTAATATACGAAAAGAACAGAAAATGTAGTATATACACACTCAGTATGCCCTAATGTTGTTCCATGCTGTTCCGGATGTTCCGAAGGGCATCCGGAACAGCTAATATAGCCCGTTCTGCGAACGGCTTCATGTTGCTGTAGCCCAATGCCTGCGGCAAAATTGCGTGCTAAGGGCATGCTGGAGCTACTCTGCAATATCTGAGCTTTGGCACATAGAATTCCGTTCGCAGAACGGCATCCTATCATTGGTTCCGGATGTCCTTCGGAACTGCTAATATAGCCCGTTCTGCGAACGGCTTCATGTTGGTGTAGCTAAATGCCTGTTGCAAAATTGAGTACTAAGGGCATGCAGGGGCTGCCCTGCTGTATCTGAGCTTTGGCACATCGAATTCCGTTCGCAGAACGGCATCCTATCATTGGTTCCGGATGTCCTTCGGAACATTTTATATAACAGCGATCAAAAAAGTCGCTACCTTGTTATTAAACATCTGTTACGGGCGCGCACGTTGGATGAATCTGTAACAACGAGTAGCAAATTAGACTAAAGCTGATTGCAAGAGGAAAATAATTATGAAAACAGGATTAATCATATCATCATTAGTATTGTTGTTGGAGGCCTGTGGCAACAGGTCTCACCAATCGGGCAAACTGACAACAGCACCCTATGTGCCCGAGCGCGCAGAGGATACATTCATCTATGCAGGTAAATTGATGTATTACATGCGCGATGAAAAAGATTCATTTGATACCTTAGTGAAAGATGTTGCACAAGTAACAAGGATTGGAAACGATTCATTTCGCTTTTATTTTTTCAGCATTCTTTATAAGCCTTTTCATTCCCTTGAAGGAGAAGAAGTTCCCCGCCTATTAATAAAGCGGGGAGAGATGAGCTACAGGATAAAAGCGGGAGCATTATATGACATTGTCGACTCTTCTGATGAACACTATTTCAATTTTTCATTAAACATACCATGTGCCGACAGCATTATTTATAAAAAAATGACATTTATTTCGTATTCCAACAGATACGATACTTTAGAGTTCAGGGGCAAGCGGATAAAATAGTCGGTTGGCTGTAGCTTACCATTATTGCTACTGTAATCGGGGAATACGGCATCGGCTTTGCAGCACGGGCTCCCCCAGTGCTCTGCGAGAGATACGGGGGAGACGGAGGTTGGGATTTTGAAGGTTGGTTTTGCTGGGCCGACTCAAGTGGTTTTTTGTACCGAATAAAAAACCTGAAACGGAATGAACTTGGTGAAAGGTGGGAGAAGGAAGTAGAAAAGATTGCCCGCAACGCAGATGGTACTATGAAGACCGTCACCTATAAGAATACGAGAAGGGCATGGTACGAGTATGAGATGGCTATACAGAAAAGTTGTGGTTTTTGCCCGCCAGAGATAAGAGATTCAGGAGGTGCCGAGGAAAACAACACAGGCTCAAGCATTGGTGGCATAGAAGATGAG
>JAGKWS010000126.1 GCA_021151685.1 Chitinophagaceae bacterium
AAAACCGAATGTCAAAGTCGCTCGTAAGTATATCTGTAAACACAAACAGAAACACTTAAAAACAACAACGGAAAATGAAACAACTGCTTTTTATCCCAATGCTGGCAGCGGCTGTGCTGGGAACTGTAAACAACACATGGGCTCAGAAAACAAAGATGGTAGGTGGTGCCGAAATGTACCCAACCAAAAACATTGTAGAGAACGCCTTGAACTCTAAGGACCATACCACACTGGTGGCGGCTGTAAAGGCAGCCGGACTGGTAGAAACACTGATGGGAGCCGGACCATTTACGGTATTTGCACCTACCAATGCAGCTTTCGATATGTTGCCGGCAGGTACAGTAAACACCCTGCTGAAACCCGAAAACAAAGGAACGCTGACCACAGTGCTCACCTACCATGTAGTGCCCGGCAAGCTGGACGCTAAAGCACTGATGGAAAAAGTGAAAGCAGGTGGTGGCAAAGCCATGCTGAAAACCGTACAGGGCAATGAGCTGACTGTAATGGAAAAAGGAAAGAAATTGTGGATAATGGACGCTAAGGGCACCAAAACTATGGTAAGCATAGCCGATGTGTACCAAAGCAATGGGGTGATACATGTAATAGACAAGGTGTTGATGCCCTAACCTGTTGAGGTGGGCGATGTAGTGTGTGTGATAGGTGCATGCCCGCTGGTGCTTGAGTGGTGCCAGCGGGTTTTTTTGTGTCTCGTTCCAGCTTGCTATTCAACAACCTGTAATATCTACCAACTGCTTCAGTTCGTACTGCATTGTATACGGTTTGCCGATCGGAAATTCGAAATCATACGGGTGCGCCGTGATGGAAATGTTACGATTATCGCCCTTGCGCAAAAGGTATAAAATGGCCGATTCATAGCCGCCGAATCGTTTCATATTTTCATCTAACCATGCTTGCAACCGCGAACCTGTAAGTGATGGTTCAAATGAATTGAAATACCACAAAGGCAACCCACGCCTGTGGTAATAAAACTCACCATACAAAGAGTCGGGCAATTCTACCCGCTGTTGAATACGGCAACCAGACAAACCTATAGTGACACATCGGGTCACCAACAAAGTTGTAGTAATGGGGCCGTGTATAAGGTTGAATTGTGCCATCCCGTCACTAAGGTATTACATAACCACCTCACCACCCCAAAAACAAAACAGCATCGCAAATGATTGCGATGCTGTTTTGAGGTCGAAAGCGGATTCGAACCGCTGTAGCAGCTTTTGCAGAGCTGAGCCTAGCCACTCGGCCATCCGACCTTAGGAGCGCAAATGTAGTAAAAAAGTCTTTTTCTCCAAACAGTTTTTTACTTCATTTACGCATTTTTTTAGTGGTCATGTTACTGGCCGTCATAAGCCCAGCGTATATAGGTAGACCCCCACGTGAAGCCACCGCCAAATGCCGCCAACACTATGTTGTCGCCCTTGCGCAGCTTGCTTTCCCACTCCCACAGGCATAGGGGCAGGGTGCCATTGGTAGTATTGCCAAAACGCTCTATGTTCACCATTACTTTTTCGGTTGGTAGCTTCATACGGTCGGCAGTAGCACTTATAATGCGCAAATTGGCCTGGTGTGGTACCAGCCATGCCACGTTCTCGGCAGTAAGGCCGTTACGCTCCATTATCTCGGCAGCTACATCGGCCATGTTTTTTACCGCAAACTTGAAGACCGTTTGCCCTTCCTGATACACAAAGTGCTCGCGGGCCATTACGGTTTCTATGCTCGCGGGCTTTACAGATCCACCAGCCTTTTGATGCAAATGCGCCCTGCCGGCACCGTCAGTTTTCAAGATAGAGTCTATCAGGCCATAACCATCGGTATTGGGCTCCAGCAGCACAGCACCACCACCATCGCCAAAGATGATAGACGTGGTACGGTCTTCGTAGTTCATGATAGAGCTCATTTTGTCTACCCCTACTACTATTACCTTCTTGTGGCGGCCTGTTTCTATAAATTGGGCACCTACGGTAAGGGCAAAAATGAAGCCACTACAAGCCGCATTCAGGTCGTACCCCCAAGCGTTGGTCATACCTACCTTGTCGCATATTACATTGGCCGTGGCGGGGAACTGCATATCGGGCGTAGTAGTGGCACATATTACCATCTCTATCTCGGTAGCATCTATCCCTCTTTTTGCCAGCAGCACCTTTACGGCCTCTACTGCTATATCGCTCGATCCTCTGCCTTCGCCCTTCAGTATTCTGCGCTCCTTTATGCCGGTACGGCTTGTTATCCAGTCGTCCGTAGTGTCCATCATGGTTTCCAGCTCCGCATTCGTCAGCCGGTACTCAGGCACATATCCACCCACTGCGGTTATAGCAGCATGTATTTTCTGCATTTAAGAGAAGTTTGGCACAAAATTATACCAAAGATGTTACAATGGTAACCACACATCACATTATTAACAGACGGGTAGTCACATATTTGTCAGCTTTCTTATCGCTTCAGCACTATCCTGAAGGTGGTGCCCTTGCCCACTTCGCTGCTTTTTACAAATATGAGCCCGTGGTGATAGGTGGTGATAATGCGCTTAGCCAGCGACAAGCCCAGCCCCCAGCCGCGTTTTTTGGTAGTAAAACCCGGTGCAAACACCCGCTTCACCTGATGGGCGGGTATGCCCTTGCCGTTATCGGCCACATCTACCACTACCTGCGTTGGCTGGTTGGTAACGGTTATGTCTATCTTGCCCTCGCCCCCCATGGCATCCAGCGCATTGCGTATCAGGTTCTCCATCACCCAATCAAACAAGGGGCCGCTGATGTTTACCGGCACATCGGTATCGCTGGCATGCAGGGTTATGGCCACCTTTCTTGGGCTGCGCTTCTGCATATAGGCCACCATGTCTTGCAGGCGGGTTATCAGGTTCTCTACCTCCAGATTGGGGGCACTGCCCACCTTGCCAAAACGGTCGGCCACCAGCTTCAGCCTATCCAGGTCGTTTTGCATTTCTTTTATGGCCTCGGTATGGCCATGCTCGTCGCGCATCAGCTCCAGCCAGCCCTCCATAGAGCTCAGAGGGGTGCCCATTTGGTGGGCCGTTTCTTTAGATAGCCCTACCCACACCTGATTCTGCAAGCTGCGGTGGGCCGCATTCAGTGCCAGTAACACCACTACCAGAAACAACACTATGATGCCAAGCTGCACGTACGGGAAGTAACGCAACTGCGTCAGCAGGTAACTTTCGCCATAGTACACATAGTCTACCCCCGTACCATAGTCTACCGTTATCGGGTTGTGCTCGTCTTTGTAGGCTTCCAGTTGTTTGCGGGCATAGTCTTTGTCTTTGGCACTGCGGGTACTATCCAAATTTATTTTGTCTACAATATTGCCCTTGTCATCGGCAATAATGAGTGGTATGGTTTTGTTTTGCGCCATGGTGTTAATGGCCTTGGCGGTTTCGGGGTCGGTAGTATTGGTGGGGTTGCTCAGTATTTTCAGGGCTCCGGCTATTTCCTCTACTTTTCTGCGCTCCTCATCGGCCAGGCGCGATGCCAGCCTATTGGTATAATAGAGCGATGCACCTACTATCAGCAATGCCACCACAGCCAGATACGTCTTCCAATTCAGGTATTGCCGCATAATATTGGTCATCAAATCGTTGTGAAGTTGGTGAAATAAGAGAACATACCCAAAAGGGCATGTCTCTGCCAACCATCTATATCCTGTCGTTTTTACTAAACGGCAACTACGTAAAAATATTATGATTTTGAGGGAATTACCATTATTTTTGCGACAGCAACATTTTCAAATTCATGAATACGCATCCGCAACATACCGGTTCAGAAATAGATAACCCCAATGACATTGAGCTCAGTAAGCCTTCCAAATCGCGCTTTCTGTTTTTGTTATCTTTCTTCGGAATTTTCATTTTCGCTTGGTCTGGCTGTTACAATCTTTGGGAACACAAGTATCAGTCTAATGCCGATGTAAAAGTTCCGGACAATACATTGTACGATCCGAAATACAAATAATTTCACTACCAAAGCGCATTATTGCTGCTATTACAACGCATCCACCGCAGGCCTATGCTGCTTTGCAGCTTGGGCCTGTATGTTGTTTGTAATAAAGTGGTTGCATACGCGTTTATACAGCAAAAGCATTCTTCCCTATGATCTCGTGCCATCATGATACTGCCGTAGTGATACTGAGCTACAACGGTACCAAGTGGCATGAGTTGTTTTTGCCCCTTATTGTAGCCCAAGCCCATACCGGCTACGATGTGGTTCTGGCCGACAATGCCTCTACCGATAATACCCTGCAATATGTGCAGGAACATTTTCCTACAGTAAAGACGTTGCGCATAGAAGAGAACCACGGCTTTGCCAATGGTTACTATGAGGCACTGCGTAAAATAGACGCCAAATATTACATATTGCTGAGTGCCGACTTTGAGGTGACGGAAGGCTGGTTTCCCCCGCTGCACCGCGCCATGGAGGCCCGGCCCGATATGGCTGCCTGCCAACCCAAAATACGCTACTACCGCGAACGCGATAAGTTTGAGTATGCGGGGGCCGGTGGTGGTTTTATGGACAAATATGGCTATCTCTTTTGCCGTGGGCGCATCTTCTTCGATATAGAAAAAGACCTTGGCCAGTACAACGATGATATAGAAGTCTTCTGGGCATCGGGCGGCTGCTTTATGGTACGGGCCGACCTCTACCACAAGGTAGGCGGGCTGGACAATGAGCTCTATGCCCACATGGAAGAGGTGGACCTTTGCTGGCGACTAAAGAATGCCGGCTACCGTATAGGCTACATAGGGTCATCAACCGTATACCATGTGGGTGGTAGCGTTATAAGCTATGGCAGCCCTGCAAAACTGTACTACAACTTTCGCAACAATCTGGTACTGCTCATCAAAAACGAGAAGGGCTACAAACTGGTTTGGTTGTTCCCGCTCAGGCTGATGCTGGATGGTTTGGCCGGGTTAAGGCTGCTTGTAAAGGGCAATGTGAAAGAAATGCTCATCATCATTAAGGCGCACTTTCATTGCTACCGCGATCTGGGCAAGTGGCTGAAACGCCGCCGCGAAAATCAGGCACTCATTACCACCCGCAACGAAGAGGGCATATACCGCCGCAGCATAGTGTGGGACTACTTCTTGCTGCGCCGCAAGCTGTTTACCAAGCTGGGCTGGCAGCCCAGGAAGTTGGGGTAGTTTTTACGTGTATTTCGTTATATCCTGTAGCATATAAACGAATACAGGCAGCCACGAGACTGCCTGTACACAATATCATTATCTCTTTTTTGCTTGCTACAATATATTCAGCACCTGTTCTTTTGCCTTTTCCAGTTCGTCCTTCATGTTGATGACGATTTGCTGAATGTCGGCATGGTTGGCTTTAGAGCCAAGGGTATTTATTTCGCGGCCTATTTCCTGTAATACAAAGTTCAGCTTGCGACCTATGGCCATGTCGTTCTCGCTGATGATGCTGTGAAAATAAGTACAGTGCTGCCGCAGGCGCATTTTCTCTTCCGAAAAGTCCATACGCTCCAGATAGTATATCATTTCCTGCTCCAGGCGGTTGCTGTCTATCTTTTCCTTGCTCACCATATCTTCCAGCCACTGGTTGATGCGGTTTCGTACCCGCTCTATGCGTTCGGCCTCAAAGGGCAATACTTTTTCGTGCAGGGCTTCTATGGTGGCTATACGGGCCGTTATGTCGCGTAGCAGGGCTTCACCTTCGTGGGCGCGGTGTGTCATCAGGTCGTCGGCTGCGGCTATAACCACGGTACGCACCTGTTCCCACTCTTCCTCGGGCATCACGTCCTGGTCGGCAGCTACCACCTCGGGCATACGCATCAGGGTAGATAGTACGTTGTCTTCGGCCAGTCCGGTTTTTTCGGCTATCTGCTTCATACCGTTGTAGTAGAAGACAGCCAAATCGGTATTGATGACCATGGGCTTGGGCGCACCATCCTGCTTCACGGTTATGTTCAGGTCTATGGTGCCGCGCATCAGCTTGCTGGCCAGCAGCGAGCGTATGTCCAGCTCCCACGACCGCAGAATGGGGGGCAGCTTGGTATTCACATCAAACTGTTTGCCATTCAGTGCCTTCAGTTCCACCACTATCTGGCGGTGGTTCACTGTAGCTTCGGCCCTTCCAAAGCCGGTCATAGAGTACAACATATGCTAATTTCTACTGGTTTTGTCACAAATGTCGGGCAAATGAAATGATGTGTTTCCTTTTTCGCGAAAAAGTTGGTAAAAACGTCCTAAATCGTTAAAAATTGGCCCGTCTCCGGCCCGATTTTAGTTATTTTTGCCCCTATCGTCATGCCTAAGCGTCTTCTTCTTATCGTTTTCTTATGGTTGTTGCCGGCCCCCACATGGGCACAGGGGCAGCATGGGCAGTACACCATGTCCAAAGATACGCTCATGGCCCGCCGCAGGGCCATCATGGATGCCATCAATGAAACGGAGCGAGAGCTGGAAGCCATCAAGAACAATAAACAAGCTACCATAGGCCAGTTGCGTGCCCTGCAAAACAAGCTGGCGGACCGCCAGCGACTAATTGGCAACATCAACGACGAAATAAATCATATAGACCGCGACATTCGCATGTCATCGCGAGAGGTGCAAACACTGCGCCAAAAGCTGGAAAGCCTGCGGGTGCGCTATGCACAATCGGTACGGTATACCTATTCCAGCCGCAGCTCTTACGACATGCTGGCGTTTTTGTTCTCCTCGCGCGACTTCAACGATGCCATCAGACGCATGAAGTACCTGAAGAAGTTTCGCGATTTCCGTAAGTATCAGGCAACACAAATTACCCAAACACAAACCCAGCTTACCCAAAAGATAGGGGTACTGAATGCCGAAAAGACCGAAAAAGACCAGTTACTGAACACACAGGTGCAGCAAAAGCAGGTATTGCAGCGCGAGACCGACCAGACCAACCAAGTGGTGCAGGAACTAAAGAGCAAGGAAAGCAAGCTGCGTGCCGATATAGAAAAGAACAAAACAATTACAGCCCGCATCAACAAGGCCATTAACGACCTCATAGAACGCGAGATGGCTAAGGCCGCCGCCGAGGCGAAGAAAAATGCTACCGCCACCAAAACAGGTACCGGCAACAAGACCAACATAAAATCTTCAACCGGCGGTAACGAACCCGAGTATGGCTCTGTGAACGATGTAAAAACTGGCAACCGCAACCGTGGCAACAAGCCCGATGTGGAATTGCTCTTTACCCCCGAAGACGTGGAACTGGCCGGCAACTTTGAAGGCAACAAAGGTAAAATGTATTGGCCGGTAGAGAAAGGCTACATCATAGACCGATTTGGAGTACACCAGCATCCGGTTTTCAAAAGTGTGCAGATAGACAACCCCGGTATAGATATACAAACAGATGGTGGGGCAAGGGTTCGTTGCGTTTTCAAGGGTACGGTATCATCGGTATTCTCGGTACCTGGCTCGCCGGGCAAGGTAGTGATGGTAAAACATGGTAACTACATTACCGTGTACAATGGTTTGGAAAGCGTATCGGTACGGGCCAATGATGAGGTTGATGCCCGCCAGGCACTGGGGGTAGTGTCTACCAACGACGAGGGCGTTCCTGTTATCAACTTCCAGATATGGAAGGCACAGGGCAAGGGCAACACCAAACTAAACCCCGAACACTGGATAGGCAAGGCACGCCAGTAACCTACCAGCGCACCTTGTATTGTCTTCATGCATTTTACTAACCCGTAACCGCACTATGCCTGTGGCAGGCTGAAATGTGGGTTGTAGATGATACCTACCGGATTGTGCCACGGGTCGTATACCGAAGCAATGACAATACCGCCACCTACTTCGGTAGGTTCCTCGGCAGTAGTGGCACCCGCCGCCAGCAATCGGTCGTACACTTCCTGCACGTTTTCTACGCCCCAGTAAGCAGTACCACCATGGTTGCCTGTAGCAGCCACAGCCTCTGCCGGATGCAAGCCCAGCTCGTAGCCACCAATATTGTAGCCTACATAAAATACCTCGTCAAAGTAGGGCTCTATTCCAAAAACTTCGTTGTACCATGTTTTGGCAGCAGCCAAATCTGGCACCATATATACTACGGTGCGCAGGCCCAAAAGTGGTGTATTCATATACAAATAGATTTGCGGTAAAGGTAAGGTGGCACGTACCTGTTTGGTAGCATTTTAACACCGCTACAGGGCAAAATGTGTATATCTTTATGGGTATGACCAGTTTAGTACGCAGTCTTGCCATAGCCCTCTTATTGTTGCCCGCACAGCAGTTGGCCGCACAAAACATTCCTGCCCTATCTATGAAGCAGATACTGAGTAGTGCGTCCTCGCCCGATACTACGTACATCATCAACTTTTGGGCTACATGGTGCGCCCCCTGTGTGGCCGAGTTACCAGAGTTTAACGCGCTACAAGAGCATTATGCCACAAAGCCGGTCAAGGTATTACTGGTGAGTCTGGACTTTAAGGAAAATTACCCCAAACTACCCCTGTTTCTGCAACGCAAACGCATCACCCCACAGGTAATATGGCTAAAGGATACCAACCCCAACGATTTTGTACCCCTTGCCGATAAGAACTGGGAAGGGTCTATACCCGCCACGCTGATACTGCACCCGCGCACCGGCAACCGCCGCTTTATAGAGGGGCAAATAACCGAAGCACAGGTAGCGGGTATTGTTGCAGAGATGGAGGGGAAGTAGGGTTTGGGAAAAAAACTCACCACAAGGGCCACCATGGTTTCACGTAGGAATATTGCTGGTTTGAAGACCACAAAGAATTTGCATATAACCGCAAAGAAAGGCCGGTAAGCGGTGTCTATTCTTCGCAATGTAAATAGACATGGTCATCTCACAAAAAGCAGGCAACCTTTTGCGAGCCTGCCTGCCAAGAAAATTCTATTTATTACTGATGCTATTCCCGGTCTTACCCCTCAATTTTTATCACCATAGCGTTGGTCTTCCGTTCTTTTCCATCGCACGACAGCCGAATGGCCTCTATAAATATGCGCATGGGTATACCTTTATGCTCGCGCAGGTATTTTAGTTGTGTGGCACCTACCTTGTTGCCGGTTAGGGCAAATGGCCCGCGCAAATCTTCATTTTTGGGCAGCATAGAAATGGTAAACCCTTGCACGGTGCAGCCCTTGGGGCCCTCTACTATGGGGTTTGCCAAAAACTTATCCAGCGTCATAGTACCGCCGGCCATGCCGGCTATGCTCACCTCGCTCACTACTTTCATTTGTTCTTCGCCCGATACCGGGTCCATCAGTATAACGGTATCGCCACCTGCAGGCTCGCCAATAACTATCTCTTTTCTACCAACAATTTTCATTTCCTCCTTGCCGGTTGTTGGGTCGGTAACAATAATGGTATCCTTGGGGCCTGTGATGGTGTCTTTGGCCACTACCCACTTTTTGCCGCTTATGGGGTCGGTAACAATGGTGCTGTCGTTGGCAATATCTGCCGTGTCTTTGCTGTTATTGAAGCAGGCCGCCATAAATGGCAACAGCAGCAGCAGAACCAGTTTTTTGCTTTGGGCTATCTTACCCGAGGTGCGTGTCATCATACGTATTCTTTGTTTTATGGGTGAATGATTGAATGAATGTGCCAGTGATGGGCCTGCATGCAGCACGGCCTGTTCTATAAGGAAACGACCATAGGCACTGGTGCCGCTGTTGCGTGCTATATGGTCGGCCTCGTACTCGTGTACCATACGCAAGCGGTGGTGGTATATGTATACCAGCGGATGGAACCATAGCAGGATGCGTGCCGTGTAGAGCAGCACCAGATCGGCCATGTGCCAGCGGCTTTTGTGTGCCCCCTCGTGCAGCAGTATCATATGCCACTCCTGTGCGGTATAGTCTTGCCGGTTGCCCACAAACAGTATACCTCTGAGTGAGAAGGGCGAATGTGCCAGGCCCGTTTCGGCAATCTTCCAGCCATCGGCATTGCTGTGCTGCGCCCTGCGGTAGTACCTTGCTATTTTTGCAGCATCGGCCAGTAGCAGTAGCACCACCAGCCCGGCACCGGCACCATACAGGTATGCATACCACGGCACACCGGCATCTGCTGCGGGCGCAACCACGGTCTCTGTTGCAAAATTTTCGCGTAAGCGGGCTACAGTGCGTATGGGCACTTCCATGGCTTCGGGAAGTAGTACCCCTTGCAGCCACGGCAGGGCAGGCAACAAAAAACCGGCCAGCAGCGTGCCCAGCAGGTAGCCACGATTGTAGCGATGGTAGCTTTCGCGGCGCAGCAGCAGGTCGTAGGCCAGCAGGCTCACCAGCCATATACCGGTGGCATTAAAGAGGTAGGCACCCATGGTTATACTGTTTATTCGTTATCTAAAGATTGCATGAGGTCGTTCAGTTCTTTCAAATCGAGGTCTTTGCTTTTTACCAGATAGCTTACCAGCATACGGGGCGAGCCACCAAAGTATTTCTCTACCAACCCTTTTACACCCTGTTGGGCATAGTCTTCTTTTGTTACCACGGCAAAGTACTCGTAGGTTTTGCCATATGCCTTGTGATCTACAAACCCTTTCTTTTCCAATATCCTTACTACCGACGATATGGTGCTATGGGGCATATCGGGGTCGCCCAGCCGCTCTATAATGTCGCGCACAAGGCATTTGCCCAAGTCCCATATTATTTGCATCACCTCTTCCTCGGCCTTTGTGAGTGTTTGTAACGATTTCTTCCGCTCCATAACGTAAATGTACGTTATAAAACGTAAAAACCAAATTATTGATAGGAATATTAGAGAAAGAGGAACATTTTGTTAATCTGAAGATGGACTGCTGCATTGTTGTAGCGAGACACGCAACCAATGGATTGCCAAAAACGTAGGGGCGACCCTTGTGGTCGCCCTGCAATATGCGGTTGTAAAATTTATGATTGATACGTGTGTCGTCAAATTGGTATCGCCCGGTTATAAACCGGGCAACTTGTATCAGACACGGGAGCGCTTCGCTAACTCCCGCGCCAGTTGACGAATTTGCGGCTGTCAATCTGAAGATTGACAGCCGCAAGGACGTAGTCGGAGACTACGCCCAGCATGGGAAAAACCGAGTAAATCCAAAACCGACCCGCAGGTGGTGCCGACCAGTCTAAAATATCCCCAATAAAACAATATAC
>JAGKWS010000127.1 GCA_021151685.1 Chitinophagaceae bacterium
AATAAACGCAGTTTTTTTATTCATGACCTTTCAAATACCTTAAACTAAGGCCCAACAAGACTTCCAGCGTCTTTCACCATTACAAATGTCTATTAAGCCCAAGACTGCAAAAAGTGTGCGATACACGCAAACCCACAGGCTTTTATGAATACCCACCAGATGTACTATTTGTGGGTAGTATAGGCACAAGTTCTTTTGTGATAACTCCTGTTAACTTTCGGAGAAATGCGGCTTTGCCCCGTATTGTAGGTAGCATGCATGATAAGGGAAATGGAACCGAAATAATATTGATAGTGCGCCCTGATGCGTACTTGCCAATGGTAGTGTTGATAGTGGCTGTGGCTGCTGCCATTTTGCTGCAAATACGGGATAGTACACTGAGCATGGCTTCGTTGCTACTTGCCATGGTTATGCCAGTGATACTGTTGCTACTGATGAGGCAGCAAGCTGAAAAAGCAGTAGAAAGGCTACGGATAGCATTGGGGGTACAATAACGAGAGGTGTTATTTCTTCCCGTTCTTGTCGTCGGGCGGGGCTACCTGCCAAGATACAATATCGCCCTGCATACTTTCGCTGCCAGCACGATTGAGTGCCACTACGTAAAACTTGTATTTATTGACACCATTGGGGGGTAATACTTGTTTGTATACGGTGTTGTTTGATGCAATTTTGTCGGCAAGCATCACAAATTTATCATTCAAATTGTCGAATTGATAGATGCGGTATTGGTGTGTTGTGTTATCGCCACTAATGGGGGCATCCCAACTGAGGTACATTACAGTTTTTTTATCTTCTACAGTTACCTTCAGTGTGGTGTTTTGAGGTTTTGGTGCCTCGGGCGATGCAAAATAGCTATACAATTTTTCTGTGCCCGCCATCTGGCTCTTATCGTTATACACGGCTACAACGCGTGCGCGGAGGTAGTAATTGGCATGCGATCCGGTTTTATCGGAAAAAGACCGTGTGGAAGGTGGTAATAAATCGGACACTTTAGTATATCCATTGGGGATATTGTCTTTCTCTACATAAAAGCCCTTAATATACTTTTCGGCTTCGGCAGGAAATGTCCATTGTACCAAAGTACCATCTTTGAAATAATATCCCTGAGAGGTTACATTGGTCACAATTGGTTTGTGGTATTCGGCAGGATGTTCGGCAGGATTGAAAGTGTATGACTTGATGATGCCTTCTATACCAAAAAGAGACTCGGCACTAATGCTGTATTGGTCCATAGTGTTTACGGGGGCATTCTTATCTGTCCATATGTAGGTGCTGGCATCTTGTGCTGTTATGGGCCTATCATTCATTCTTATTCCCTTCTTGTATATATTGAACCCTGATATATAGCCCATTTTCATTTTTTGGGCATCGGCAGTCCATAAAAGCTGTATTCCGCGTTGTGTTGCCGGTGTGGTACGCGAGGTTATTTCCTGTATTACATTCAAGTCTGGAATTTCTCCATAATTCCAGCTCAATTGTGCGAGCAGAGAATCGGTACCGGCAACAAACAAGCCATACTGATAATCGGTTTTTTGTGTAACGGTATGGTCTTCAAATCCCAATCCGGCCATGAGGGAAATATCGTAGTCTAATTCGGCCAGGGCAAAAATGTCTTGTATGGCTTTATCATTATTACTCCAGCGTTTTACAAAGTCGCTGAGTGTATATTCTTTAATTGTTCCTGATTTAAGTAGATCTCGCAGTTTTTCGGAAATTCTCACTGCCTCGGCATTGTCTATACCTGTTGGTGTCAGCTCTTTTTTCAGCGAAATACCCGGCAAGATAGGACTGCGATTGAGTTTCCGCCAATCTTCCAGACCATCTTTCCTTTTAATATCGAACCCAGTGACACTTTTGGGCATATGGTTGAAAAACCACACCAGTTTTACTGTTTTGCCATCGGGGCTTTGTGCGAGCAGATTTGTGTTATTGGTTTGTGCATTAGCATATGAACCCAGCAAGAAGGCCAAAACAAAAGATAGAAGGTACCGCATACAAGTGTGTTGAAGAGTTGATGACTTCCGATAATATTTTCAAATGGTATTAGAGTGGGTTTAATGCATATTACTTGCGTTTGTAATAAAAGTAATCGGGGCTACATCTTCGTTATATTCTTCATCACCGGAATAGCTATGAATGCAACATGTGCCTCGTTTTGCTCAAAAACAATTTCATACCAAGTACAAGTAATATATCTTAAACATGCTCTTAACAAAGTTAACAGCAATACCCCAACTGTTCTGTTAACAAAAACCTACATTGACGGCAGAAAGACTGTGTAAGCATGTCAAAATAAATGACACTGAGGTGTGCCTATATTTTGACATGCTTGCTAACTGAATAAAAATGCAATATCGTCGGTAGTGAGGCGTTTCATGAAGGCGTTGTCATCTGAAACAAGATCGGCGGCTAATGCTCTTTTGCGTTCCTGCAACTGCAACATTTTTTCTTCCAGGGTGTCTTTACAAATGAGTCTGTAAGCAAATATGTTTTTAGTTTGGCCTATACGGTGTGTTCGGTCTATGGCTTGTTGCTCTACCGCAGGGTTCCACCATGGGTCTACGATATACACATAGTCGGCAGCGGTCAGGTTCAAGCCTATACCACCTGCCTTCAGCGATATGAGAAATACCCTACAATCATCGTTGTTCTGAAACTCGTTTATGGCACGTTCTCTATCGGTAGATGAGCTACTACCATCGAAGTATACATGTTTGATGCCTTCGGATGAGAGTTTTTGGCGTATGAGTGCCAACATACCCAAGAACTGAGAGAACACCAGCACCTTGTGATTGCCCACATTTTCGGTAATTTCCCTGCTCAGTTCATCCAGTTTTACAGAATGGTTCTGGTATCTTTCGCTTTCGTTAAGAATGGCTGGCGAGTCGCATATTTGCCGCAGGCGCGTAAGCCCCTGTAGTATATGCATCTGAGAGCGTTCCATGCCTTGTTCTTCTATCATGCCCAGTATTTGTGAGCGGTATGTATTGCGGTAGGCATCATATATTTTGCGTTGTTCGGGGCCCATTTCGCAAAACAGTATGGTTTCTGTTTTTTCGGGTAGGTCTTTAGCAACTTGCTCTTTGGTACGGCGCAGCAAGAATGGATATGTGAGTTTCCGCAATTGTTGCTTCACCTCGTCTTCCATAAACTTATCTATTGGTGTTGCGAACTCGCTCATAAAGAATTCGCGGCTACCCAGCATGCCCGGGTTCAGGAAGTTCATTTGTGCATAGAGGTCAAATGTATTGTTTTGTACCGGTGTACCACTAAGTGCCAACCGGTTTTTGCTGTTGATGAGCAGCGATGCACGAGCCACCTGCGATTGCGGGTTTTTGATGGATTGCGATTCATCGAGCACTACATAATCGAACTCAATCTCTCTCAGTCCTTTAATATCGCTGCGCATTGTGCCATAGGTAGTGATGATGATATCGTACCCTTTATATGTTGCCGGTGCCGGATTACGTTTAGGCCCATGATGAATGATGTGCGTCATTTCCGGGGTAAACTTCTTTATTTCGTTTTCCCAGTTATACATAAGCGTGGTGGGGCAAACCACCAGAAACATAGCGTTGGGGTGTAGGTTTTTGTAGTACTGAAAGAACGATAGTGTTTGTACTGTTTTACCCAAACCCATATCGTCGGCCAGTATACCCCCCCAACCTGCCTCATTCAGGAAAATGAACCATTGGAAACCAGCAAGCTGATAAGGACGTAATGTTGCCGATAGTTTTTCCGGCGGGTTTACATTAGAGAAGTCATTATTCAGTATTTTACTCAGGCGTTCTTTTTTCTCTTCCAGTTCCTGAAGTAGTGCTTCTTCGTCTATCTCGGAGAGCAGCTCTTGCAGAATATTGAAATGGAAACGCTTCAGGCGAAGTTTATTGCCCTTACTTTCTCCCATTTTCAGCAACAAACTGTACTTTTTGAGCCAATCTTCGGGTAATAGCCCCAGAGAACCATCGCCCAGCCTGATGAAGTTTTGTCGTTGAGACAATGCCTTTTTCACCTCGGTGATGGATACCTGCTGGTCGCCGAAGGTAAGTTGGACGGAAGCATCGAACCAATCTATGCCACTGCTCACCTGTATTTGTGTTTGCGGCTTGTGCGTGTTTACACGTAAACTTCTGAGCCCTTCCAGGCCCAATAGCTCCACGTTGTTTTCGCGCATCATATCGGCAAAGCGGAAAAACCAGTTGTTGGAAAGTACGGCAGCCCCCGACAAGTAGAGCGTATCTTCCTTTTTATTATTTACAATGTCGGTATGCAGTTTTTGTAAGAGTTCGGCAAAATCGTTCTCTGATTGTTCATTTCTTTTGATGATGGAAATGACACCGTTGCCGGGTTGAATAACGTCGCCAAAATAAGATGGTTTTATTTCTGTATTTCCGTATACCAGTACAGGTTGCATGATGAGCGTTTGGTCGCGTTCGGAAAGATACAGTTTCCACACAGGTGCATATTCCTGAACATGCTCTGTCAACTCTTCATCGAAATGTACGTGCAGGAAAGCACTCCATTTCATGAGCTCGTTTGTGAGAAAATCATTCCATTTCTTTTCAGGAATGCGTAATGTGCCCGTTTTGGCAAACTTCTCAATAATGGCTATTTCCTGAAGGTCGGCAACAATATTCAGGCGGTTTTCGTGCATCACCATTGCCGGGTTTAGCAACTGTGCGTTGCCAAATGCAATGGCTTTATTATCTATGTTCCACTCCAGCTCTATTAAAGTATCGCTACCTGTTTTCCGCACTACCAGTTGTGGATGAATAGGTTGTGACGAAATTTCGAGACTATCTAAAACCTTAGACGATATTGTTTTTCCTTTTTGCTTCAGGAAGAACAGCGAGTGGCTATGGTGTTTTTCGGCAAGCTTTTTGTATTTGGGCACCAGATATTCCCATGCCTGCATGCGCACATCGTCTTGCGGTATGTCTTTTAGTACACTGTCATAGTCGTGCAGAAAATCGCCAAATGGCAGTGTTTTTTTCAGGTAGCGCAAAATTTCTTCGGGCTGAAACTTCCTAATGGTAGGTAACAGCTCGCGGTCTTCGGCCACAAACCGCATCGGGTTCACATATTGGCTCAGTTCCAGCTTTTCGACAGGCCCGGTAAAACCAGTTTGGGCATCGTTTGGTGTGCCTGCTATCAATATTACCTCGACATAAGGGAAGGTGGGAATAGCCGTATCGAAAACGACACCCAGTCTTTTTTCTTCAATTTCGGCCGGTGGGGCAACACTGGCGGCAGGTTGCACCGGTGCCGTTGTAGTTTGGGCGTTTACCTTTTTGATGGAGGTATCGAGGACCCTCAAAAAAGGCTTGTTGTCTTGATAGATAAATTCGAACTTCCCTGTCAAATCGTCCTTCAGGCTGTAGCCGTATTGCTCTAACAGTTTGTTTTTCTGCACATCCCAGTTTTGCATAGACTGAAAGTGCTGTGGCCCGTGGCTTTTTAGCACCTGCAGAAAAAGTGCTGTTTTGTGTACGCACAGTGGGTGTGTATGCTCGTGGCAGGTACAAGAGGTATCGAAATACCTATCCTCATTTTGGCGAATGGTAACATGAAATACCCCATCGGGTTCGGTTACATTGGCTTCAATGTTGCCGTTTTTGTTGACCAATATTTGCGACCGGAGACCATTGGCAAACGATTCGGCCCGCAACAGAGAGTCGGCAGATGTAAACAATTGTAGCATTTGGCGGCTAACCTGACGCATACGCACTACGGTATGTTTCTGGTCGTAGGTGATGTTGACGTTCTCGAAGAAACCGCTTTGCAATATATCATTCAACTGAAACAGGGCAGCTACCTCGTGCCGGCAAATCTCCCCCAAGTTGTACGGGCATTGGCACCGCACTGCAAGGTCTTTTGTTTGCAGGTATTTGGTAACGGTTACTGTGTAGTAGTTCTGATACTGGTCGTTTCGTACTCTGAAACGCACTTGCTCCAGCAAATGATCTACATCTAACATCTGCACACCGGCAGTGTAGAATATCTTTTTGCCACGGCGAATTACCTCTTCGGTTCCGTGGTTATAAACGTGGCGCAGAATGGGTGGCAGTGACATTACAGGTTAGTGAATTTCAAAAAAAGCAAGCTGCAAAAGTAGCGTAAAAAGCTACTGTTTGTTGCAAAAAGACACAAAATGTATGTTAAGGAAGAAAGTCATAATAGAAAACGCCCATTCTGCTTGTTTTTTTCTATTGGATCCTGCGTCATAAAAGCCATAAAATAGGCATGCTATTTGCAGATTATATTCCTTGAAAAATGAAAAATGATGGCGCAGCCTGGTGTACTTTATATCGCCGTCTTCACTAAGATAGCTGCTTCTATTTTACAAGCACTTCTTTCACCTCCATGATGCCTGAAAACAAGTAGAGTTTGCCATTGGTTATGTTGCGGCACTTGGTACGTGTTCGTCTTTTTTCTATTGTCTGGTATTTTTCGCCGTTTTCGGTTTCAAATATTGTATTTATGCTCAGGTCATCTACCAGTTTGTAGCCTGGCTTGCGCTCGTCATAGCGGTACAGGGCTTTATATAAATGTACATCGGTACAGGTACTGGCAGCCGGGTTGTGCAGGTACGATAAGAGTGCCTTCTCTACATCGGGGGGAAAGATATGCTTGCCTAAAAACGAAACCAATATTTTTCTGAATTCATCTTTCCACTCGGTACCGTGCGGTGCTACCCTACCCTGATACCTTACCCATGTGAACAGATGCGCCAGTTCGTGCAGGAGTGTGATGAGAAAATTATATTGATTCAGATTGGCATTGATACTGATGCGGTGAAACGGCGCATCTTTAGTGGGGTTGCGATAGTCGCCAAGTACACTTTTTCGCTCGCGCGTGAGCGTTAGATGGATACTGTGGGTGTCGAAAAAAGGAAGCACAAGATGGAACGATCCTTCGGGAATGAACCTATTGAGTGCTTGTAATGATTGCTCTTGTTTACCCATATACAACAGTGTGCAATATCAGTTTGCGGGTTGTTTTTTGCGTGCTGTGCCGGAGACCAAAATGGTTTCGACTGCCGAATACACTGCATATATGCCCATCAAAACAAAAATGGTAGGCTTGTGCAGTGTATTGCGGTTGATGAATATATAAATAAGCATAGCCATCATGCACACCATTAGCTTTAGCAGCGATGCACTGTAGACACCTTGCACAAATGCATGCGGTCTGTTGTCTATCTTCTTGTTTATCAGTAAGTATGCAACAAAAGACAATGCCAGCATCAATACATTGGCACTATGCAGTGCAACTGTATGAAACTGTGGATACAGCTTATGTACCGCCACAAATATGGCCGTAAGTACTGCAAATATTACCAACATTGCAATCAGGAATCCTTTTTTCATTTTTGGGGATTATTAAACTCTTTTACCAGTTTCCATAGCGATACTGATAACGCAACCAGTGGAAGCAATACCAGAAAAACCGGTACGCCCCAGCCCAACCAACCATCTACCTTGTACCCAGCCCACACCGCCAGTAACAACATTACCAACCATTGCGTAGCCAAGCCGGCATAACGCATTATGGTATTGTTGCTATTGCCCGATGATTGCTTGGTATTCACTATGCGAAGGTACTCTTATACCACGTTCGCCCCAAATTGGCTAATGAAACCCAATGAATGCACACGACTATAATAGTGTGGTTACCGTGTTTTTGTCTATTTTTGAAGGCAACGCTTTTTGGTGTAAAAAACAATTTATTACAAGAGTAATGTCATTGACAAAACCGTAAAAGCAACTAAGAAAAGCTGGGAAGCAGTGTGCTATTTCGCCAAATTAATGATATTAATGCTACACGTATAATTTTACGCTATTTTTTGCGTTATGACTATGACCTTTGAAAAGGATTAGAGATTGCGATTATTATTAAGATTCATATATGCGTTGGCCGCCTTGCTATTGGTTGGGCAACTGACGGGTTGGGGGCAAACTAACAAGAAAAGCCCCCGACAAGCCGAGTCTCGTGCGGATAGCATAGCCCGTGTGCGTAAGCAAAAGCAAGACTCTATAGTAAACGTTCGGAAAAACGCCCTTGACAGTGCAAAAGCGGCCCGAAAATATGCGCTGGACAGTGCTACAAAAGCCAGAGAAACCCGTGCGGACAGCATACGCATAGCACGCGACCACAGAGCAGACAGTGTAACCAGGGCAAGGAAAAAAGTGACAGACAGTACTGCCGCAGCCCGCAAATACCGCGAAAGCAAAAAATATAAAGACAGTGTACTGAAATCAAAAACACTGAAAACAAAACTGGTAACAGATGCCCGCAAAGCACAGACCGACTCTGTAAAAGAGGTAAGACAGCACATAACAGACAGTGTAGCTACTGCGCGCAAAACCCGTACGGACAGTATGAAAACCGTACAAAAAAAGCGTACTGACAGCCTTGCACGGGTGAAAAAGTATAAAGCCAGCAAACGATACACGGATAGTGTGACGTTGGTGAAACGCCACAAAACAGACAGCTTCAAAAGTGTACAGAAGAAGTTTAGGGATAGCTTAACCACTGCCCGAAAAAAGGTAATGGACAGTGCCAAGCTGGTACGTACTAAAAAACTGGATAGTGCGAAACTGGTGCGTAAGAAACATACCGATAGTTTGGCCTCGGCCCGGAAGTCTAAAACAGACAGTATTGCTAAAAAGAAGGATGCAAAAAACAAGTTGGCAAAAACCAACGAGAAGAAGAAACAAGAGGCCCTGAAGCTGAAACTGGAGCTGAAACTGAAACAGAAACGAGAAGAATGGTCTAACCAGACAATGCTGAAGAAGCCATGGGGGCCTAAACGAAGGTTCTTCCAAAATTCTTTTACCCACTACAACTATTACTACAACGCCAACCGAAAAATGGAAGAAGCCTCGCTGAACATGCAGAGGGCAAATAAAGACAATTACGATTCGTTGATAGGGCTGTTTCCCTTTGACCCCATAAAAGATTCCTCCCTGCTATCGGCCGATATGGATAGTATTATTCGCAAAGTATCGGTAGGTATACAGATACACGACCCGCGTACCAAGTGGGGTAATGATATGTACCTGCTGTTGGGACAGGCATATTACTATAAGGGGAGTTTTGAAAATGCATCTATTGCATTTAGATACATTATTGCCAACGACCAGAAGAAAAAAAGCAAAAACAGCAAGGGAAGCACGTACAGCAGAACTAAAGAAGCACCTTCAATTGTAGATAAAAAGCATAAATCGAAATTGGCATTTTGGCAACACAAATCGGTGCATAATGATGCAATACTGTGGTTGGCAAGAACCTATGTTACTGCCGGGCAGATAGATAATGCAGGTTCGGTGCTTTCGTTATTGGAATTTGATGCGGAACTACCAGACAACTTGAAGGGTAGATTGGCTATAGAGAAAGCGTTTACCTACCTGAAAACGTATAGTTATCCCGAAGCATCGGAACAACTGGAAAAAGCAAGGCAGGACAATAATTTGCCCAATTGGCTAAGGGTACGTGCTGCTTTTTTGAATGGGCAACTGCTGCAAAGGCTGGGCAACCACGAACTGGCGGCTACCAATTTTGAGTTTGTGTTGGATTTCTATCCTAAAATAGAAATGGACTTTTATGCCCGTAAATATATTGCCGACAACAGGTTACTGGTAGGGTCTGATGTGGCCAGTGCTACAACACCACTGCGCAAAATGCTGAAGGATGCAAAATATTCTAACTATTACGATCAGGTATATTATGTATTGGGCAAACTGGTAGCTAAGAAGGGCGATGTAGATGATGCAGCAGAATACTTTACAAAAAGTACTACCGTACCAAAGGCTACAAAAAAACAGAAAGCACTTTCGTTTGCTGCCCTTGGCGATGTATACTACAATGCAGGACAATATCAGGCGGCCAAGGCAGCGTACGACAGTGCCGGCAAATACTCGGGGGGCACCAAAGACAAATCGCTTGCGTCAATATCGCAACGCACGAATGGCTTGAATGAAATAGCCGGACCAGCCAACCAGATACGCGAAACCGATAGCCTGTTGCATATGGCAGGTATGAGCAAGCGCGAACAACAACAAATAGCAAGACGCTACCTGAAAGAACTGGAAAAAAAGATACAGGACAGCATTAATGCGGCAGAGAATGCCGGTGCAGTTGCTGCGGCAGCCGAGGCAGATGAAAACAAGGGCAGTAGCAGTGGGTGGTATTTTTCCAATCCATCGCTAATGTCGCAAGGAAGTACCGACTTTAAACGCAAATGGGGCAGCAGGCCACTTGCCGATAACTGGCGCAGAGCAGCGGCCGCACCTATAGCTGGAGGCCCCAAAACTGGTGGCGAAGATGGAAGCCCTGCCGATAATGATGATGAAGAAACGGTGAGCAAAAAAGATAGAAACGGATTGCCAACCGAAGCTGCCTTGCTGGCCAAAGTGCCCAACACGCCACAACAAAAAGAACTGGCCGAAAAGGTATTGCAGAAGTCTTATATATTGCTGGCAAAAGCCTACGTAAAGCAACTGGATGATAACGAGCGTGCTATAAAAACACTGGATACACTGAATAAGCGTTTCCCTAACCATACACAAAAGGAAGAGGAACTGTACCTGCGTTACCAGATAGCTGTGAAGAAAAATCAGTTTGACAAGGCACAAAGCTACGCAACGGCATTGCTTGAAAAATTTCCCAATTCGCAATATGCCAAACTACTACAGCCCGGCAAAAGTGAAAGCAAGCTGACAAATGACAATGTGAATGAGGTAGCCACCTATTTTGATGAAACTTATGCCTTGTTGGGTAAACATCAGTATACCGAAGCACAGTTACGGGCAGAGAGTGCTGTAAAGAAATATGAAAATGCCAAATATCGTAAGCGGTTTGATGTGGTACTGGCCATGGCACATGCGGGCAGTGGTAACTATGTTGTGGCCGACTCGCTGATTTCTAAATTTATAAAAGCAAATCCGACTGACTCGCTGACTGAATGGGCAACTACAGTAAAAACATATATACAAGACATGAAAAATGGCGGTAAGCCGGGCTGGTATACCGACAAGCCGTATACCTACAAAAGCAAAAACCCACCAGCCCCTACTACCCCAAGCCCCGAGACAACTGCACCAGAC
>JAGKWS010000128.1 GCA_021151685.1 Chitinophagaceae bacterium
GTGACAGCCCCTGATGGTCATTACGGGCCCACCCGATGCCAGTGTCACCTTGTCGCCAGTGCTGAACGGTAATTTCATCGTATTAATTTTTTGTCAAAAATAGAATCCCGTTTCGGGCTGTTGCCTGACGGTTGTCAACCTTTGGGCTGTTCTGTGTCAACTGGTTGCGGGTACGCAGCCCGGGTGCAGCACTGTTGTATATAGCCAGAGCGCATTTTGCCGGGCTGGCATACCTATTTGTATGTATAGGCCACTGTACTACACGGGGGCAAAGCGTTCTCTACCATTATACTATGTGTGCTGTAGTGCGCCGTAACTGGTTGGCAATATGCCATTGGCCTTACCACAATTGTCTTTGCCCCGGTACTGCCTACAATCATTACCGGTGCTGACGATGGTCAGCAGGCCGGGGCAATGGTCGGGGTACTTTTGACCCATCAAAAACAAACAGAAATGAAAAGAGTAAACGTATCACATGTATCGAATGAGCATAGCTATTGGCTGAGGAGTCTGGCATTTTATAAAGCAGAACTGGAAACCCTGAAAGGCATACTGACAGAGGTTGCTGGTAAGAATACCGCAGCAGACGTAATGCGTCAGGTCGAACACTTTGAGAATCAGTTTGCGATACAGCGCAACAACATAGACCAACTGGCGCACGACATACATGTAAATGTAGATGCTATTGCACAGCAGGTGCAGGGCAATAACGCGGGCTATATAGACGGTGAGTTGCTTGGAACGCACAACGATTTGGGATACCGTTTCGAGATGGAAACCCGCATACTGATGGAATTGATACAGTTCTTCCGCAAGTTCGCCGCTCAGTGGATGTAACTATAAACGAAAGACTGCCTGATAGATGAAAAGAAACATTAGACAGGCATAGAGATAACAGATACATGGCAGTCATAGTAAGGTCCCGGCATTGGTCGGGACCTTTTTTGTATTGTTTTTTTGTAATAGCACATGCGGCTTTTTCCATGTTCGTGGGAGATAAACATTCTGCAAACTGAGGATGCATATGTAAGTTCTTTTGCAGAAAAGCATTTACTTTACACTTGCCTATAAAAAGCAAAAAGTACCGTAATGGAAGATAACAAGTCAGTATATATTGGCAAATTAAAATTTGACAATTATAATTCTTTCATAGGAGAAAATATACTCAACCTCCTTGACAATAGTGGGCATTTGTATCAATGGACTGTATTTCTGGGAAACAACAATACTGGTAAAACTAATTTGCTAAAAGCAGTTGCTGATCTTGAACCTCAGGCAGAAATATTTCCGGAAGAAAGTGTAAACAGAATACTTTATTGTCCTATTGATCTTTCTTTAAGCAGAACCAGCAAAAGTAACAAAACACCAAAAGCGTCAACATACATAGGTGCAAGTATAGTATTTGAATCTGAAAAATCTTCTAATAACATATCAGATAAAGCCGTTGAGAAATTATTCCCTTATGAGGATTCAATTTTTGATTTTTGGGGATTTCGCCCTAATCAAGAGTGGGATGCATCAGACAATGACAATCTAAAGCATTTAAAAATATATGCTTATGGTGTAACTCGAAGAGCAGGAAATTCTGGCATTTCTGACAAATCTGAAGATGCTAATTCCGCTTCCCTTTTTAATCCGGATCATAAATTAACCAATATTGAAGAGTGGCTATTTCAGTTAAAATTTGCATCGCAAAATGGCCAACCATCAGCAGCGGCAAGATTAGAACTCATAAAGGATTTAGTTGTTAGTGAGATTTTCCCTGAAATATTGGATTTCCGGTTTACCACTACAGAGGAACTCAGAAATTATATTGAATATGAAACGAAAGAAGGATGGTTTTTATTTGAGGAGTTAGGGTATGGATATCAAACCACTTTATCGTGGATAATTGATTTGTGTAAAAAGATGTTTGAACGATATCCTACATCGCCTAATCCTTTGCGAGAACCTGCAGTTGTGTTAGTAGATGAATTAGACCTGCACCTTCACCCCAAATGGCAGAAGTCGATAGTTGATTACTTAACCAATAATTTTATAGCTACACAATTTATAGTAACAACCCATAGTCCTCTATTGTTGCAAACAATTAAGAAGGTCAACCTCTTTCTTCTGCTTAAGAAAGAAAATGGCGTTCAAATTAAGCACATACCTATACAATCATTTGCGGGCTGGAGTGTAGAAGAGATTTTGAGTGAAGTAATGGAAATGGAAAATGAAATTTACAGCGAAAGGCATAATGAGCTATATGCAGCGTTCGACACAGCATTGGATAAGGAAGATTACCCTAAAGCTAAGGCCGCATTTGATAGCTTAATGGAAATATTACACCCCAATAGCCCGGAAAGGAAAATACTGAAACTACAGTTGTCTCAAATTACACCTGCAAATGATAAAGCTTGAATTACCCCCTAAACCTGTCTCTTTTACTGATGAAATAGTTAAGGAATTAACTGAAAAATACAAAAGTGATGGTTCATCTGTTTGGAATGCACAATTTATTCGAGATGCCGTTCTTGCTATTTCAAATAATAAGTGTTGTTATTCGGAAAGCAAGTTGAACGAGGAAGGTAAATACATGGAAATAGACCATTTTCATGCCAAGAAATACTTTCCAGATAAAGTTGTTGAATGGGGCAATTTGCTTCCGGCAAATAAAAAGTGTAATACAACTAAGGGGGAACACGATGTAACAAATGAACCGATTGTTAACCCATGCCATGACGACCCTAAAGCGCATTTATACATTCTCAACTATAGGTTTTATCATAGAACACCAATGGGTAAAACCACAATTGAAGTTGTGGCACTAAATGACAGGCAACATTTTGTAAATAAACGAGCAGAGATTGGCTTTAAAGTGGTGGAGATTCTTGAGGACATCTATAATTATATTCAAGACCCGCTATTGCTGCAATCGCAACCCAAAAAGAGACATGCAGTAAGAAGGTTTAAAGAACTGCTTCAGGAGGCCACAAGAGAAAATGAATATTCTGCGACTATCTCCACAGTTATTCTGACTGAAGGATATTATGCACCAATTGAAAAATTCTTTGCTGAAAATGCCATGTGGGATATTGAACTTTCGGACTTAAAGTCTGAACTGCAATTTTGTTCACTGATAAAGTAACATGGAAGCGACTGCACCATAGCGGCGAAGGTGTATAAAAAGTAACTGACATCTCAATAACCGTTATAAAAAGATAGCCGTGCGGTGACGCACGGCTATCTTTTTATGGGGTAATGGAAGAATTACTTCACACCCATCTCGCCCAGCGCACCGGCCACAAAACCAGCCAATTCTTGTACATAAGCAGGTGTAAACCCAAAGCTTATACCTGCGGTTTCGTAAAGTTGTGGCAGGGTACGGGTGTAGCCAAGGCTTAGTGCGTCCATATAATTGTTGAGTGCCTGTTCTTTGTTTTGGCGGTATTGCCGCCACATAGCCAGCGCACCCAACTGGGCTATGCCGTACTCTATGTAGTAGAACGGTACCTCGAACAGGTGTAGTTGCTTCTGCCAGAAGTGGGTGCGGTATTCGGTATGTCCTTCCCAGTTCACAATGCCCGATGAGAATTCGGCCAATATAGCCATCCATGCTGCATCGCGCTGGGCCACTGTATGGCCGGGATGGGTGTAGAGCCAATGCTGAAATTTATCGATCGTAGCTATCCACGGCAATACGGTGATAATGCGTTCCAGTTCTTCTATCTGGGCACGGCGCAGTTCGGCCTCATTGGGGAAGAACACATCCCAATGCTCCATCGTAAAGAGTTCCATACTCATACTGGCCAGCTCGGCTATCTCCATAGGGTACTCCTTAAAGGCCGATAGTTGCAACGGGTGCGACAGGAACGAATGTACGGCATGGCCCCCTTCGTGCATCATGGTTATAACATCGCCCATGGTGCCGGCAGCATTCATAAAGATGAAGGGAACACCGGTCTCGGCCAGCGGGCAGTTATAGCCACCGGGGGCCTTGCCCTTGCGGCTTTCCAAATCCAAACGCTCCATTTGCTGCATGGTGGTAATGCAACTGCTGAAGTATGGGTTGAGTTTGCTGAACACCGCTACCGATTTTTCGGCCAGTTCGGCCCCATTGGCAAAGGGGTGCAAGGGTTGCACGCCTGCCGGCTCGGCATCACTATCCCACGGGCGCATTTCGGCAAGGCCCAGCCGCGCCTGCCTGTGGCGCAGCAACATGGCTTGAAGGGGCACAATATGCTCTTTCACGGCCTCGTGAAACGCAAAACAATCTTCGGCCGTATAGTCGAAACGACCCAACTCGCGGAACTTATAGTCGCGATAATTATCGAAGCCGGCATTTACTGCTACCTGATGGCGCGTGGCCAGCAGTTTATCAAACAGTTCGTTCAGTTTGTCTTTGTCTTGCAGGCGGCGGGCAGCTACCTTGCCAAACACCAGCTCGCGCTGCGCCCTGTCGGGGCTTTGCAGCAGGCGGGCAGCCTGTTGCAGGGTATATTCCTTGCCATCTACCTCTATGCTCATTGCGCCCGATATAACACCATATTGCTGTGCCAGCAGGCTCAGTTCGGCCTGTAGGGGCACATTGGCTTCGCGGTACAGTTCGGCCGCATTGGCGGTAGACCGCAGGTAGGGGAAAAACTGATCCTTGTCTAACTGGCTGATAAAAGGCGACGCCAGCAGTTTCTGGTTCAGCGTAAATGAGTAGGGTTTTATTTTAGGCTCTATCTCCATACAGAAGTAGGTAAAAGCTTCTTCGTATTCTTTGTTGGTGGTGTCGCAGGTCATGCGTATTTGCCGCCAACAAACGTCTTCGCTCACTACGGCTTCCAGCTCGCTTATGTCTTGCAGCCATTGCTGCAACTGTTCCATATTGTCTATGGCTCTTTCGGCCAGATTGTCGTACCATGGTTGCAGGGCTTCCCAGTTGGTTACAGTAAAATCGGCAGGCAAAAACTTACGTTCTCTTACCTGTAGCGGTTCAAATATGCGGCTCATTATGTTGTTTGATATTGTTTTTGATACTGCAAATTACGGATGGCGGGCATGGTTGACAAAGTTAAAAAATGCCCATAAGGGTATCTGTCGCTCATTGTAGTGCCGCGGCAATAGCATGGGCACATTTATTCTGTTGCCAATGCGAGAAAAGCCCACACATTCGATTGGATACAATAAATATTCCTGTTATATCTATAAAACTAATTGGTTCGGTTGACAATTCCATTTTTTTCCTTGTGCGGCTGGTAGTATATTTGCAGCAAGTTGTGAATTTAATGGGTTAGTAAGTAAGAGCTGCCGGATTCCTCTGGCGGCTCTGTTTTTTTAGTTACAAGTAGCAACCCGCTTATTTCTTACCACAGTTTCCATTTCATTTCAGGCAGTCATCGTGTAGCGGACAACATATTCAGTATGTGCTGCTCCCACTCGGCAGGGCATTCCGAATAGCCACAATGGCTCAGTGCCCTTACCCATGCTTTAGGGTCGGTATTGTTGCGCAGGCGGGCATAAAACTTCTTGTGCGATATCAGCTCGCAGAAGTCTATGTAAGATGCATATTCGTTGTCGTACTGTTTGTAACGGCTTTTGTTGCCACGGCGGTTGATGTATTTATTTTCGCCCACCATACCAAAGTGATTATTGAGCACCCGTGCTACGGGGGCTTCACCTGCGGCCGACTCTACCGTTGCCACGGCCAATATTACCGATGCGGGAATGCCGTAGTGGGCTGCGAGCAGAGAGGCAAACAGACGATGATTGGTAATGTAGGCACTTTGCTGCGCTACGGCACTTTGGGCCACCAGCCCAAACAGCATAATAATGAACAACCTCTTTATCATCTTTTTTACCATAAGCACAGTATTTTAGATAACAGCAAAAGGGTATTTCAAAAATAATATATTTTTTCGATAGGTATTGCAGGTGTAATGTTAAATGCAAGTAGTGCAGGCATTTATCCGGGTTGCATTTGCGCCACCAAACATGCCATTTCTTTTGCTATACCATATACATAATCGGTGTCCCCAGTTCTCGCTACCCAGCGTACCCCCCTTATAGCATTGGTAAGAAATACTTCGGTGGCTAGTGTCAATTCAGCAGGGTCAAACGGCTTTTCTACAATGCTTCCCACTTTTTGTAACAGTGCCCCCCTCATTACGCCGGCAATACAGCCCTCCGGCAGCGGCGGTGTATACACTACACCATCCCTCACCCAAAACACATTGGCCACCACACTATCGGTAATGCGGCCATACTGATTCAGTACCAGTGCATCGTTCCACTTATTTTGCCGTGCCTGCCGTGCGGCCGTGGCATACACAAGTGCATTGGCTGTTTTCAGGTTACAGAGCATGTCGGTACTTTTTGCCAGCCCTGTAGCAACACCCACTACCAGGCCATTAATGTTCAGTGTTACATCATGCTCCTGTAGCGGATAGCACTCTATAAGGTAGTGTAGTTGCGGTTCATCGGGGCCAAATATACCCCCGTTGCCCCCAAACACCTGTAGCCGCACCCGGCATAGTTGCTGCCACCCGTTGCGGCGCACGGTGCGTAGTACCTGCTCTTGCAGCATAGCCGGTGTAAACAATGGCGGCACTACATACCCAAGCTGTGCCAGCCCACCAAACAGCCGCTGCCAGTGTGCATGGGCCAGCCTGATATGCCCGTTTTGCACCAGCATGGTCTCGAATAAGCCATTGCCATAGCGGAATGCAGTGTTGGATAAAGGTAAAACCGTTGCAGTGGCATTGGCTATTATTCCGTTATAGTTTACAAATGACATAAAATGCAGCGTATTGACCGTGGCAAAGGTAGGGTTTACCAAGCCGGTAGTACATGATACCCTGCCGCTGCCTTGCGCATCATAGGGGCAGGGTACCAACGGCAATGTATTGGCTACAGCTTTTCATTATTCCGATGCCGCTGGGCATCACGTATATTCTTTTTGTCAAAGTTTTTCGCCAGTGCATCGGTCAGGTCTACCCCGGTTTGGTTGGCAAGGCACATCAGCACCCACAGCACATCGGCCATTTCATCGGCCAGCTCCTTGCCCTTGTCGCTCTCCTTAAACGATTGCTCGCCATAGGTGCGTACCATCAGCCGCGATAGTTCGCCCACCTCTTCCATCAGTATGCCCAGATTGGTAAGCTCGCCAAAGTAACGCACGCCCACGGTGCGTATCCAATTGTCTATCTGTTGCTGGGCATCGCGTATTGTTATATCCTGTGTCAACGTTTCATTTGTTTGTTTAGGCAAAATAATAGAACTTTCACGCCGATAAGTGGCCCCGCTGAATAAAAGTAGGCCATAGACCATATAGAACCATGTACGCAACAGATATAGCAGCCGCCGACGCGCTGAAGCAAAAGGTAAAAGACATAAGAAAAAGCATAGGCAACGTAATAGTAGGGCAGGAAGATGTGGTGGAGAAACTCATCATAGCCATATTGTGCAATGGCCACAGCCTGCTGGTAGGTGTGCCGGGGCTGGCCAAGACCTTGTTGGTAAAAACCATATCAGACGTGCTGGATCTGTCGTTCAAGCGCATTCAGTTTACGCCCGACCTCATGCCGTCGGACATTGTGGGTGCCGAGATACTGAACGAGCAACGTGTGTTTCAGTTCATTAAAGGCCCCATATTTGCCAATATAGTACTGGCCGATGAGATAAACCGTACGCCGCCCAAAACACAGTCGGCACTGCTGGAGGCCATGCAGGAGCGCAACGTAACTGCCGGTGGTCAGTTGTACAAACTGCCTGCGCCATTCTTTGTACTGGCTACGCAAAACCCCATAGAGCAGGAAGGTACCTACCCCCTGCCCGAAGCCCAGTTGGACCGCTTTATGTTTCAGGTAACGCTCGACTATCCTTCGTTTGCCGATGAGGTAACCATAGTACGCAATACTACCGGTGCCCGCCAGCCCGATCTGGCCAAGGTAATGAGTGCCGAGGAGATACTGTATTTTCAGGATTTGGTAAGGCGTGTACCCGTGCCCGACAATGTGCTGGAATATGCAGTAGGCCTGGTACAAAAGACACGCCCTGGTACTACCGGTGCGGCTACCGCTGCTACGCAGTTTCTGGCTTATGGTGCCGGCCCGCGTGCATCGCAGTATCTGGTGCTGGGTGCCAAGTGTCACGCACTCATCAATGGCAAGTACTCGCCCGATATAGAAGACGTACGCGCCATGGCCCTGCCCGTGCTGCGCCACCGTATACTGCGCAACTACAAGGCCGAAGCCGAGGGTATGACGCAGGAAGCACTCATCAAACAACTCATGTAACCCTATAGAGCCACAATGGAAAACCTGCAAGAAAAAGCCGAATTTCTGAAAAGCCGCTATACGGCCATTCTTACCGAACTGGACGAGCAAACACCACGCCTGTGGGGCAAAATGAATGTGCGCCAGATGATAGAGCACATGGCCGACTATGTGCGCATAGCCAGTGGGCGCACCCCTATGGAGGTGATAACCCCTGCCGAACAAGTGCCACGCATGCAGGCATTTCTGGAAACAGAAAAGCCTTTTCGCGAGAATACGCCCAACCAACTGATGGCCGATGAGCCACCCGCAGAGCGACATGCGACCAAGGCGGCTGCCATTGCCGAGCTACAGGCCGAGATAGACCACTTCTTTAGTGTATACGCCACCCAGCCCGATAAAGCAATCAACAACCCATTCTTTGGTGTATTGGGCTACCGCCATCAGGTGCAGTTGCTGCACAAGCACAGCACCCACCACCTGCGCCAGTTTGCAGCCCCTACGGTATAGCTGATAATAGTTATTTCATGCCCCATTGTACCCTGTTTTGTGGTGCAATGGGGTATGTTGTTTTATTGGGGATGCCTAAGACTGGTAGGGGCGACCCTTGTGGCCACCCTGTGTTATGTGGATAACCCAGCTTTTTTATACAGCCACAACATCCAATCCCTACGACTTTCCCCTGCACCTTGCTCTAACTACAATCTGATTTGGCGAGATGTATAACTTTTCATATCCCGTATTGTGTCTTGCAGTTTTTTGTCGCCACCAGTGCCGAGTATCATATGTATGTGGCTTGTCATTAACACCCATGCACCTACTTGCAACCCTTTTTCTTTCTGGCAGTACTGTACACTCTTTATGAAAATCTGGCGGTACACATCTCGTATAAAAATGTCTATCCAGTTGACACATGTAAAGGTTACAAAATAGTAATCCTGCTGATCGTCAATACGGTATTTTAGTCCCATGAAATTAGGTTGTGTTGTAAAATACTAAAGATACGGAAGCGAGACGCTTCCTGATATCAGGACGAAGCGAGACGCTTCGACCAGTGGAAGACTACGCCCAGCATGGTGGATACTCCGAAGACTATAAAGCTATTACTGACGTTTCGACCATTTAATAATAATTTCCTCCAAAACATCGTCCTTAGTATTGGTAGCACGAAGTCCTTTGAAGAAATACTCCTTCTCTTCGCGCGGAAGCTTAGATGCCGCTATTAGGTAAGCTCGTTTTGTCCAACTGTCAAATTTGCCAGACTGCTCTTTTAATTCCCTTATCCAACCTTCTGATTCGTAATTCATGCTTGCAAAAAGAATCTTTCTCTTTATGTTTTCCGAAACGTTGCCAAATCGCTTAATTAGTTTCTTGATGTGATTAAGATTCTTATTGAAAACAAAAAGATTGTATAGTGCTATTGTGTAGAATTCGTTTGATTCGATTATTTCATCTTCTAAAATTTCGAGTATATGCCCACCGAGTGCCTTCCAATCTGAAGAGTAATTCTCCGCACAGGAATTTATGTATAAACAAACGTCGTTTAATGCCGGAATTAGCCTTTCGAAATTATCTATGGAAAAATCAACAGCATAAGGAATGCCAATTTGAGCTAATCTTCTATATATCCATCTAATTTTATTGTAGTCTGGCTGACTTTCGCTTATATAATACTCAAGCAATTCGACTACGTTGATTTCTTTAAGGGTCTTCAAATCATCATTGCTTATATCAGATAGCTTAATCTTTACATATGCATTTCCATCTGAATATTCATTGATGATTTGCAAAATTGCCTCTTCTGCTTTATTGGCAGCTTCCTCCAGTAAATTTTCCTTGCAGATTGTAATAAAATCTTCTCGCTTCAAGATTTTTGTCTTTTGCCTTTGAAGAGTTAACCTTTGCTCTTTATCTAGAATATTCGCCACATTATTCAACGCTATTCTAGCCTCTTTTTCAGAATCACAAAAAATCACGATATCATCTACGTACCTTTTAAATGGGATCTCTTTGAATTTCAGATTATTATCAAATGGGATCAAAGACATTTCTGCGAAGAGATGAAAAGCATGAGGGCCGATTGGTATTCCTTTTGAACTTCTTTGGGTGATAGAGATAATAAGTTCTTTGACCGCTTTTATCACTTGATTTGGGAATTCACATTCCGCCATTTGATTTTCGATAGTGTGTAAATATATCTGATTGTAAAAATCAGATATATCGCACATCACAACATGAGAGAAATTTTCTGCCTCATTCTTGCAGGATTCCCAGAATGATTCCCAAGTTTTCTTATTACCATATAGCGTGCCATCATTTAGTGGCATATATCTATAGCTAAAAACGGTGTTTTCATTCTGCGAAATACGTTTATTCTCAATTTTTGCGCCATATTCATAAATAATTGCACCAATAATTATACTATCTAGTAAGTCTAACTGTGTAGCATTTCGGAAAGAAACATTATCTTTTGGAATTAAGAATCTTCGTGCAGGTTTCCATTTATAGTTGCTAAGGTCAATTTCTTTACATTGAGCTATAACATCTGCTTCCATCTCTTTAATAATTGATAACTCAAAAGGTCTAGGGAAAAGGTCATTGTCACTTTCCTTATACAGGTGATTTACTGCCCATTGAATTGATTCTTCTTTTAATTTCATGCTGATTCCTCTGAATTATCAAGATTTTGAAGCGAATTAATGTATTAAAG
>JAGKWS010000129.1 GCA_021151685.1 Chitinophagaceae bacterium
CATGGGGTTGGCTACACCAATACCAAAGTACAGCTTAATAACATCGCGCTGGTGATCTGTAAGAGTACTAAGTGAGCGCTCTATCTCACAACGGAGCGATTCGCCATGGTACAGGTCAGCATCGGCAGAATCTGAGTTTGGATTCTCCAACACATCCAGCAGTGTATTGTCTTCGCTATCTACAAACGGCGCATCTACCGACACGTGGCGTGCCGCAACACCAAGTGTAGTCTCTACTTCTTCTGTACCTATATCCAGCAATTCTGCCAGTTCTTCTGTAGACGGTTCGCGCTCATATTCTTGTTCCAGCTGAGAATAGGCCTTGCTGATTTTGTTACTCAACCCTACCTTGTTCAGCGGCAGGCGCACAATACGAGATTGTTCCGCCAAAGCCTGCAGGATAGATTGACGAATCCACCACACGGCATAGGAGATAAATTTGAAGCCACGAGTCTCATCGAAACGCTGGGCGGCTTTGATAAGACCCAGATTACCCTCATTAATCAAATCGCTGAGCGACAAGCCCTGATTTTGATACTGCTTGGCTACCGACACCACAAAGCGAAGATTCGCTTTAGTGAGTTTTTCCAGTGCATATTGGTCGCCCTGCTTGATGCGAATAGCCAACTGAACTTCTTCTTCAGGGGTAATGAGATCTACCTTGCCTATTTCTTGTAGGTACTTTTCTAATGACTGACTCTCACGATTCGTAATTGATTTCGTGATTTTAAGCTGACGCATTGACATAGGCGACTAAATTGTAGTGTTTGTGTGAACGATAATGAATTTCAAAAAATTGACAGAACCGCCAGATAAAAACCCGATAAGAAAGCAAGGGTGCGATGCATTGATGCCGTTTGCAACAACAAATGCTGCGCGAAACGATTGGTGGGCATCACAACAATAACTAATTCATCGGTGAGTGTGTTTTTATTTTGTCGTTTTTGCCATGGGTAGTGACATGTGCATTGTATCACAAAACTAAGGGTCTAAACAATGCAACCCAAAAAAAATTATGACTACCTTAACAATGAATAATAGTATCATAATGCAAGCCAGGAAAGGTGTTGGTACATATTTACGAATAGCACGAATGATACTAACCCCGATGACACAGAAGCAATACGGCAGAATGAAAAAGCATGGCGACACTACTAACTAAAATATTGATAACTGCCAAACTTTGCTATTTTTGTCGCTCTCTAAAAATGTATCATGAACTATCGTAAAGTCAATAACCTTACCGGATGGATAGTGTGCGGAATTGCTACAGCCGTTTACCTGATGACGATGGAACGCGTCACCAGCTTCTGGGATTGTGGCGAGTTTCTTTCCTGCGCATACAAACTTGAGGTGGGTCACTCACCCGGAGCCCCTTTCTTCATGATTCTGCAACGCGTATTTGCACTGTTTTCTGGTGGGGCTGCACTTACTGGTGCCCCATCTACCTCTGCGGCGTTCTTCATCAACTCTTTGTCGGCCTTTGCCAGTTCTTTCAGCATTCTGTTCCTGTTTTGGACAATTACCCACTTTGGCCGCAAACTGATGGCCAGTGAGGGCGAACCCGATGGAACCCAAACGTTGGTGATAATGGGTGCCGGTATTGTGGGCGCACTCGCCTGCACATTTTCCGATACATTTTGGTTCTCGGCAGTAGAGGCCGAAGTATATGCCACATCGTCTCTGTTTACTGCCTTTACCTTTTGGGCCATGCTGAAATGGGAAGAGGTGGCTGATGAACCCTATGCCGACCGGTGGATAGTGTTGCTGGCGTTTCTGGTAGGTTTGTCGGTGTGTGTGCACTTGCTCAACCTCCTTACCATACCTGCATTGGCCATGATATACTACTTCAAAAGGTACAAGGCAACACCAATGGGCACTGCTATTGCGTTTTTGGTGGGCTGTGTAATACTTGGGTTTGTTCAGTTTGGCGTTATCCAATACATACCCCGTATTGCTTCATGGTTCGACAGGGCCTTTACCAACAACTTTGGCCTGCCATTCGATACCGGTGCCATTACCTTCCTGGTATTGCTGGTAGCAATTTTGGTGCTGGCATTGCGCTATGCACGCCAAAAAGGCAACTATCTGTTGCATACCGGCATGCTGTGCATCACCTTCATCATCATAGGTTACTCATGTTATTTCACGGCCATCATCCGCTCTCGTGCCGATGTGCCTATCGACATGACTAACCCCGATAACCCCATGAGCTTTCTGGACTATGTGAACCGCGAACAGTTTGGACAACAGCCTCTGCTGTTTGGCCCATACTTTACCAGCGAGTGGACGGATATAGACAACTCGAGAAAGTCTTACGCACCCATAAAAAATGCAAATGGCAAGGATGAATATGTGATAGTAGGCAGCAAATCGGACCCTGTGTTTGGTGTAAGCCCACGTACCGGTGAAAGTCAAAGCCATTTCTTCCCCCGTATATGGGACTATAACAGCCCAAGCCATGGCGATTTTTACCGCAATTATTTGGGTCTGGAAGAAGGTGAAGAACCAACCGCCAAAGACAACTTTAGCTTCTTCTTCCGTTACCAGATGAACTGGATGTGGTGGCGTTATTTTATGTGGAACTTTGCCGGCCGCCAGAACGATGTGGAAGGACAGGGCGACCCCGAGCGTGGCAACTGGATTTCGGGCATATCTTTTATAGACGGCATGCGTGGCCTTGGCAATACCGACAATATGGGCGACCTCAGTACCAACCCCGCACACAACAAGCTATACTTGTTGCCATTTGCACTGGGTATTATGGGTTTCATCTACCAGTTCGACCGTAAGAAGCATGATGGTATTTCTGTTCTTACACTGTTTTTCTTTACCGGTGCAGCCATCGGTATCTTCCTGAATATGACACCAGTACAGCCACGCGAACGCGACTATGCATTTGCCGGCTGTACCTACACCTTTACTATATGGATAGGCCTTGGGGTGCTGATGGTGTACGAATTGCTACGCAAGAGTATGGGCAATGCTGCCGGGGCCGCATATGGCGCAGTAGCCATATCGCTGCTGGCAGCACCTGTGCTGATGGCCAAAGAAGAGTGGGACGACCACGACCGCTCTCGCAAAACACTGGGCAATGCTACCGCCTACAACACACTGGCGTGCTGTGCACCCAATGCTGTACTATTTACCTATGGCGATAACCAGACATACCCATTGTGGTACATACAGGAAATAGAGGGTTTCCGCAGGGATGTGCGCGTAATAAACACGAGCCTGCTGGGTATAGACTGGTACATAGACCAACTGAATTACAAGATAAATGATGCACCGGCCGTGCCTATGACATGGAAAAAAGCCGATTATCTGGGCGACAATCACAACTATGTGATGTACTACGATAACCCGGCCAAAAGCCTGCCCAAGGACAGATTCTTTGACCTGAAAGAAGTGTGTGCATTTATGAACAGCACATCGGGCGATAATGTGATACGCCGGGGCGAGCAGGTAATGAACTACATGCCGGTGAAAAACTTTACTGTTCCTACGCTGAGCAAGGAAGAACTGGTAGCAAGAGGTTTGGTGAAGGCTGATGACACCGCAAGGGTAGTAACGGATATGCGTTTCTCATTCCCCAAAAATGCAGCCACCAAGAGCGACCTTGCAGTAATGAACATACTGGCCGCTATAGCTGCCGATGGTTGGAAACGCCCACTGTACTTTGATGCTGGCCTGCGCCAGAGCGATTACGTAGGTACCGGAGAATATATGCGACTGGAAGGTATGGTATACCGCCTGATGCCATTCAGAACAAACGACTCTATAAAGGCAAATTCTAACATAAATGGCTCTATCAACACCGAGAAGAGTTACGATATGTTTATGAATAAATTTGTATGGGGTGGTGCCGAACGCAACGATGTATACTTTGATGAGCCCAACCGTCACGAGTTGATATCGTACAGAATGAATGCATCGTTCCTCGCCAACCAACTGATTGCCGAAGGACAACGCGAAAAGGGTCTTCAGGTATTGGATAAGGTGTATAAAAACATCACTGAAAAATCATATCCATATGGCTACGACTATTCGGGCTATTTGCTGGCAAGTACATTCTACCGCGCTGGCGATACCAAACGTGGTGCTGAAATAACAAAGAAAATACTGAACAGTTCTGAAAAGAGCCTGTTATGGATAGCCTCGCTCAACGACAACAGCCGTATGGCTATGGGCGATGGTGCTTCGCAACATTACAGCATACTGCAAGGTTTGGCGCAATCGGCGTTTGAAGCAAAAGATACGGTAACCACCAATGCCATTGTTACCAAGCTGAAAACACTGTTTGAAGGCAACCCTAAACTGAGAGAGATACTGGAAGCCCGCCAGAGAGCCTACAGCAGAGGGCAGTCAGCCCCGGCCGATGATGAATAAACACTCATACAACCATTTTCCCTTAATACGAATGGGCCTCCACAAAGAGGCCCATTCGTATTATAACGTAGTAAGCGTGTGCTACAGACCTATTTGCTGTTGCAACGCAGCACGTAGGTCTGCCGACAATTGCTCTGCAAGCTCGGGCCGGCCATGGTAGGCAGCGGGGGTGTGCTGCATATGGGCCGCACGCCACTGGCCATCTACCCGCACAGCGGTAATACTATGCACCACATTTACCGCCGGGGTTATGTCGCTTTGCCCATCGGCTACCATCCCGGCTACAGCCAGTAGCAAAGCGGTGTCGGCCGTAAGGATGCGCACTTCATTTACTATAGCTACATAGGCCGCTGTGGGGAAGTTTGAAAAAATTTCATCCATCACGGCATATATCTGTGGCTGGCCGGTAAGTTGGCTGCCATCGAAACCTATATAGGTACCTTCTTTGGTAAACAAGCCAGTCATACCGGCGGCATTGCGTTTGTTCCATTGTTGCAGTATACCCAGATACAGGGCGGCAACTTCGTCTTTAATGGTTTGCTGATCCATACTGCAAAGTAACGGCAATGCCGTTTACTTTTCCACACACGGCTCACAATGGTAGAAAACGGTAGGGCATGCCAGCAGGACTGAGTAAATTTGAAGCGTGGCAAAAAATATAGCGGAAACGCCCCTCATGAAGCAGCACAAGGATATTAAAGCAAAATATCCCGATGCCGTATTGCTATTCAGAGTAGGCGACTTCTATGAAACTTTCAGCGACGATGCCCTCATAGCATCGCGGGTACTGGGCATAACCCTTACCAAAAGAGCCAATGGGTCGGCCGCATCGGTAGAGCTGGCAGGTTTTCCTCATCATTCGCTGGAGACCTATCTGCACAAACTGGTAAAGGCTGGCTATCGTGTGGCCATATGCGACCAACTGGAGGACCCAAAGCTCACCAAGGGTATTGTGAAGCGGGGCGTAACCGAATTGGTAACCCCCGGTGTAGCCACCAGCGATAAGCTGCTGGAGAATCGCAGCAACAACTTTCTGGCTGCCCTGCACCTCAGCGATACCGTATGTGGCGTAGCCTTTATAGACATTACCACCGGAGAGTTTTATGCAGCCGAGGGCAATGCCGAATATATGGACAAGCTGCTGCAAAGCTTTCAACCCTCAGAGGTAATATTGTCCAAATCGCAGTCAAAACGTTTTCGCGAAGAGTTCGACAGCCGGGTATACACCTTTCAGTTGGATGAATGGATATTTCGCGAGCCGTATACCTACGAGCTATTGCTGCAACATTTTCAAACCCAGTCTATGAAGGGTTTTGGTGTAGAGGATATGCGTGCCGCCATAGTAGCCTGTGGTGTAGCCATACACTACCTGCGCGATACCGAACACGCCAATCTGCAACACATAAACAGCCTGCAACGCATAACGGCAAGCGACTTTTTGTGGATGGACCGGTTTACCATTCGTAATCTGGAATTGATACAGAGTACTTGGGAACAAGGTGCCAGCTTGCTGAAGGCCATAGACCATACCACTACCCCCATGGGGGCAAGACTGATGCGCAGGTGGATGATTTTCCCGCTGTACGATATACAACGCATAGAAGCCCGGCTGAATCTGGTAACATACTTCCTGCAAGAGCAGGAACTTTTTGATACCATTGGTACCCTTATACGCCAAACGGGCGATGTGGAGCGGCTGGTGGGCAAAATACCCCTTCGCAAGGCCAACCCGCGCGAGGTACTGCAACTGGCACGCGGCATACAGTTTATGCAGCAACTGCGCGATACCTGTATAGCCACAGGTCACGAGGCACTGGGCCTGATGGTGAACCCAATGCAACCGCTCACCGACATACGCCAGCGAATCATGAATACCATATCGCCCGAGGCTCCGGCACTGGCGGCCAAAGGGGGCATGATAAAGGAAGGCGTGTCGGAAGAGTTGGATAGGTTGCGCGACATATCGCGCAGTGGTAAAGACTACCTGCTACGCATACAACAACAAGAAGCCATGCGCACGGGCATCAGCTCGCTGAAGGTGAGCTATAATAATGTGTTCGGTTACTATCTGGAGGTGACACATGCCCACAAAGACAAGGTGCCGCCGGAATGGATACGCAAACAAACATTGGCTAATGCCGAGCGGTATATTACCCCCGAACTGAAAGAATATGAAGAGCAAATACTGGGTGCAGAAGACCGCATTCTGGCCATAGAGCTGGATATATACCAGCAATTGCTGGCAGCCATAGAACCCTACATTGCCCCTATACAGTACAATGCGGGCGTAACGGCCCAGCTCGATTGTCTGCTTTGTTTTGCCGATAATGCACGGAAATTCAACTACAAAAGGCCGGAGTTGGTAACAGAGCCCATACTGGACATAAAGAACGGACGGCACCCGGTAATAGAGCAGCAACTGCCCCCGGGTGAAAGCTATGTGGCTAACGATATACTGCTGGACAAAACCGACCAGCAGGCCATAATACTTACCGGGCCCAACATGAGTGGTAAAAGTGCCCTGCTTCGCCAGACAGCCCTCATTACCCTGATGGCACACATGGGTAGCTTTGTGCCGGCAGATGCCGCAACCATAGGCCTGACGGATAAGATATTTACCCGTGTGGGTGCATCCGACAACCTGAGTGGTGGTGAAAGTACCTTTATGGTAGAGATGAATGAAACGGCAAGCATCATCAACAACATAAGCGAACGTAGCCTTGTGTTGCTGGATGAGATAGGGCGTGGTACCAGTACCTACGATGGCATTTCGCTGGCGTGGAGTATTGTAGAATACCTGCACAATAGCCCTGCTAAACCCAAAACGCTCTTTGCCACGCACTACCACGAGATAAACGAACTGGAACGCCACCTGCCACGGGTGAAGAATTACCACATAACCCACCGCGAGACGGGCAATAAAGTCATATTTCTGCGCAAGATGGCCCCCGGTGGTAGCCGCCACAGCTTTGGTATACAGGTGGCCCGCATGGCGGGTATGCCCCCTACCCTCCTCAACCGCGCCAACGAAATACTGGCACAACTGGAAGAAAAACATGCAGCCACCGGCGACGATGTGCAGCAGCGGGTAAAGACCATAAAACCACTGCCCAACTTTCAACTGAATATATTTGACGGGGTAACGGAAGATATGCGCCGCATACAGCAGTTGCTGGACGAAACAGACATCAATACCCTTACCCCCGTAGAGGCACTACTGAAGCTGAACCAGATGAAGGAATTGCTGAAACAATACCGCAAGTAATAATTGATGTAAAGCGGACGATATATACTTCAATTGTTTACTTTCATACTATGAGAGTAGTATTGGGGTTTCTGTTGCTGTTTGGCCTTAGTTCTTGTGCCTTCAATAAGCTATACTATGCGCCCGAAAAAATAGACAAACGCATACGTAGCGTGCGCTTGCCTATGCCGGGCAGCAAAGACACCCTGTTGGTGTACCTGAATGAAACACACAATATAGACCGTGTGCAAACCGCCAGTGGTGCCGATGCAGGAATGACCATAAAGGCCGTAAAAGCCACTACCCCAAAAGGACACCAATTATATAATTGGCTGGCAACACCTACAGGCGGCCAACCTAAAGCCACCATTGTGTTTTATCATGGCAATGCGGGCAGTGTGGTCGCTCAGTTCCCTTTAGTGATACCGTTAGTACAAAAGGGTTACAGGGTAATGGTGGCCGACTATAGCGGTTATGGCCTGAGCGATGGCAAACCCACACGGCGGCACATACGGGCCGATGCCGCAACGGTACTGGCCGCTACCCGGCAAATGCCCGAAGTTGCCGGGAACCCTATCATCTTATACGGGCAGTCTATGGGTGGGCAAATAGCCGCTGGTATGGCCGTGCAACACCCTGCCGATGCCGATATGCTGGTGATAGAGGGCGCACCATCGTCGCACAAAGATGTGGCGGGCAGTATGTTCCCTTTGCTGCGGTTGCCAGCAAGGTTGCTGGTGCGCGAGCGTTTCAGTACCTACCGCAGTGTGCGCCACTACACCAAGCCTCTATTGGTAGTACACAGCCGCGAAGACGAAGTAATACCCCACTGGATGGGCAAAAAAACCTACCTGAATGGCAACGAACCAAAAAAAATGCTGTACATAACCCACAAACACCTGTATGGCCCTGTGTACCATGCCAATGAGATACTGCAAAAAACAGACACACTACTATCTCAGTAGCAATCGTTTACAACAACAAAATACAGTACGTGTATAGCGGTACACATTAACCATTATCTTTGTGCCAAACTAAAAAACACATGAAATCCGTTATCATCGCAACTACTATGATGGCCCTGCTGGGCGGTACCGCTGCCCATGCGCAACTGGGAGTGGCCAAAAAAGTAATGCCCAAAGTAACACTGGGTGCCAAACTGGGTGCCAACCTGCAACAGGTTAATGGTACATCGCTGGACAATGCCTATGCTGCAGGCATACTGGGCGGGCTGTTTGTAGATGTATCTAAAAAGAAAATGGGTGTACGGGTAGAAGGTTTGGTAAAATCGGCCAAGATTGAGTTTACCACCATAGCAGACCCTATTAAAACTGTAGGTGTGGACATTCCCGTATTGTTTCAGTATGCCCCCATCAAACGCTTGAAACTACATTTGGGTCCACAATTTACTACCATACTATCGGCCAAACAAAAAGATACAGATGTAAAAAATTTGATAGCATCATCAGATATCGCAGTTGCGGCTGGTGCCGAAGTGAACCTTCCGGTAAAACTGACCGTTGGCGTACGCTACATAAAGGGCTTTGTAGATTTGAACAAAAGCAACATAGCATCATATGCCAATGAAAAATGGACAACTTCGGGCGTGCAGGTATCGGTAGGCTACCGTTTCCTCAACTAAATAAAATATACTATTGACCTAAACGGTGCTACTGCAAGGTGGCACCGTTTTTTGTTGGTAATGATTAGTAGCGAGATTTGGTAGATGTGTTTTGTGGGAAATGTGATGAAAATTCTTAAAAAAGGGTGTTTTTCTGGTTGTCACTACATGGTATATCTTATACATTTGGCCATGTTTAATGCAGTAGTCAAGCTTAATGAACAAAACTGTACTTTTCCAATTTAATAAATTGTCCTGTTATGCCAAAAAGTATCTCGACTTTAGAGAACGAAATAATTAGTTATGCTAATGGTTTGCCCTATTGGGGGGTATTCCTAAGTGAAAAGATTATGCATGGGAAGAAAATTACAGATACTGAGCTTTATCAAGCTTATGCTTATGTTTTGGAAGATTTAGGGCTATTACCCAAAAGTGACAGGCCTACAATTAATCTTTCGACTGACAGCGCAAACTTGAATTCTGTCAAATCCGACATATACCTTTCTAAGCTCTCAAATATTGAAGGTGTAAATGCTCTTTCAGAAAATCAACAAATAGAATTCTCCCCCAATTTAACAGTGATTTTCGGTAATAACGGTTGCGGCAAATCAGGGTATACTCGCCTTTTTAAAAGAGCGTTTTATTCAAAAACACCAGAAGATATACTCCCTAATATCTTTAATCCTAATGCTAAAAAATTACTAAAAGCAGATTTTTCGTTTACAAATGCAGGAGTTGAAAACACCGTGCAATTCCCCGAGAAAGCGAAGGATATAGAATTCAGGCAATTTGCAGTGTTTGATGGCAAAAGCATATTAAAGCATCTTGATAGCAAAAATATATTTGAGTTTAGGCCCGCTGGGTTGAGCTTTTTTGGAACACTTACCGACTGTATAAAAAGGCTTGAAGCACTACTCGTTGCCGATATCAATAAGAAAAATGCACAAAATAATTTCGCTGCAATATTCGATGGAGACTCTGAAATAAAAGAAATTGTAACCTCGTTGTCCGCAAAGACTAATTTCGCCGATATTAAAAAGTATTTACCATTTTCTGATGAGGACAAGCGAATGAAAGTACAATTGCAAAAAGAGTATGATGACTTGTTTTTAGCTTCTAAAAGCAAAGAGCGGGATAAATCTAACCTAACTAAACTTAGGCAGCAATTAGAGACAGTAAAAATTACTATCGCCTATAATAACCGCTACTTCTCTGACGAACATATAAAGCGCCTGAATAAAGCAATCGAGCATTGTAAGGAAAAAGAGAAGATAGCTCATAACGAAGGTGTGTCGAATTTTACAAGTACCACTATCAATGATATTGGCTCTTTAGAATGGAAGGAATTTATAGTCGCTGCGGAAAAATTTGCGTTGCAACAAACAAATAATTATCCCACAAATGGTAGTGAATGTATTTTTTGTCATCAGAAGCTATCTACTGAAGCAGCGGCACTAATAAGTAA
>JAGKWS010000130.1 GCA_021151685.1 Chitinophagaceae bacterium
GTATAGGTAGTGCCGCCTTCGGGGTCTATCTCTACTTGCAGGTACTTGGCACCAGTGCCCCAGTTGATGGCGGCAAACGTACCCGATGCCGGTGTACCCTGCCCTATCTGCACGCTAAACAAGCCCTGCGCCGTTGTGGTGGGCATATGGGTCTCGGAGTATACCACCGAACCGGCAGCATCGCCATCGTGTATCGAAAAACGTACACCCACCGGCTGTGTAGCTATGGCTACCCCGCTACTATTGCGGGCCACCGCCTGATAGGGTATGGCATGGGGTACCTGTGCCCATAACGACGAGGCACTGTGCATAAGCACAAATGCAAGCATTTGTTTTTTCATGCTATTGTTGTTTGAATAAGCTTATCGACCTGCCGATTGTTTGTTACGAATCATATTTTCCAATGCTTCGAACCGGCTATCTGTTTCAGATTTGTTTTTTTGCAATTCCGCTTTCAATGTTTCGTTCTGTACGGTTAGCTGCTGGTTGTGCTTTTTAAGTATGTCAATTTCCTGCTTCATTTTTTCGGCTTGCAACACCAAAGCCTGTACCGCAGTAAAAGTCACACCTTCCATATCGGCCTGATTGATGGTAGTGTCGTTGCCTATGGTGCCGTACCCATCGTGGCCAAAGGCCGCATAAAAGTCTTGCGCCATAGGGCCGTAGTGGCGGTGTGTGGCAGGGTTTTGTCCTTTATAGTTCCAACTGGTAAGTTTGAAGCCTGCAATCTTTTTCAGGAAGGCTTCACCATCTATGGCGGCAAAGTTTTCCTTCTTGCGGCGGTCACTGATGGTGCTCCAGCTATTGCCACCGGCAGCCATCTCTGCTCCCACAGTTGCATCGGCATTGGTGTACAGTTTGTACCCACCCGCAAAACGCATGAGCATTTGGTTGTCGGCGGTGTTGTTGGTGGTTATACCTGTAGAATAATCGCCCAAAGCGAATGAGCCTTGATGTTCGTTGGTCGAAATCAAACTACCAATGGCCACCGAATTATTCCCTATAGCCTGTGTTCTATCGCCAATTGCTATTGAATTATCTCCCAAAGCACCGCCACCCGATACAGCAAAGGAACCTGCACCATTGGCAGAGGACGATGATGGTATGGCACTACGCCCCAATGCTACAGAATAAGCACCATATGCACGGCCACCACTCATTCCGGTAGCCCCATTTGCCTCCACACTTGTATAGCCTTCACTTGCTGCAAAAGAACCGGCTCCGTTCGCCGTACCACCAGCCAGTGCCGTAGCCCTCTGTCCATTAGCGATACTATATGGCCCTACGGCAAATGAAGACTGGCCGGCAGCAGTGGCACTACCCATTGCTATAGCATTGTCTCCACTGGCTGTAGATTGCCCGGTAACAATTGAGGCACCGATGGCAATGGCTTCAAAACCTGATGCATTACCGCCACCCATAGCAATAGAATTATTTGCAGACGCATCGCTGACCCAACCTCCCTGATGGCTACCAATAGTTACCGATTCGGGGCCACTTGCATTTCCACCACCAAGCGAGATGGCATATGCACCATCTGCCCCAATATTGGCAAATGAATTCGAACCTATTGCGACTGCTGAGCCTCCACGTGCGATACCCCCACTCGTGGCGAAAGAATTACCCCCAATGGCTGTACCGCCACAGACTGCTGTAGCATTACCCCCGCTGGCAGTGCCATAATTAAATGCCACAGAAGACTGACCACTTGCATTGGAACCTACGCCAACAGCAAATGAACTAATACCGGAGGCCTGACCACCTGTAAATGCCACAGCATTATCTGCCGATGCAGTGGTAGGTGCAGCCACTCCCATTCCCCCACCTATAGCTATCGAGTAGTCGCCACTGGCTTGGCCACCCATCATTGCCAACGATAAACTTCCTGTTGCCGAAGAGGCCCCATCGTACTGGCCAATTGCTACAGAACCGAAACCAACCGCATTACCGCCAGCCAATGCCACGGCCATACTACCACTGGCAGTAGAGCCGCCCATATTACCCACACCCATAGCTATAGCATTAGCCCCATTGGCTACCGTACCAACCCCCATTGCTATAGCATTATCGCTACTTGCATTACCACCTATAAAGGCTACCGCCAGGTTACCACTGGCTATACTACCAGCATTTGCCGCAAATGAATAGTTTCCGGAAGCATTGCCACCACCTACAGCCACAGCGTGACTGCCTGATGCAGTGCCCCCTGCCGCAAATGAGTACTCTCCTAACGCTTCCCCTTGTGTTATAGCTAAGGAATTATATGCATCCACACCTGTTACACTGCCCAAATTCATTGCAATGGACTGAGTACCACTTGTAGTACCTCCCATTAATGCCATTGAATTGTGGCCTCCAGCCGTTGAACCTTGTCCCAGTGCCATTGAAAAATTCCCTGTAGCATCACCGGCAAACGAGTATGACCCGTCTCCAGTAGCAGTTCCGCCCATTGAGATTGCACCGAATCCAGAAGCAATGCCGCTCCAGGCAAAAGACCCCTCTCCTGAGGCATTACCGAAATTCATGGCAAATGATCTGTTACCATTAGCCCATCCTTGACCGATAGCGACAGAATTATCTCCCACTGCACTTGCATACGCACCAATACCTGCACCTATGGCCACCGAACCGTTACCTTCGGCTTGCCCACCACCTATTGCCACCGCACTAACACCACTGGCTTGCGAAGGAACACTGGCAACCTGATTATAGCCTATAGCAATTGAATTTTCTCCACTGGCGCGCCCACCACCTATCGCAGTCGCATAGTCGCCCGGGGCAAACGACCCATAGGTGGATATATTTGCTGCACCAATGGCTAGCGACAATAACCCATCGGCCCGGCCGCCACCCAATGCGGTAGATGCCATGCCATTTGCAACAGACTGGCTACCAACAAAGCCCCCAACAGCCAATGAGCGTGCTCCATTGGCCTCTCCACCACTTAGTGCAGTAGCTGCATAAGCATCGGTACCGGTGGTACCATGACTAATTGCAGTAGACCACTCGCCATATGCATTGCCATTTAATGCAACAGTGTTTGTGCCTAATGCTTGTCCGTTTCCTCCAAATGCAAAGGAGCCCGTTTCGCCGGCAAGCCCCCCTCCCATGGCAAGTGCACCATTGCCATAAGCACGAGATTGTGTGGCATAACCATCATTGCCAATTGCAACAGCGTCTGTACCGTAAGCCATACCACCAGCAAGTGCTACAGAACTATTACCCAACGAGGAAGAGCTAACCCCTCCCAACAACACTGACCTACCAATAGCAGTTGAATAGGGTGCAGAGGCAATACCCAAAGTAAAAGCAGTGGCCCCCTCGGCCGTAGTTTCGGTAAGCCCATTGGCTAAAACTACGGAGTTGTTACCATGTGCTCCTCCTCCTCCCAAAGACACGGAACCGATACCGATTGTGGTAGAATTATACCCGGCTATGGAATTGTCCCCCGCGGCTTGCCCCCCCGCCATAGCCACCGAGTTAGTACCATTGGCTATGCTACCTTCGCCAAGGGCGGTGGAGCCCATTACGTGCAGTTTGGCTGCGGGTGGGGTTTCGCTATTACCAATAACCACACTACCCGCATTGGCATTACGTATCTCATCGCCGGTAGCCGTCCAATGTCCGCCACCGCTACCCGTAGTTTCGGCATAGAGGGCATAGGGCACGCTCATTAGTTGCGTGGTACCCATATCGGTATAGGTAGTGCCGCCTGTGGGGTCTATCTCTACTTGCAGGTACTTGGCACCAGTGCCCCAGTTGATGGTGGCAAACGTACCCGATGCCGGTGTACCCTGCCCTATCTGCACGCTAAACAACCCCTGTGCGGTTGTGGTGGGCATATGCGTCTCAGAGTAGACCACCGGGCCGGCTGCATCGCCATCGTGTATCGAAAAACGTACACCCACGGGCTGCGTGGCTATGGCTACCCCACTGCTATTGCGGGCTGCCGCCTGATAGGGTATGGCATGGGGTGCCTGCGCGTGTACCTGTGCGGCAATTGCCACCACCCCTATGGGTAGCATTATCTTTTTCATTACAGTGCGTATTTTATACATATGCAAGTTAGGCACTAATGTAATAGCACAAAAAGAAAATAAAAAAAATAATACCCATACGTAAATACAATACTTTACATTTATCGGCCTGCCGATTTGCACTAAAATCTATAGGGTATGGGGGCCACCCAATGTGGCTGTGGCAGGCAAGGATGGGGGCAATACGGGGCTACCCCTGCAGGTGGAAGGAAATAACTATCATGCGGGTACTAAGCCGGTCTATAGCATTGGTAAGGGGTAGCGCAGCATCGCGGAAGAGCTGGTTGGCAAAACCCTGACTGATTTTGATTTCGGGTGTAAAGATGAAGTTGGGATTGTAAAACTCGAACCCAACACCAAATTCCATACCATAATCTATGGGTAGTATTTTTATAAATTCGTCGGTACGTTTAGAGCGGGCATTGGCTGCGAGGTCGTAATCTAACTTGCCACCGGCAAGCCCGTAGAACCGGAAATTTTTCATACGATCGCTCTTAAACTTGAACTGAAAGGGCAAATGCATGTATATAGACTCGATAGACCGGTCGGAAATACTGTCTTTGGGGTAGCCATACTGAAACCTGAGGCGTTTTTCGGTAAAGATGAGACAGGGAACAAACCGAAAATCTATGAAACTACTGAGCCGCAAACTACCCATAAGGCCCAGATTGAAACCAGGTTTCCAGAGAGGTTGTATCATTTTGAAGGTATCGGTCTCGGCAAATGTATTGGAGTAATTGATGCGATGCACCGATGTATTGAAGCCGAAAGTGATACCGAAATAATACAGCCGATCATCGTGGTCGGGCATGCAAAGCATGGGCCGCTGGGCCTTGCTGCTGAACGAAATGAGGACCATAATAAGTACTACCGCGAGCCTTCTGTAGCGCATGAAATGTTTTTACTCTCTGGTATTAACGCAAAATGCGAAGATACAGTATGTTGGGTGGTTTGCAGTATACCATCAATATTATGAAGAGCAAGTTAACTAATAAACAAACAATGCATTTTATTAAATAATATTTCGCAATGTAAGACAATATCTATTAACTTCGTAAGCGAAAACAGGTGATGATACGCTTAAAGATATTTCCCTGACATTGTGAGAACTTTATGGCCTGCAGCGTTGTAGGCCTTTTTATATTTTGGGCAACCAGGCCAGTATCCTCACAAGCGTAACGAAAATATCGTCATACCCTGAAAGCTGGTTCAAGATATATTCGTTGTGGTTCGTAGACTTGTTTTTGGGGTGCTACACAGACCTTGCGGGGCACCAAATTCAACATTCGTAATAAATACAAGCAATAAAATTTAAACAGGCTCTTATCTTTGAGCAAACAAATAATATTTTAGCAGTCTAAAAATCGGTCTGAAGGATGCGCGTTCGTAGTATATTGTTGACGGTAGCGGTTATAGCCGCGATTTTTTCGGTTGTGTCGTATACATCATCTTGCAAGAAAGATGCCTGCGAAAATGTGATATGCCTGAACCTTGGTGCCTGCGATGGTGGCAAATGTGTGTGCCCTATTGGATTTGAGGGGGAACGGTGCGAAATACTGAGCCGCGACAAATTTATAAAGACCTACAATGGCCGCGACACCTGCTCGTCTGATACCACATTTTACCTTACCTATCCCATATACTTCCGCGCACAAACGGGCGACCCGAGGGAAATGGTAATGAAAAACATACTGAACGACATGGCCGACAGTGCCTACTGCACCATGCAGGGGACAGATTCATTTACGTTTCAGGGTAGTAACAATAGCCTTACCTACTTTGGTACAGGCAAGATGCGCAACGACTCTTTGTGGCTGAACTACAGTGTAGAGCGAGACACATCGGCCTACGATTGCCGTTTCTTCGGGCAGGGGCTACGCTAAAAACAAGAAAAAAATCTACTGACGACCGGACAATGTCCGGTCGTTCTATTTAGTATAAGCGGCAGGGGTGTGGCACAAAAATTGTGCTACTTGCCGGTAATAACCATCAGCATGCTTCAGTACAGCACCCGAAAAATGCTACAACCACAGCAACAAGGCGCAAATAATTGCCCCCTGTTGTGTTAATTTACTTATATTTACGTTCGATATTTGCACATTGGTTTCTATGACAAAGAAGTTTCTGACGCTGTTTCTGCTGGTTTCTTGTAGTGTTGTGTTTTTTGCATCCTGCAAAAAAAATGACGATAGCATTGCCGACCCTACCCGCAATTACTTTCCGCTCACCTTTGGCAAGTATGTGACGTATGAGGTGGATTCGCTGTACTATGACGAAACCTTGTGTACACAATACCGCATCAAGTCTCAGTTGAAATATGTGGTAACCGACACATTTACCGACCGCCGTACGCTGAATAACAGGCTTTGGTATATACTGGATGTGTTTTCGCGCCCGTACGAAGGTGCCCTGTGGCGGCCACACAGCGTGGTATTGCTGAACCCTACAGGCAACAGCCTCGACTGGACACAGAGCCAGGTGAAGTACGTTAAAATGATGTTCCCCATAAAAGAGGGTATGAAGTGGGCCGGCAACAAGTATGCACCCGTAAACGATGCCCAGTTCAGCTTTTTGCAAAACTGGAACTATGAGTACAAGAACGTGCAACAATCTTATAATACCAATTACCTGAACTTTGACAATACCGTAACCGTTCTGGAAAACGATGAAAGTGTGAACTATCCCGATGTAGATACGGGCGTAGCAGCACACCGCATCTACTCGAAGTCGGTGTATGCCTATAATGTAGGCTTGGTGTATCGCGAGCTGACGTACACTACCTACAAAGCCTACAACGCTCAGTGCCTCAATGGTTACTCGGTAGTGATGAGGGCTATAGACCATAACTAAATATGTACCGTAAGCTGAAGAGACTGCTGATGGCCGCAATAATGACTGCGGCAACTGGTGACCTGTATGCAGAACAATTTGCCTACATAGTGTCATTCACCAACAAAAACAACACGCCTTACAGCTTATCGTCGCCGGGTCTCTATTTATCGGCCCGCGCACTTACACGCAGAACTACGCAGGGTATAGCCATAGACAGCACCGACCTGCCGGTAAACCAAACCTACATAGACACCGTACTGAGCCTGACGGGTGGCAAACTGCACGGCGCATCGCGCTGGCTGAATATGTGTGTGGTACTACTTACAGACTCTGCCCAAATACATAACATAGAAGACAAACCGTGGGTGGGTGGCACCCAATTCATTGCTTATTTCGAAGGGATACTACACCGGCCGGCACCAACGGGCACCACACCCAATCTGTTGGGCAACAAAACCACATGGGCCGCTGCCGAATATGGTAATACATGGGTGCAAACAGCCATGGTAAAGGGCAACCCGCTGCACGATGATGGCTATACCGGCAATGGCAAGCTGATAGCAGTAATGGACGGCGGCTTTACCAATGCCGATACCCATGCGGGGTTTGCGGCTATGTGGGCCAATAACCGCATGGTAGACCAACATAACTTTACCTATAATTCCGACTTTGTATTTGGGTACGATGGGCACGGCACACTGGCACTGTCTACCATGGCGGGTTATGTACCGGGTACATTCATTGGCTCGGCACCTAATGCCTCTTATGCACTGTATGTAACAGAGCATGGCCCTACCGAGCAACCAATAGAACTGGCCAATATGCTGTTTGCCAGCGAGCGGGCCGACTCTATTGGGGCCGATGTCATCAGCACATCGCTGGGGTACAATCTGTTCGACAATCCGGCATTCGATTTTGTTTTTAATACCGACTTTGACGGCAAAACCACCATAGCCGCAAAAGCCGCCAATATGGCCACAAAAAAAGGGATATTGTTTGTAGCTACAGCCGGCAACGAAGGTGGTGGTGGCTGGAACAAGGTACTTACACCCGGCGATGCCGATAGCGCACTCACAATAGGCTCGGTAGACTATATGGGCTACAGTGCCACCAACAGCGGCTATGGCCCCAATGCAGCAGGCAGGGTAAAACCCGATGTGTGTGGCATGGGGCAGGCAGCGGCCGTGTTCATAGGTTTGGGCTATGGCAACTCTAATGGCACCTCTTTTTCTACCCCGCAAATAGCGGGCTGGGCGGCGTGCCTGTGGCAGGCATTTCCAAGTGCCACACCATTTCAGATACGCGAGTCTATAATACGCTGTGCCAGTCGCTACACGGCTCCTACCACCCAACAGGGTTATGGTATACCAGATTTCTGGTGCTCTGAACGTATGGTACTGAGTGTAGATAGCCATGTGCAGCGTTACCAGCGCAATAGTTGGGTGACGGTAAGCCCCAATCCGTTTACCAATAATATTTCACTGACCATTGCGGCCGATACCGATGAGACGGTACATGTGAGCCTGTGCGATGCACTGGGCCGGGTAGTAGCCAGCTATTACGATACATTGACCCGTGGGTACAACACCATGAACCGCAACCTGCCTGCACTGCCTGTAGGTGTGTACTTCCTGAAAGTTGCATCGGCCGGTAAACAACAAACAGTAAAGCTGCTGCACCAGTAGCCCTGCTTTACCCCACAACCATACGATATACCATGCTGAGTTATTGGGAACAGGAGAGTTTTACGCAGTACCACCACATAATTGCAGGGTCGGGCATTGTGGGCCTTAGTCTGTCTATAGAGCTGAAGGAGCGTTACCCCGATGCCCGTGTATTGGTATTGGAACGAGGCCTGCTGCCCACAGGGGCCAGCACCCGCAATGCGGGCTTTGCCTGTATGGGCAGTGCTACCGAACTACTGGACAACCTGCAACACCAACCCGAAGAAGCCGTAGCCCAACTTTTTGCCGCAAGGTGTGCCGGGCTGGCCAAGCTGCGGGCCCGGCTGGGCGATGAGCGTATAGGCTATACCGAAGCGGGCAGCCATGAGCTACTGAGCGAAAGGGAACTACCCGCACTGGAAAAACTGGACTACCTGAACGACCTGCTGCGCCCCATAACGGGCAAAGATGCCTACCGCCCAGCCCACCACCGCATAGCCGAAATGGACTTTGGAGCCCCCTACAACAGAGGACTGATAGAGAACACCTGCGAGGGAGCCCTGAACACGGGCATGATGATGTATGCACTGATGCAGATGGCCACCAGCATGGGTGTAGAAATAAAAACCGGTGCCACCATTACCGGCTGGAATGAAGAAACCAATGGCGTATGGGTACACGTAACCGATAGCCACCGAGGCAGCGAATGGCCCTTGTGGGGGCAAACCCTCAGCCTGTGTACCAACGCCTTTACCCGAAACCTGCTACCGGGCGAGGATGTAGTACCCGGCCGCGGACAGGTACTGATAACCGACCCCATACCGGGCCTGCAATTACGGGGCATCTACCACCTGGACAGGGGGTATTATTACTTCAGAGAAATAAACGGGCGTGTACTGTTTGGCGGTGGCCGTAACATAGACTTTGAGGGAGAAACTACTACTCACATAGACCTGAGCGAGCGCATACAGCAAGACCTTGAAGAAAAACTACGCACCATTATTCTGCCCAATACCCCCCACACCATAGCACAGCGCTGGGCAGGCATCATGGCCTTTGGCACCACACGGCAACCCATTGTAAGGGCTATAAGCCCCAGCGTATATGGTGCCTACCGCATGGGCGGTATGGGTGTAGCACTGGGCAGCACAGCCGCCGCACAACTGGCGGGATTGATTGAGGAAGGGATTGGGTAAATGTCAGCTCTTACGCAATGTTTCATATAATACACAATTGCAGCGATTGTGTGTATTTTATGAAACATTAGGCAAAAGCACAGAGGGTAAATTATGTAAATAAATATCCGCTACTGCTTGTGAAGTGCCTACACAAATCAATATAACCACAGCATACAGCTATGGGAAATATCGGTACATTTCGGGCCGTCTATCCATCACCTCACCACCACCCGTGCATAATACCTACCCTCCCCGGTGGCAATGGCCACAAAGTAGATGCCCTTGGCCGGGGCTATGGTTACCGGGCTGGTGCCGGTGGCGGTGAAGGTTTGTACCACACGCCCGGCAACATCGGTAATGGTGATGTGGGCCGGGCTGTTATTGGGTAGCTCTATGACAAAATTGCCATCATTGGGGTTGGGGTAAATGGTTACTGCCTCCCTGCCCGGCACACCGGCTACCCCTGTAGCGCAGGTACCTGCCGGCAATACTGTTACAGTATGGGTAGTGGTGGCACTGCCGCAATAGTTGCTTACCGTGTACGATATGATTGCCGTACCTACCCCCGCACCCGTTAACGAGCCGGTGGCAGAAACCCCTGCACTGGCCGATGAGCTGCTCCATACCCCACCGGTGGTGACCACAGCCAACGGGGCCACATCGCCCACGCACAGGGTATCGGTACCGGTTATGGGTACCGCAGTGGGTGCTACCTGTACATCTACCGCTACCGTTATGGTATCATACGCACCACCATCAAACACCCGTACCCTAAAGGTATCGGGCCCGGTATAGCCGCCCATGGGGGTGTAGCCTGTGCCAGTGGGGGTCATTACGCTGCCCGTGGCCGCGGTACTGTAAGCAGC
>JAGKWS010000131.1 GCA_021151685.1 Chitinophagaceae bacterium
GTTTTGTCTTTGCCTTTTCCTTTAATGGTAATATTCTTTTTGCCTTCGAGCGAAAGACTTGCCGTAAAAGTAAACGAGCCTTCATCAAGCACAATGGTAGAGCCATTTTCGGCCATAATAAATTGTGTTTGTATCTTTTTCTGAATGTCCTTCTGGGCAAAAACTGCCGCAGAAATTAAGATAAAACCACAAATTGAAAGCATTTTTTTCATATTGTCTATCAGTTGTAGATGCAAAGTTCAATAAAAAAGCCACCAGTTGTTGCTGATGACTTTCTTTCGTGTATGTTAATGTAGTTATTAACAGGCTATACTCCCGGTTGCATTCGGGCCATGATACGTTCAATATCTTCGGGCGTATCTACACAATGGCTATCGTAAGCGGTGGGTACACATTTGATACGGAAACCATGTTCTAACCAACGCAACTGCTCCAGCGATTCTGCTTTTTCCAAATCCGATACCGGCAGGCGTGTAATGGCTTCCAGAATATCGGCACGATAGGCATACATACCTACATGCCGGTAGTAGGCATGGTGTAAATGCCATTGGCTTTCGTCTATACCCTTGATGAAAGGAATGGGCATACGGCTGAAATACAAGGCTTCGTTATTGGTCTTCAGCACTATTTTCACTTCTCCCTTGTCTATCAACTCGTCATGACTGCGTACCGCTATCATTTGTGTAGCTATTTCGGTAGTGCCATCTTTCAGCACCGATGCCAATTCGTTTATTTGTTCGGGTACAATAAAGGGCTCATCGCCCTGAATATTAATGACATATCGAAAGTTACCTTCCATTTTCAGTAATGCCTCGTGGCAGCGGTCGGTACCGCTGGGGTGGTGTGGCGATGTGAGTACGGCCTTGCCCCCAAAAGACTGTACGTGCGTAAAGATGCGCTCATCGTCGGTTGCTACCACTACCGCAGACAATGCAGCACATTGTGCAGCCTGTTCGTACACTCTTTGTATCATAGTCTTCCCGTTTATCTCGGCAAGTGGTTTGCCAGGAAAACGTGTGGAGGCATAACGAGCTGGTATTATTCCGGCTATCATAATGTACGTTCGGTTATTTTGTTGTCGGTTACAGAATAGAATGCTGGCTTGGGTATGTTCCGGCTATTCAGGTAGTCGCGGTAATTTTCGCTCCACGATGCACGATTCATTACTGTTTCCTCGTATCGGCCACTAAGGGCTTTCAATAGTTCGGTGGCCTCGCGAATGGCATTGTTACCACCATCGTTGTGGGTGATGTAGTCTGCCAACCCTTTTTCCTGTACCAAGTTTTGCAGCATGGGGGTACCAGACCTACCTATCATAATGCGCAGGCCACAATGTGCCGCAACTTCCAGATCGGTAATATCATCGAAAAAATAGGCTACCTCAGATGGCTCTATGTCGTGTGCTGCGCACAGATGATGGAGTGCATCTATCTTGTTCTTGATGCCGAAATATACCGAATGGAAATGCTCGCGCCTGGCAAGGGTAAATGCAACAGGGTTGTTCTCGCCGGTAATGATGCCGGCAATAGGGTTGTGCCCACGCCTGATGTAGTGGTTGTAGCGTAGCATGTTGATGCCCATAGAATCTACCTCATTGAACGGACTGGAGCCATCGGTACCCTTGGCACCGTTGTTGAACACACCATCCCAGTCGAATATATAGGCATTAATGGCCGGAAGTTTTCCGGCCATTAATGTTGGGTCTGTTATGAACTGCCCTTTGAATATTTCCTGAATCACCATTTGCTATTGGTTGGCAACGGTTTACGGGTAGTTGCCCGAAGTAACTATTAAAAACCTTTCAGATCCTGAATGTCGAGCATGCCTACAGGCTTGCCGTTTTCGGTAGCCAGAATGGTATCTACATTCGTTTTCTTGAAAATAGTTGCAGCATCGTTCAGCAATGCATTGGTATCTATACTGATAGGTGTTTTGAACTCCATGCTGCCTATCTTACGACCCAGAATATCCTGACCCTCATTTTGCAGCAGGCGACGTAGGTCGCTGTCGGTAAATACGCCCAGAACGTCTCCACCGTCATTTACTACTGTGATGCAACCAAAGCCATATTCTGTCATTTTTACGATGGCATCTTTCAGATTCGTATCGGCATTTACGAGTGGATTGATGCCATTGATAGCTTCACCTACACGTACCGTCATCAGTCGGGTATCGGTAAGGAACTGCTCGGTACCAATGGTAGTAAAGTTGTTCTCGGTAAGTGTTTTCAAAATCTTCAGTGGCACGGTAATGGTATGTGCACCAACCGTAAGGGCATTGCGCACATGCTCTGAATTGCGCACCGAGCTGAACATGATTTTGGTATCGTACTTGTAGCGTTCTACCGCTTTTACGCACTGCTCTACCAATGCCACAGCATCGTGGCCCTGGTCTTGCAAACGACCCACCAGCGGACAAACGTAGGTAGCACCGGCCTGCATAGCCATATAAGCCTGCTGCAGGGTGTATACCAAATGCACATTTACCAGTAACCCCTTATTGCGCAGCATACGGCATGCACGCAGACCTTCCAACGATACTGGTATTTTGAATACTGTTTTAGCCGGGTCTAAACCCAGATTCAGCTGGCGCACTGCCTCTTCTACCACCTCTTCGGCAGTATTGCCCAATGCTTCTATCTGAAGCACAGGTACAATTTTAGAGAGTTTTACAATGGTACCGTCTATATCGGTAATACCCTCGCGCTGCATGAAGGTAGGCGTAGTGGTAAGACCAGTAAGGAAACCAAGCTTAAAGCCTTCTTCAATTTCTTTGAGGTTGGCCGAGTCGAGATATAATTCCATTTTATTTTTGGTTCTTGTTTCTGAAATTGTTCGCTAATATACTCTTTTATTGGCGCGTGTGTGATTAATGTGCGCGGTACTTTACTTCAATGGCGTGTAGCTCCAGAAGTGGTTTAAGGAATTCTTCCAAATCGTACACGCACAATTGGCTTGCTGCATCGCAAAGGGCTTTCTCGGGCTCGGGATGCGTTTCTATAAATACACCATCTACACCAGCAGCTACACCGGCGCGGCTGAGTACGGGTAAGAACTCACGGGCACCACCCTTGGCATCGGCACTGGGTATGCCATACTTGCGTATAGAGTGCGTAATGTCGAACACGACCGGATAGCCTAATTGTGCCATATGATAGAATGCACGTGGGTCTACTACAAGGTCGTTATAACCCATGGTGTAGCCTCGCTCGGTAAGTATTATCTGGTCGTTACCGGATGCTACTACTTTACCTACCGGATGCTTCATATTGTCTGGTGCCAAAAACTGCCCGTGTTTTATGTTGACCACACGGCCGGTTTTAGCAGCAGCCACCAACAGACCACTTTGCATACACAGGTAGGCAGGTATCTGCAAGACATCGCATACTTCGGCTGCGGGTGCAGCATGGTCGGGGTAGTGAATATCGGTAAGAATGGGGAAGCCAAATTGTTCTTTGATTTTGCCCAATATTTCTACACCCTTCGCCAAACCGGGACCATCGTAATAACTAAGGCTGCTACGATTGTCTTTCAGGAAAGACGATTTGTATATCACGGGAATGTCCAATCTTTCGCTTACCTCTTTCAGCTTTTCAGCTGTCTGCATCATGGTTTTTTCATCTTCTATGACGCATGGGCCCGAAATGAGAAACAACTCATCGTTTCCGCAATCGATATTGCCAACTTTTATTTTTTTGATACTCATGTTTACTTTTTTACCACAAAGGGCACTAAGGATGTCACAAGGTTCACAAAGTTACCTACTCATATGAGAGCACAAAGTTCATTTAGTAACATTATTAATGCAATGTTCCGTTTATAATTCGTTTTACTCCGTCCTTAAACAATATAGTGTTGAAATTATCAACAAACCAAGTTTGCACTCAGACAGCTTTAAATATGTTAGCACCTGTGCAAGATGAATGTCTGCCAAGTTATCTACTGACTTTATTTAATTATCAATTTATTCTCAACCTTCAAATCAATTCTGTAACCAATATCCAGCCTAACATCTTCATACACAAGAGGTAAAACAACCTGCTATTTTACAAATAGTTGTTGCTTTATCAATTCATAATACAAACACTTTTCATGAGCACTTTCCAATAATCCGAGCCCCAAAGCTCTATGTACTTTCAATCCGCATTTAAACACAATCTTGGCAAGCTCATTTTCCCTCATCTTTGATTTATATTACCACAGCAACCTTGCGCCCTTTCTGTCCGAACAATAAACCTTGTGCCCATAGTGCCTTCCTTGTGCCCCTTGTGGTAAGATTTATTGAACGTGTTTTACATTCTACGATACAAATCTTTTATTGTATCGAGTGTTATTTTTTCTTTCCAATCGTTGCCGATAGCGTGGTTCCACATATGTGGCAGATTGTAGGCAACTTGTGCCATTGCGGTTATCTGCTCTTCCGTCCAGCTGGCTGCAAGCCCTGTAGGCAGGGTTACATTGTGCTGCTTCAGCATTTGTTTCAATTCGCCTACGCCTTCGCCATAATAGTCTTCGAGATGCTGGAATGCCAGACAGTTGGCATAACAGTGTTTCTCGCCCAATATTTTGGACAAACCATAGGACAGTGCGTGGCATACACCTACCTCAGAATAGGTTAAACTAAGGCCACCCATCATACTGGCAACCATAAGCTTATCATCGTTTTCAGGATTTTGTCCAGCGTTTTCTCCAAGATATATTTCGCGACACAGCTTCAAAGCCTGCTCGGCATAGGCATGGCTGTATGCGTTGTTCAGTATACCAGACTCAGACTCTACACAATGGATATAAGTATCCATGCCAGTGTATAACCATTTGTCTACCGGTACGGTGCTGGTAAGCTCGGCATCGAGTATTACCTGATTGAACACGGTCCAATCGCATTTCAAGCCCAATTTTTTCTCAGGCCCTGTAAGTACGGCGGTCATAGACACCTCGGCACCTGTGCCAGAAATGGTAGGAATACCTAAATGATAGATACCCGGCTTTTTGATAAGATTCAGACCCTGATATAGGGTAGAGGAACCCTCGTTGGTAAACATGAGCGATATTGCCTTGGCAATATCCATAATGCTGCCACCACCTATACCGATAACACCTGCCGGCAGGCCACGGGTACTCAGTATCTCATCGCGCAGCGTATCTATTTGTTCCGTTGTAGGCTCGTGAGGGTCTACATCTATAAACCGAACAACATCTTCGGGCTTGGCAGGTAGGCGGCTTTCAAGCTCCTTGCCTTTGAAGAAGTTGTCTACCACATAGAGGAAGAAACGATCGTTTTCAGGGCGTTTTGTTTCCAGTATGCTATCCAGCATAGAAAAACTACCCCGGCCAAAAACAACCTTATCTATATTCTTGAAATTCTTATGCATTGTACTTGTCTGTGCTTTTTAGTAATACTTCCCTATCAGGCAACTGTGGATGTAGCCATAGCTTTCTGAACACAAGCCGATACTTTAGCTGCCAATGTGCTGATTTCTTCTTCGGTCCAAGTGCAACGGATACCAAAAGAAATGAGGCGGCCAATCACTTCCTGTGTTTTAGGCAGGTCGAGGTTGGCATAGTCTTGCGGCAGACCCAGCACCTGTGCAGGTAGCTTGGATGCTGTGCGCATTTCCTTGATGTGGTCCCACTGGTTGATGAAGTGGTACATATTGACATACCAGTAGTTGAAACCACCAACACCTGCGGCATTCATTTCTGCTACCACACGACCTGCTGTCTCCGTATCGGGTAGGAACATATTGAGGAACGTAGCCGAATCGCCATCGGGGTCGGCAAGGCGTGCGAACGAAATACCCTCAGTTTGTGACAATAGGCTGGTAAGCAACTGTTTATTTTTACGATTGGCAGCTACTATATGTGGCACACGGCGTGTTTGCGCCAAACCAACGGCCGCATGCAGCTCACTGATGCGGTAGTTGAAACCTAATATAGGATGTTGCTCCATACCACGGTTGGTACCTATGTGGTCGTGGCCGTGATCGGAATAAGAGTCGGCATGTTTGTACACCGCCTCATCATTGGTTACCAGTACACCACCTTCGCCGGCAGTTGCAATCTTAAAGAAGTCGAAAGAGTAGCTACCCGCCTTACCAAACAAACCTGTGTAGGTTCCTTTGTAAGAGGCTGCAAATGCCTGTCCGGCATCTTCTACCAATATCAGGTTATGCTCGTTTACCACCTGCATTATGGCATCCATATCGGCCATACCACCACACATGTGTACCAGACATATACCCTTTGTATTGGGGGTAAGTACTTTTCTAATGCCATCGGCACTGAGGCATAGTGTTTCGTCTATTTCGGCAAAAACGGGCTTGGCACCTACAAAGAAAACAGCTTCTACAGTGGCAATGTAGGTAAAGGGTGGTACAATTACCTCGTCGCCGGTACCTATACCTGCGGCTGCCAGAGCGGTTGCAATAGCTGTAGAGCCACTGGACATGGCATGCGCATAGCGGGCACCGGTAATCTTTGCTACCTCTGCCTCAAATTCGCGTGCTTTCCATATTCCATTGCGTTGCTGATCGTGGTTGTATCGGAACAATATGCCAGTTTCCAGCACATCATTTATTTCCTTGCGTTCTTCTTGACCGAACAATTCTGTTCCCGGCATAGACTATTGATTTTGGTTTGCAAAGATAGTAACGGCAAAGCACAAACTATTGTTATAATGGCCCCACAAATACATCAGAAATAGCCCAAATACAGCCGTGAATGAGTGGCGAATTCCAGACTCACTTCGTCGCCTTCGCCCAATGCAGCAAAATACTCGGGGGACACTTCTATACTCAGCGAAGTGCGCGATGTGGTGTACAAATGAAAAGTATTGTTGGCTGGGATAAACACTTTCTTTGTTATGCGGTGTGTTTCAATGGTTTTAGTCCGTTCTTTGAGGTCTTGCTGCAAGGTGCGGTGGTAGTAACTGTAGCTGGCGTAGGTGGCGGCTGTAACAATAAAAAGCAATATACCCGTGGTAACAAAAAAACGAAGGTATGAGAATGCATTGGGGGCTCCATCGAATGCTCTGTACCATGAGGTGAGAAAGGAAATGACAAAGCAAAATACCATGAGTGCCCGAAAAGCCTTGTAGTACTGCAAACGGTCTGCATGCTCTTTTTGAGAAAGCATGTCTACCTCTGCATCAGAGAGCGGCATTCTGTATCGGGCAAGTGATATAGACAAATAATTCCTTTTTTCTAAGATAGTGTTTTTTGTGGTTTGTAGCTACAAAGAGATGACAGAAAAATGTAGCCAACAATAAAAGGGACAATGTGATCGAGGTTGATAGGTAAAAGACTCCAGGAATAAGCCCACAAGGCGATTGAGGCAAAGGTATCGAAGGTTGTATCAATGCCGTTTTTTTAATGAAAAATTATATGATTTTTTGACTTGCCATGGCTGTTGTATACAAAAAGCTGGGGGGGGGGATTTTGTCTATGTGCGATTTCTTATTACAGTTTTCCTTTGAGGACATTGTTGTAGAATCGGGCAATTAGAATGTTCTGTGTAATTATGTACATGGGGGAGTGTCAAGTATACAATTGCCAGGTTAGCGAGAATGGCATGTCGCAGAGTTCTAATTAGCACTTTTGCGTTCGTATCTTAGCCTATATCTTAAGCCTGATGGTAGGTATAGAATAATAAATTTATTAATGAGTGACCCGGCAACAAGTATACAACGGGATGGTGGTATAACCATAAATACGGCAATAGATCACCGCGTCTATCAGTAAGGAGGTGCATTGTATGCACTACTGGCCAGATGCCCCGGAGTGTATAACAATACTTTGGAATTGAGAGCTACTTCACTTTTTTCAAAGTGAAATTAATACTCCGTCATAGCTTCGTTTTGAAGGCAAAAAAAAGCTATATCAGGTGGTATCTATACTTCAGTAGCACGGTAGGTAGTAAGTTTTTATTAACCATAAAGCTAAAAAGCAAAATGGGCGACTCTCGCCACCCATTTTTACTTCTCAGTGTTGACCCTATTACTAATAAGTTGCTATGTTGCAAAGCTTATTTGCTCTTCAAATCAACAGCTACAATTATCAAATTTCATACGATTTCTTAGAAACGCTCAAGACCGCTGAAGAAGAAATTACCTTCAATTGCAGCATTTTCATCACTATCAGAGCCATGCACTGCATTTTCGCCTACAGATGAAGCATATTTTTTGCGAATAGTGCCTTCCTCGGCTTGTGCTGGATTGGTAGCACCAATGAGCTTACGAAAATCGGCAACTGCGTTGTCTTTTTCAAGAATAGCTGCTACTATCGGGCCGCTACTCATAAACTGAGTAAGCTCTCCGTAGAAGGGGCGTTCAGCATGTACTTCATAAAATTTTTGGGCCTGCTGCGTAGTTATTTGCAAATATTTCATAGCTACGATGCGGAAACCAGCCTGATTGATCATCTGCAATATGTTACCGATGTTACCAGCCTTTACTGCATCGGGCTTAATCATTGTAAAAGTACGATTGGACATGTTCTTTTGATTTGAGGCGCGAAATTAGTCTAAAAAATAGTTCAGGCTTGCTTATTAAACGTTAAAAATGAGCAACATTCAATCTGGACGGCCTGATCATTTAACGAAAAAGCGACAATCACTGCTATATGATTGTCGCTCCCTAATAGTTTCAGAAATAGCTTATTTCAATTCTTTAATTATTTCTTCCAGCTTTCTCTGTTGTTCAGCATAGTTCACATCGTGTTTCTGGAAAGTTTTCCCTGTTACTACTTCAAACAGTTCTATGTAACGCTCTGATATTCGGCCTATTACATCTTCTGTCATTTCAGGTACCTCTTGTCCTTCTTTACCCTGAAAGCCATTTTCCATCAGCCATTCGCGCACGAATTCCTTTGAAAGTTGTTTTTGCGGTTCGCCACTTTTCTGGCGTTCATCAAAACCTTCTATGTAGAAATAACGTGAAGAATCTGGTGTGTGTATTTCATCTATCAAGTAGATGGTATCACCAATGCGGCCAAATTCGTATTTGGTATCTACCAATATCAGGCCACGCTCGCGGGCTATATCTTTACCACGCTCGAACAATGCCAATGTGTATTTTTCAAGCTGCTCATACTCTTCTTTGGAAACAAGGCCGCTGGAAATGATTTCGTCGCGAGAGATATCTTCATCATGCCCTTCGTGCGCCTTTGTGGTAGGGGTAATGATGGGTTTTTCGAAGAAATCATTTTCTTTCAGACCATCTGGCAGCGGCACACCACATAGCTCGCGTTTGCCGCTTTTGTAGGTGCGCCATGCATGGCCGGTAAGGTTGCCACGAACTACCATTTCCACCGGATAAGTTTCGCACTTAAGACCAATAGTAACATTGGGTAGTGGCACACTTATCATCCAATTGGGAACAATGTCTTTTGTAGCATCCAGAAACTGAGCGGCTATCTGGTTCAGTACCTGACCTTTGTATGGTATGGGCTTTGGTAGCACAACATCGAATGCCGAGATGCGATCGCTCACCAACATCACAAGATGTTTGTCGTTTATGGTATAAACGTCCCTTACTTTCCCCTTGTAAAAATTTGTTTGACCGGGTAATTGCATCATGGATTTTATTTTTTTTTGTTTGTTATGAAAATAAAAAGGTGTGCAAATATAGGTGAAACAAACAATAGGCAATAAATAGTGTAATAAGCGTTTGATAAAGCCCTATAGAGGCAATAGGTCTAAGAAACGGTAGCTTGATTGCTGGCCATTATACTGATAGATTTCTAATTGTTGCACCCCTTTGGAAAAAGGAACCGGCATACTGAAAAAAGGCGCATCGTAACAAAATGTATGGAATTCTCCGTTTTCGCCACATGGGTCTACCCCCTCTGGCAGCTCATTCAGAAAATTATGGTCAAATTCACGCCCCAGAAATTGATCGCCCAACAAAGTGTCGTCCACACAAACTGTTATCGCCTTAAAGCCACTTTCAATAAAATAGTGCATCAACTGACGAGTGTCTTGCCGCCACAATGGAAATACTGCCTGTATTCCTATTTCGGCTAGTTGTTTCTCGCGATATTGTCGTAAATCTTCTAAAAAAATGTCGCCAAAACCAGCATAGCCATATCCCGCATTTTGTAAATGGGAGATCTCTGTGCGCATCAGTTGCTGATAGATCTCGTGGGTTGGGTGTTGGGGTAGTTCTACTGTGGTATATGGGATTGCTATGGCTTGGAGCTGTTGTGTCAGTAAAGTGCGCCGTATGCCATGCATTGTCACTCGGTTATAGTGGGCGTTCATAGATACAAGCAGTTGCCCTACATTATATTGGCGGTCAAGTAGCAAATGATGCAATGCAAGTGCCGAATCTTTTCCACTGCTCCAGTTGAAGAATAGCTGTTTTTTCATTGCCACCAAAGATAATACACAAAAAAACGAGCTCCCTTTTTGGGAGCTCGTTCCACATATTCAGAAGAATCGACTATTTAGTCAATACTACTTTCAGTGTTTCTACCACACCATCTACACCCTCGAAGCGGCACATATAG
>JAGKWS010000132.1 GCA_021151685.1 Chitinophagaceae bacterium
GTACTAATTAGAAAGTTATCAGGAACACGTATCTACATATTCAAATATCGAAAGATTATTTTTTGAAAACAAATTTTATTTTGGTGACTTATACCCGGCTGATGGGAATAAATATATTTTTTTGCTAATAAACCATAAGGCATCACCGATTTTTAAAGTCAGTCTGATCAACAGCAGAGACCAGAAAGAACCAAAGCCATTGGCCTTCTTTTCCGAAGATGAAGATGAGAAAATTGATTGGATAGCCAGCAGAATTAGGGAAATCTACATCGCTCACGGTAGGATGATTCCTTCAATTGCAATTTTCCTGTTCAATAATCACGAGACCTTTACCAAAAAACTAAACAATCATAATGCTATACTGGATGACGGCTTGAATGTGGTCTATTGCAGAGACGGCCAGGTTTTAGGAGACAAGAATTCGGTGCGGGTGTTTCCAATCGAATACATCAAAGGGCTGGAATTCGAGGCAGCCTTCTTTCACAATATTGATGAGTTCCAGAATCAGAACATTGACGATGACCTTCTGATAAGGTATATGTACGTCGGGTTGTCGCGAGCCACTTTTTATTTAGGGGTAACAGGTGTTGAAGGACTTCCACAAGGTTTAGCCGGCAGCGGCAGCCACTTTAATTCCGATGATTGGAAAATTTGAATCGATGATGCGGACATATGAATAGGATGTATTTCAAATCTTCGCAGTTAGCCCCCCAGCGTCTGAAACAAATTGACCGTTTTTTGTAACCAAGCGAAACCATTACGATAACACACAACACAATCCCAAATTTCATCAAACACATGGTATAGGGCGACCACAAGGGTCGCCCCTACGGTTTCAAAAAAGAACAGTATAAACCGTTTGCCGAAGGCGGTTGCCAATTGTTTTGCGTACAGCAAAGTAGCGCACGAAATATGTTTTGCTCCTACGGAGCAATGACACAAGTTGTGCATCGGGCTGCTACAGAGCTTTACCTCCTAACGGAGGTGTGCATGAGGTGTAGGTGTTTCTTACCATTGCATTTTGCACTACAGTGACTTACCTCCTGACGGAGGTGTAGGAGGTGTGTAGCTGTTTGCCGTCCCGCCGTCCGTAGTCTGTTTCTGTTTGGTGTTGGCTGTGGCCAAGGGATGTACCATTAGGTACCATATTCATCCCCCTTTACAACTCCACACACACATTCTTAGGCTCGGTAAAGAAGCGCAGGGCATCCCAGCCGCCTTCGCGGCCTACGCCACTGTTTTTTACACCGCCGAAGGGGGTGCGCAGGTCGCGCAGCAGCCAGCAGTTTACCCATATTATACCACTTTGCACCTGTGCGGCTATGCGGTTGGCGCGGCTTATGTCTTGTGTCCAGATGGTGGCACTGAGGCCGTAGTCGCTGGTGTTGGCCAGTTGCAGGGCTTCTTCCTCGGTACTAAAGGGTTGCAGGGTGACCACCGGGCCAAATATCTCTTCCATATTGGTGCGGCAGTTGGGGCCCAGCCCTTCTATAATGGTGGGTTGTATAAACAGACCATTGGCACAGCGGCCCTGTAGCGTGGCAGGCTGGCCACCCAGTAATATGGTGCCACCCTCCTGCCGTGCGAGGTCTATGCAGCTCAGTACTTTGTCGTAGTGCATTTGGCTCACTACCGCACCCTGGCGGCTGTTTTCGTCAAGCGGGTCGCCCACGTTCAGTTTGCGGGCACGGGCTACAAACTCATCGCGAAAGCGTTCGTAAATGCTGTCCTGCACCAGTATGCGGCTACCGCACAGGCATATCTGCCCCTGATTGCTGAAGGACGATTGCAGCGTGGTGCGCATCATTTTTTCCCAATCGCAATCGGCAAATATGATGTTGGGGTTTTTGCCCCCCAGCTCCAGCGATAGTTTTTTGAACATGGGTGCGGCTACCGCAGCTATATCGCGGCCGGCACGGGTGCTGCCCGTAAACGATATGGCCTTTATGGCCGGGTGGGCCACAATGGCCGACCCACAGCCCGGCCCTGTACCGTGCAGTATATTCAGCACACCGGCAGGCAGGCCTGCTTCTATGCATATCTTACTCAGCAGGTAGGCCGTCATGGGGGTTACCTCGCTGGGTTTGGCTATCACACAGTTGCCCGCAGCTATGGCCGGGGCTATCTTCCATGTAAAGAGGTAGAGCGGCAGGTTCCATGGCGATATGCAACCCACTATACCCACCGGCTGGCGCAGGGTGTAGTTGATGGCCTTGTCTTCCATGCTGTGGCTCTCGGTGCTAAAGTGCATGATGCCGGTAGCAAAGAACCTGAAATTGCTGGAGGCACGCGGTATATCTACCCGCTTGCTCAGCGTTAGCGGCTTGCCGTTGTCGTTGGTTTCGGCCAGTGCCAGCTCGTCCAGATGCTCGTCTATGAGGGTGGCTATACGGTTCAGAATCTTAAAGCGTTCCTCGGCCGGGGTGGTACTCCATGCCGGTAGGGCAGCGCGTGCCGCAGCTACAGCGGCTTCTACGTCGGTAGCATCGCTATCGGGTGTCTGGCTGTAGGTTTCTCCTGTGGCGGGGTTCACATTGGGCATATATTTGTTGCTCAATGGTGCCTGCAGGGTGCCTGCTATGTAGTTGGCTATTTGTGCCGGTGCTGTAAGATTCATGGTGCAAAAGTACGATTTGGTGCGTATTCGTTTAGTGACAAGTGTCGCTGTTGTGGCCATGGTGTATGCGGCGCAGCGTTACCTGATCGGCAGGGTTGAACACCAACGGATATTTCTCGAAAAGTACATTGCTGCTATCCAGCCCATAGGCTTCATCTTCGCGTATACCTATCGATTTCAGCAGGTAGTACAGGCGGGTGTAGACGTTCTTCAACAAGGGCAGGTCGTTGTCGTAAGACAGGAACGAGTTGGTGATGACAAACTTGTAATTGCCTATGCCGGTAGATGAATATTGCATACCCGGCACCTTTTCTACAGCTACTTCGCCACCGGCCACCAGCTCCTCGGCTATCTTGCGGAAGAAGAGGTCTACCCGTGGCTCTACCCTGAAGCCCAGATGCATGGTTACATGGTACACATCATTGGCCGATAAGGTAGTTACCTCATAGGTCATGGTATAGGGCTCGTCGGTAATGTGTACGTGCAGGAACCAATACAGGTCGGCCCGTTTTACCGGTATATTCATGATAGAGTTCAGCACTTTTTGCTCTACCATATCGGGCCGGGCCGACGAGGTAAGGTAAATAAGGCTGGTTGCATACATGGGTACGGCATTGTCGTGACTCAGGGACACTAATTTGTCCAGAGACCCTTCGGGCAAATGGGCAAAACGAATGAGCTTTTGTTGGGTTTCCTTGCCCCGGTACCAGATGAGCATGGTGGTTATCAGTATGCCACCGGCCACCAACATTATCCAGCCACCTTCGGCCAGTTTTTGTATGTTGGCTATCAGGAACGAAATCTCTACTGTAAGGAACAGTGCAGCGGTAAGAATAATGAGCGGCATGGGGCGGCGGCGCACCACCATGTAGCCGGTAATGAGGAAGGTAGTTACCAGCATAGTTATGGTTACCGACAAGCCAAAGGCCACCTCCATATTGCGCGACTCGCGGAAGTAGAGCACGGCACCAATACAGGCCGCCATCAGCATCCAGTTGAAGAAAGGCACATATAACTGCCCCTTGATGTTGCTGGGGAATACCACCTTGTGTCGGGGCCACAAACCAAGGCGTATGGCCTCGCTACCCAATGTGAAACAACCACTGATGAGAGCCTGACTGGCTATAACCGTAGCCAGCGATGCCAGTATTACCGATGGCACATAGATGGCCTCGGGTATGATGTTGAAGAAAGGACTGAGGTTGTTGGCCTTGCCTGCTTGTAATAGCCATGCTGTTTGGCCTGCATAAGACAGTATCAGCATTATCTTGATGTAGAACCACCCCACCCGTATGTTGTTACGGCCACAGTGGCCCATGTCGCTATAAAGGGCCTCGGCACCGGTAGTACACAGGAAAATGCCCCCCAACAGCCAGAAACCTTGCGGATAGTGTACCAACAGGTTGTAGGCATACATGGGGTTGATGGCGCGCAATACCGAGAAGTCGTGACTGAGTGCCATAGCCCCCATAACGCCTATGAAGCTGAACCACAAGACCATTACCGGGCCAAAGAACTTGCCTATCTGGTGCGTGCCAAATTGCTGAATGACAAATAGCATAATGATGATGGCAATAACAATGGGTACGGTATTGAGCCCGGGGTAAAATTTCTGCAACCCTTCTATGGCCGATGCCACCGACATGGGCGGGGTTATGATGCCATCGGCCACCATAAACGAGCCGCCTATGACCGCCAGCACTATCAACCATTTGCCAAAATAGCGGCGTATGAGGGCATACAAAGAGAAGATACCCCCCTCGCCCTTGTTATCGGCCTGTAGGGTGATGAGTACGTACTTGAGGGTAGTTTGCAGCGTCAGCGTCCAGATAACGCAACTGAGCACACCCAATGCCTTCACCGGCGACACTACCTCGCCCGCATGAAAGATGGCATTGAGGGTGTAAAGGGGAGAGGTGCCAATATCGCCAAAAACGATGCCTATAGCTACCAAAACACCGGCCATCTGTATCTTCCGGTGAAACTCGTGCGAGCTGCCATGCCCTGCTTCCATATGTGTTGTAATGAGGGCGCAAAATTACACTACCCCACAATATGTAGGGTAGTGCATCTTATTAACCAGTGATGTTTATTTACGATTTAACGTATCAGATTGGCCAACTTAGACGGGTTGGTAATCACCACCTTGCCACTGCGTATGTCTATTAGTTGTTCGGCCTTAAAATCGCTGAGGGTACGTATCAACGATTCTGATGCCGTACCGGCAATAGTAGCCAGTTCATCGCGGCTGATGTCTATCTGGAATGGTACCTTTTTGTCGGTATGGTATTTCTTTTCCAGACTAATGAGCGCGCCTGCCACCTTCTTGCGCAGTGTGTTGTAGGCTATGCCCAGCAGGTTATTCTCTTTCTCTACCACATTATGCGCCAGCAGTGCTATAAACTTGCGGGCTACAGCCGGGTTGTTGTTTACCAAATCTTCAAACTCCTTGCGCGGTATCAGTGCCAGTTCTGTTTCTTCCAGTGCCTCGGCATTTTCCTGATAGGCAGTACCCTCCAGCAGGGTGATGTAGCCCAGAAAATCGCCCGTAGTATAGAGATCCATTACAAGGTCTTTACCATCTTCATGGGTCTTGTATGTTTTCACCTTGCCCGATACGATGTAGAAAAGGTAGTGGGGGTTCTGCCCCTCGCGGTATATCAGTTGTTTCTTTTTGTAGGTATTTACATTGCTGTCGGCGGCTATTTGCTCCAGCGTGCGGTTGTCGCCCAGCGTGCGGCGCAGTTCGTTCAGGCCGGTAAGGTCTGGCGACAGCGCTTTTTTAAGTACTTCCAATTTGGCAAAACGGCTTTCTATAGCTTTTATGAGTTCGTTGCCGGCAAAGGGTTTGGTGATGTAGTCATCGGCACCCAGCTCCATAGCCGCACGAAAGTCGCTGCGTTCGCTTTTGGAGGTAAGAAATATGAAAGGAATGTTTTGTGTCACAGGGTCTTTGCGTAGCACGTGTAGCACACCATAGCCATCTATGCCCGGCATCATTATGTCGCACAGTATCAGGTCTGGTTTATGCTGTTGTGCCATCTCTATGCCAATACGACCATTGGCTGCCGCCAACAGATTGTAGTCGGAAAGCGTGAGCATTTCCACCACATTCTCTCTTATGTCTTCGTTGTCTTCTATGACCAGTATAGTTTTCATATTACATCAGTATTGTTGATAATCTTATTGAAATTCAGCTCGAATGTAGTACCCTCGCCCAGCGTGCTGCGGCATTCTATACGCCCGTTCAGCATTTCGGTATACTTGGCTACAATGTGTAGCCCAAGGCCTGTACCCTGTATATTGGTAACGTTCGAGGAACGGAAAAAACGGCGGAAAAGGCTTTGCACATCTTCTGGCGGTATACCTATGCCACTATCTTTTACGGTAAGGGTAATGGTGTGTTCGCCAATATCGGAAGTAATGAGAATCTCGGTGTCCTCGCCCGAAAACTTGATGGCATTAGACAGCAAATTGATGATGATGTGGCGCATCATAGATGCATCCAGATACACCATATTGTTATCGCCGGGATGTTGGTAGTTGATAATTTGCCCCTTGCGCAGCAGGTGTTGCACATCATTCAGTATCTCAGAAATCTGCTTGCAAAGGTCATATTCAGTGCAGCGTGCCTGCACCTGCCCTTCTTCTATCTTGCCTACCGATAGGAAGTCATTCAATATTTCGGTAAGTGCCGTTACCGATGATACTATGCGTTGTATGTGTTTTTCGCGCTGTGGCTGCTCTTCGGCTTTCTGATAGCGGGAGAGCAGGTAGGCCGATGACAATACTGCACTAAGTGGTGTACGAAACTCGTGCGAGGCCATAGACACAAACCGCGATTTCAGTTCATTCAGTTCCTTTTCTTTTTCCAGTGCAGCAAGCAATTCTGCCTCGGCACGTTTTTTTTCAGATATATCTATTGCTACACCCAAATAGCTCGATACCGCCCCATCGGTAGATAGGAGTGGGGTTACATTCAGCGATACATAAAATGCTTCGCCATCCTTACGGCAGTACGTCCATTCCCTATTGGTGTTGCCCGGCAGGCCTGCCGTAACGCGGAATACGTCGAACCCCGGTGCTACCGGCTGGCCGGTTTTGTCGGTAAGCTCGCAAGCCTTGCGCACCAATTCTTCGCGCTCATGAAATGAAGCCACATTGGCAACGCCTACTACCTCGTTGGCGGCATACCCCAGTGCCTTTTCGGCAGCGGGGTTAAAGAATTGCAGCACACCATCGGCATCGCACACAAATATGATGGCCCCTGCATGGTTCCAAATGTTGTTCAGAAAGGTATTTACCCTTTGCAGTTCAGCGTCTTTGCGTTCGGTTTCTTTTATTTGCTGCCCCAGTTGTTCTACGGTAAGGGCCAGCGATTGCGAGCGTTCCTTTACCCTTGCCTCAAGGTGTGCATTCAGTTGAATAATGGCTTGTTCGGTCTCTTTGCGTTGGGTAATGTCGTTGATGAATGCCAATGCATAATTTTCGCCATTGATGCTGTAATGGCCCAGACTTACCTCTACCGGAAACTCGGTGCCATCGCTGCGCATACCTGCCAACTCCATGCCCAGCCCCATGGGACGGCTGTGCGGGTCTTTACTGTACCGCTCGCGGTGGTGTACGTGCCTGTGCGAAAAGCGCGATGGTATGAGTATCTCTACAGGTTTGCCTATCAGCTCGTTGGTAGAGTAGCCAAATTGCTGGTCTATATACCTGTTGGCCATCTGTATCTCGCCATTCGAATTCGTAATCAGTATGCCTATACTGGCATAATTGAACAGCGCGTGAAAGGTGTCATTATTAAGTGTGGTGAAAGGCATACCTAAAAATAAGGTGCCCTTTTCTACTTTCAAATTTGTATTGTCATTTTTTGTGTCCGAACTCATACCCTGGCTAAAATTATAGCCGTAGAGCAGCTGTCTACCTGACTTTTGTCAGCTTTTGACCTGCTTTTGGTCATTTCTTGTGGCAGCAAGACGCTTTTACGCTATGAGCTGTTACACTTACTTTGGGGCTTAGGTACGGAATGCCCAGATTGAGACCACGCAACAAGAACAAGGCACCAAAGAATACCACTACTACCGGTGCCATGCGGCGTACATTGGCTACCCGCAAGAACTGCATACGCTGGCGCAATAAGGAAAGACCTATAAGCATAGGGGCAGTACCCAGCCCAAAGAGATACATCATACCCGCTGCCTGTGCCACAGAGGGCAACATAACAGAAGCCGATAGGGCTATGTACACAAGGCCACAGGGCAGCAGACCATTGAGCGCGCCTGCGGCAAAGATGCCCCCAAGGCCGGGATTGCCCAACAGACTACCCAACCTGCGCTTCACAGGCTCTTCCCAGGGCAATGACCAGCGAAATACGCTATGCGAAAGGAACGACCACGCACCTGCCAGTAGCATAATGATGCCCATGGCCATAGATATATATTGCTGCACTGCCGGCTGAAACAAGCTGCGAAACGAATAAAGAACCGTAGCCAACAAGGCATATACCGAAATGCGCCCAAGATGGTACAGCCCCAGTGCCAGTGCTTTGCGCAGCCCTGCAAATGCCTGAAACGGCATAATAAACACTATAGGCCCGCACATGCCGGCGCAGTGCAGGCTACCTGTAAAGCCCATCAGCAGGGCCATGGTTATGGTAGCGGTGCTCATAGCTTAGCGTAGTTGCAGTTCAGACTCCTGATAGTATTTTTTGCCACCTGCTTCAAAACTCACCTTTACGGTGTAGTGGGTATTGTGCAGCTCGGCACGGGGTATTATAGTAGTGCCCTCGGCCGGGGCCAGTGGCACTGTTTTATCCCACGCTTTGTCTACCGGCGAGTAGAAATGCACGGTGCCGGTTATTGTTTGTTGGCGCAACTCGCCGGGCAGTGCTACTATTACATTGGTGGCATTGGCATGCACATCTATTGCGGCCGACAGGGCGGCTGCATTCTTGCCTGCGTCCAGCACGTTCTGGTAGTCCAGTTCCTGCTTGTAGTAGTCGGGGGCTACCAGATCGTATTTCTGGCGGCTACTGGCTACCACCAATGCTACCATACCCACTGCAAATGTGCCGTACAGTATGGCCGCTTTCCATCCCCATCCTATATTCATTGTCATTGCCAAATTGTTTAGTTACCATTAAAAGGGCCAAGGAAAGAGGTATTGATGACGGCTATACACTTTCCTTTTTCGTACACGCCTATCTTCAGTTTTGTTTTGCGTCCTGTTACGTCTTCGTTGTTTACATACACAAACATGGTACCTGCTACTATGCCGTCTTTAGGCACCTTCAGCGTCTTTTCGCCCACCAGTGTGATGCTGCCTTTGAAATTCTCGGGGCGGAACTCTACTACCTTGTCGAGGAATGTTTTGTTCAGTACTTTGTAGTTGTAAAGGTTGCTCAGTTGGTTATTGGCCTGTTCCTGATAGAGCTGGCCCGGTGTGCGCAGTATGGTTACGCCCACATCGGTACGAGAACCGAGCAACCATACCAGTACACCCAGCAACAGTGCCATTACTACTGTATATGCCTTCATGCGGCCGGTGAAACGCCACGGGCGTTTTTCGGCAATGTTGGCTTCTGATGCAAACCTTATTAATCCTGTAGGCAGGTTTACTGCTTCCATCATTTTGTTGCAGGCATCTATACAAGCGGTACAGTTCACACACTCCAGTTGGGTGCCGTTGCGTATGTCTATACCCGTAGGGCATACCCGCACACATTGCTGGCAGTCTATACAGTCGCCCAGCTCGCGTTGCTCGTTTTTATGAAACTTGCCACGGGGTTCGCCACGGCTGTAGTCGTAAGCTACTATCACAGAGTCGCGGTCCAGCAACACACCCTGCATACGGCCATAGGGGCATACAATGGTGCATATCTGTTCGCGCATCCACAGGTACACAAAGAAGAATACTGTGGTAAACAGCACCAGTGCAGTAAACGTACCTATATTCTGGCTCAGAGGTTCGCGTATCAGCTTGCCCAGTTCGTCTACACCTATTATGTACGCAAGAAAGGTATTGGCAATAATGAAGCTCAGTGTCCAGAAGGCTATCCACTTGGCTACCCGCTTTACCACCTTGTCGGTATTCCACGGGCTATTGGCCAGCATTTTCTGTTGTGCGGCATTGCCATCTATCCAATATTCAATTTTACGGAAAAGCATTTCCATGAATATGGTTTGGGGGCAAGCCCAGCCACAGAAAACGCGGCCAAAAACCGTAGTAAACAGTGCCACAAACACAATAAACACAATCATGCCTATGGCAAATATGAAGAAGTCTTGCGGCCAGAAAATCTGCCCGAACAATATGAACTTCCGTTGCAGCACATCCAGCAAAAACAGCGGATGCCCGTTTACCTTCACAAATGGCAGACCGAAGAAAACGATGAGGTACAAGACGGTTGCCAACTTTCTGTAGTTGTATAACCTGCCCTCGGGCTTCTGCGGAAAAATCCATATTCTCTTTCCCTTCTTATCTACCGTGGCCACCTTGTCTCGGAAGGAGCCCGGTTGTTTCGCTGCGTCACTCATAACAGATGCTGTTTGTTGGTAAGGTGGGTATATGCTGTTGTGCTTAGTTGGTCTTGGTACTATCGGCAGGTGCGGCAGCCGGTGCTGGG
>JAGKWS010000133.1 GCA_021151685.1 Chitinophagaceae bacterium
ATCATACCTTTGCTACATCTATTTTTTATGGCAAAGAAAAAGTCAAAACTTTCGGGTGTAATTGTGATGCTCATAGCGTTGTTTATTGCGCTGGGTGCCTTTGTGTATTTCGAAGTTTTTGGCCCAAATGCACGCCCCGGTGCCAACAACGAATTTGTATACGTAAGAACCGGCAGCAATTACGAGTCGCTTATAGAAGAGCTTACAAAATCAGGCGTTATAAAAGATTTGAATGGCTTCAAATTTGTTGCCGGTACACTCAAGCTCAAAGACCATCTGCACCCCGGAAGGTATCGTGTCAAAAAAGGCATGAGCAATTACGATATTGTTCGCATGCTGCGGTCTGGTCGGCAAGAACCCGTTAAGCTTGTCATGAACAAGTTACGTACCCGTAACGACTTTGTCCGGCTGCTATCTGCCAATCTCGAAACCGATTCTGCCAACATCAGCCAACTGCTGTCCGATAGCACATTTTTAGATGAACTTGGTGCCACCCCCGGTACGGCTATGGCCGTGTTTATGCCCGATACCTATGAGTTTTATTGGAATGCCCCGGCTGCGCAGGTACTTCGTAAGATTCAGAAAAATCATGTCAAGTTCTGGACTCCTGCACGTAAAGAAAAAGCCAAAAATCAGGGTATTACTCCTATGGAGGCCATCATTGTTGCCAGCATTGTAGACGAAGAAACCAATGTAAGTGCCGACAAAGCAAATATTGCCAGTGTATACCTCAACCGGGTGAGAAAAGGAATGAAGCTACAGGCCGACCCTACGGTGAAGTTCGCAATCGGCGACTTTGCCATACGTCGTGTCACCAGCTCCATGCTCCTCTACGACTCTCCGTACAATACATACATGTACGAGGGCTTGCCTCCTGGCCCCATCTGCACCCCATCGGCCGCTACCATCAACGCAGTTTTAGATGCACCCCATTCCAATTATTTATTCTTTTGTGCCAAAGACGATTTCAGTGGGCGTACTGCTTTTGCCGTCACGTTCGAAGAGCAGATAAGAAATGCCAACGCCTACAGACGGGCTTTGGACGCACGTGGCATTCACTAATATCATAGAATATAATACTAACGCAAATATTTTGAGCCTTTCTGCCTTCAAAGCAGTAGTAATTTATTTTTACCATGTTTGAGTAGACTCAAACATGGTATTAGTTTTCACAAAATACAGCTTTTGTGGCCTGGAAATCAGCCGTAAATCTTTGTGTTCTGTGTTTTCAAATGGTGGGTGGCCATGTGCGTGGGAAGATATTTTTCCTCACTCTTTTTTAGAAGTGAAGATGGTATAAGCACAACAGCACAACATAACAAAACAGCGGGAGCCTCATAAAGACTCCCGCTGTTTTGTTATTAACCTGTATTGTTGTGATTATTGTTTCACCACAGTTGCAGTTTCTGACGTACCATTGCCAGATACCACCACACGGTATGTGCCAGGTGTCCAAGAGGCTGTATTGATGCTTGCGGCACCATTGGTAGCAGTAAGGTTGGTGATGTTTACAATACGGCCAGCCATATCTATTACATGGGCAGTATAGTTGCCATTACCCGCTGTTTCTATGTTCAGTATAGTTGAGGTTGGGTTGGGGTAGGCATTCAAACCTATTTTGTTTGCTATTTCGGCAACAGCAGTTGTGGCAGGTCGCATTGGCAATGTAACGATTGTATTAGCCGAGTGGTCGCTACCATCATCATTACCATTACCATTTACAGCATTCACCGTCAAATACATCTTAACATCGCCAGCACCAGCAGCAGGGGCTGTCCAAGTAAAAGATTTTGAAAATGTGGTACTTCCGCCTGATGTTGTACCTGTTATAGCAGATGTTTGCTCAATAATACTGATACTACTTACTGTGCGTTTAGCAGTTTGTGCCGGCAATGATGTACCAAATGTACCGGCTTGTACTTGCGCTGCACCAACACCTGTTACAGCAGCGTACTGAAAACCAAATTTTGTATTAATAGTGTGAGTACCAGTTACTGTAACAGTATAGGTCATACCAGCTACATATTTTGTTACCTGTACACCACCTACAGAGTCTACCCTGATGCTCATAGTAGGGGCTGTACTTCCTGTATGACATCCCGAGCATGAACCAACGCTCCCTTTTGCTCCGGTATAGTTAGCACCAGCAGCCGCAGGCCCGCCAGAGTTACTCGACATAACAACATAAGCAAGACCAGCAGCGGCAGTAAGTAGTAAAGTTGTTTTTTTCATTTTGTTGATTTTGATTAATAAATAGCGTTTAGGTAAAAAATGATGTTGGTATTAATAATGTAATGAAACTGTAAAGTTTTTAAGCAACTGACTTCTACATGACAAATTTTGTGCCAAACGATACAAAACAGCAGTTAGTAGTTATATATATTCTGTCGCAATTCTTTCTTTTAGCCAAACAGTTAATAAATGTACAGATAAGAAGCACAAAACAAAACTAAATACCCTCTATTTTTACTTTTAGTTAAAAATTATATACCTAAACAAATAAAACATCCAATTTTTTTATTGATATTTACTTTGTAGCTACCGTAAACAATTGTAAATTCAATGTAACATTTCACCATCCAATACAATCTGTATGTTCTTCGTCCGTACTTACAATTTCCCCCTCCAGGTCTCCAAAGAAGAGTTTATGAAACGACTGATTGGCAGACACGTAACCATTCACAATTTAGACTTCGAAATCTACGATCAGGAAGATCGCCTGTGCATTGTGCCACATGCCGAGCAGGTAACAGAAATAAAAACGCTGCCTATAACGTGGATAGATTTTGCCAATGAAAACGGCAAAACAAAAGTCACCATAAAATCCAGCATCAGGCAGATAGATGCCGGCGGGCCCATGCTGATAGTCATATTTTGTATATTCCTGCTTATTGCAGCCATTATCTTGTCTATATCCAGCGGTGGCGACCCCAAAATTACCTATACATTTCTTGGCTTAGACGCACTGATATATGGTACATTTTGGGTAAGGATGAAGAATGGCTATCTGGATTATGTACACAAAATTCGCGATTATGTAAAAGACCGCACACGGTAGCGTTAATTGACCCACGCACGCAGCGAGTCGGCAACCACATCACTCACAAAAGACTTTATCAGCTTCCTGTCTCTGTTATACACATTTACCTGTGGCAGTGGCTGGTACAGAAACGTATTGGGTACAAACAAAGAACTATCGTACCCAATGTGCACATAGGGTGGTTTGGCACGGGTGTGGCTACCGGCAAAATAAGGAATAAGTGCCTGCATTTTGGCTGTGGTCAGCAGTATCACCTTTGTTTGCAACAAAAGGTGTATACTATCTTCAAGCATGGCCACTGTTTTGTTGCAGTGCGTACACTCGGGGCTGAATATCATTACCGCTATGTTGCCTGATGCATTATAACTCGCAGCATTCGTTAGCCGATAGTAACCCCCACCCGGCAGTTGTGCCGTGTTTTTTGTTTTTCGTTTGCCCGCTCGGGCTGTTGGGATGGTTGTAGCTGTGTCTACCCATTCCATAAAAGTAAGCGGCGGCATTGGCGAACCAATTTGTGTATAGTCGGTATCGGGCACTGCATCTTGTGCCCTGCCACTAAACACAAAAACCAATACAATAACTACCGTACAAAAAAAGCGCAGATACATGGTCATAACTACTTGCTATGTTTTGCTTTTTTCCGTTTTCCTTCTATTGTGTCTATATATTGCTTCAGGGTGTCCATAGGTACCTCGCCGGCATAGGTTTTTATCAGTTTACGGTCGGGGCCATATATATTTATTTGTGGCAATGCCTGATACAGGTAGGCATTATCTATAAAACGAGAGCTATCATAACCAATGTACATAAACGGATGATAAGCAATCTGGTGTCGCTCGGCAAAATAGGGTATGTACATGGTCATCATCTTGTTGGCCAGCAGTACCACTTTGGTTTTTTTGAACAATGCAGCATTTTTTTCCAGCATAAATGTCACATCCTCGCAATGGCTGCATGTAGGGTTAAACATCATAACGAATAGATTTCCGGAATTGTCAAAATCGGCCGCATTCATAAACGTATAATCATCGGCAGTGCGTTCTGCCAGTTGTTGTGGCGTGTACTTTTTGGCTAATATTTCAGGTTTTCTTGCCGCCGGTGTGGTATCGTTGTAAGACATGAACAGGAACGGGGGCATGGGCGCACCTACTTGCTTATAATCTATATCCGGAAGCGTTACATTTTCGGTAGTTTTGGCATCGGTTTGGGCCCATAGCAATACAGGAAAAAGGAAGGCAATACCGGTCGATAGCATCTTCTGAAACATAGGGGCAATTTAGGAATTTAAGCGGTAACACAATCACAATATTACTATGGCAGACAACAAAATACCACTGGCCGAGCGGGTGCGTCCACAATCGCTGGCCCACTATATAGGACAAGAACATTTGGTAGCACCAGGCAAAGTGCTGGAGCAAATGATACGCAACAAAAGTGCCCGATCCATTATTTTTTGGGGGCCACCCGGCGTAGGTAAAACCACACTTGCCCAGATAATTGCCCAATCGCTGGACATGCTATTCTTTACCCTCAGTGCCATAGATAGTGGTGTAAAGGAAGTAAGGGCCGTAATAGAGCAAGCGCGCAAAGCCGGGCATGCCCTATTGTTTATAGATGAGATACACCGTTTCAATAAAGCCCAGCAAGATAGCCTGCTGGGGGCGGTAGAAAAAGGCATCATTACACTGGTAGGGGCTACCACCGAAAATCCATCTTTCGAGGTGATAGGCGCATTACTGAGCCGCTGTCAGGTATATGTGTTACAACCGCTTACCGAAGAGCACCTGAAAGCACTGGTGTGGCAGGCTATGCAAAAAGATGCATGGCTGGCATCAAAAAAACTGAATATTGAAGAATGGGAAGCATTACTGCAACTGAGTGGTGGTGATGCCCGCAAGCTGCTGAACCTGACAGAAATAGTTGCCGATGCCACCGAACCGGGCACCGCCCTTACCAATGTAGTGGTTCAAGATATAGTGCAGCGCAAAATGGCCTTGTACGACAAAGCGGGCGAGCAACACTACGACATCATTTCAGCATTCATCAAATCTATACGCGGTAGCGACCCCAATGCCGCCGTGTACTGGCTGGCCCGCATGATAGAAGGTGGGGAAGACCCCAAGTTTATAGCCCGCAGAATGGTGATACTGGCCAGTGAAGATATAGGCAATGCCAACCCCAATGCCTTGCTGCTGGCCACTACCTGCTTTCAGGCAGTAGAGATGATAGGGTATCCTGAATGTAGAATTATTTTGTCTCAGGCAGCCACCTATCTGGCATCATCGGCCAAGAGCAATGCATCGTACATGGCCATAAACCACGCGCAGGCAATTGTTACAAAAACCGGCGACCTGCCTGTGCCATTGCACATACGCAACGCACCTACCGCACTGATGAAGAAACTGGACTATGGCAAAAATTACCAATATGCCCACGATTTTGCAGGCAATTTTGTCAATCAGGAGTTCTTGCCAGATGCTATAGCCGGCACCAAACTATACGAGCCCGGCAACAATGCATCGGAAGCCCGTTTGCGAGACTACCTGAAGCACTGCTGGAAGGATAAATACAATTATTGATAACCGCATACATAGTAAAATGGCCCGCTTCTATTGAGATGCGGGCCATTTTATAAATGATAACCTAACGTTATTATTTGCTGATAAGACCAGCAAAATATTTTACCGTGCGAACGAGCTGGCTTACATAGCTCATTTCGTTATCGTACCAGCTGATGGTTTTTACCAACTGAGTATCACCTGTTGTAATCACTTTGGTTTGGGTAGCATCAAACAAAGAACCAAAAGAAGTACCTATGATGTCGCTGCTTACTATTTCGTCTTCGTTATAGCCAAAGCTTTCGTTGGCAGCCGCTTTCATAGCTGTATTTATTTCTTCCACTGAAGTCTTTTTACCAAGAACAACCACCAGTTCTGTCAGCGAACCCGTAATAGTTGGTACGCGCTGTGCAGAACCGTCCAGCTTACCTTTCAGTTCTGGCAATACCAAACCTATTGCCTTTGCAGCACCGGTAGAGTTGGGTACTATGTTGGCAGCGGCAGCACGTGCACGGCGAAGGTCGCCCTTGGCATGCGGTGCATCCAGTGTATTCTGGTCGTTGGTGTAGGCGTGTACTGTGGTCATAAGGCCAGTAACAATACCATAGTTATCGTTCAGCACTTTGGCCATTGGTGCCAGACAGTTGGTAGTGCAGGAAGCACAGCTGATAACTGTTTCTGTACCATCCAGTATGTCGTGGTTTACATTGAATACTACAGTCTTCATTTCGCCGGTAGCAGGTGCCGATATTACAACGCGCTTTGCACCAGCTGCAATGTGCGCTTCAGCCTTTGCCTTATCTGTAAAGAAACCGGTACATTCCAGTACTACATCTACTTCGTGGGCACCCCATGGTATTTGTGCAGGGTCTTTCTGCGCATATATCATGATCTCTTTACCTTCAACGGTTATAGAGCTATCGCTGTAAGTAACAGCTTTGTCGAAACGACCCTGAGCGGTATCGTACTTTAACAAATGCGCCAGTACATTGGGCTTGGTAAGATCATTGATAGCAACTACTTCTATGCCTTCCATGTTATATATCTGACGGAAAGCAAGGCGACCTATACGGCCAAAACCATTGATGGCAACTTTTACTGTGCTCATTTTTTTATGTATTAAATGTCTTTTTATAAAAGTGGCGCAAAGGTATGGAAATTAAGAATAGGATAAGTGCCGCAAAACACTGCGTTAGCTCAAAAAAATGTAGTTAATACTCTATCTGCAAGCCCAATCCGTCTCTCAAACGACCCAGGTTGGGGTTGTTTGCCACCATTACATCATATATCTCGCTACGGCTCAGCACTTTATTTTCTACTGGCAAAAACGATTCATCCTCACGTATTTCATTGGTGATGCGCACCGTCATGCCCAATGCTTTGCAAAAGAAATCAATGAGTGTATTGCGCTGCTCACGGGCATATTGGTCTGTTAGCTCGTGTGGCGACACTATGTGTACCTCATCTGGCGGCAATACTTCTATCTTCATCATAGCAAATTGCGACACTAATACACCCTTTTGGGCTTTGTGCAATTCATGCTTGTATGCTTCAAATGCTTCGATGGCTTTTGCGGGGTCTATCACGCGCGGCCCGGCAGCCAATGCAGCCGTTGCCTCTTGTATGGCTTCATCCAGCCCTCCCAACAAGTTCATACTCACCTTGCGCGATGCAGGTGCAGGTGCTTGGCCTTCGGAAGGCATCATTTTTGCCATATGAGAAAGACCTGATGCTGGCGGTATAGCAGAGTGCCCAAGTGGTGCTGCTGCCGGCTTGTGCACTGGTGCAGCAGGTACAGGCATGGGTACTGCCGGTGTGGATGGTGGTAGTGCAACAGCCGCAGGGGTATGAGTTTGTACCGTTGCAGCTATTGCAACGGCAGGTTCCCTCACCGGCATTACTATGGCCGAAACTGGTGCGGGTACAGAGCCTACAAGTGCGTCTAAACTATCAGAGTTTTTTTTTTCGCCAGCCGTAGCCACAGATGCCCCATTAACTGCTTGCAGCAGGTAACACAATCTTATTAGGCACATTTCCACATGTAGCCGCCTGTTAGTAGCATTTCTATATTCCAGCTCGGCCTGTCCCACTACATTAAGGGCAGAAATAATATAAGACGGCGGTGTTTGATTAGCCTTTTCGTAGTACAGTTGTTTGTGTTCGCCTGGCACATCCAGCAGTTTGGCCATGCGTGCATCCTTGCACAACATCAGGTTTCTTAAATGTTCTGCCAGTCCGCCAATTATTACGTCGCCTTCAAAACCGCGCTCCAATGCACTATCCAACTGTAAAAGCGTACCTGCTACATCCTGACTAAGCATCAGATCTGTAAGCCTGAAGTAAAAGTCAGCATCCAGCATGTTCAGATGCTCCATGGTGTTGGCATAGGTGAGCATGCCATTGGTAAAGCTGGCAATACGGTCTAACATAGACAGTGCATCGCGCATACATCCTTCACTTTTTTGGGCTATTACATGTAGCGCAGCCTCATTGGCTACCATATGTTCTTTTGCAGCAATGCTTTGCAAATGCCCTACGGTATCTGTTGTGGTGATACGACGGAAGTCAAAAATCTGACATCGGCTGAGAATAGTAGGTAAAATTTTATGTTTTTCGGTTGTGGCCAGTATAAATATGGCATAGGGTGGGGGTTCCTCCAGCGTTTTCAGAAATGCGTTGAAGGCCGAGGCACTCAGCATGTGCACCTCATCTATTATATATACCTTGTAGCGACCATGCTGCGGCGCAAAACGCACCTGACTGGTGAGCTCTCTTATATCATCTACCGAGTTGTTTGATGCAGCATCCAGCTCAAATACATTGAAAGAGGTGTTGTCGCGAAAGCTGGTGCAGATGCTACAAGTACCACAAGCCTCCATATCGGCCGTTGGCGATTCGCAGTTGATGGTACGTGCCAATATACGGGCACAAGTCGTTTTACCCACACCACGCGGCCCGCAAAACAAGTAGGCATGCGCCAAATGTTTGTTTTTTATGGCATTTTTCAGGGTTGTGGTAATATGACTTTGCCCCACAACGGTGTCAAACGTTTGTGGACGATACTTACGGGCCGATACTATATAATTTTCAGACATTTTGGTTGGTTCAATTTCACTGTCGTTACAGCACTATTCATGGGACAAATACAACCCAAACAATACCATACCGATACACTACATACCATAAAATCCAACTATTTCTTTTCCTTCGCTATTGCGCATACCACGATACATGCCTGCCGAGTTGAAGCAAAATTCATATTCGCCGGCTGCATTTACGGCTATCATGCCACCTTCGCCACCCATTTTCACCAGTTTCTCCTTCACCACCACTGCACAGGCATCCTTCAGCGACAAGCCTTTATATTCCATCAGGCAAGATACGTCGTAGGCAGCTACCGCACGCATAAACAGCTCGCCATGCCCCGTACAGGATATTGCACATGTCTTGTTATTGGCATAGGTGCCGGCACCTATAACAGGGCTATCGCCTATACGGTTAAATCTTTTGTTGGTCATACCTCCGGTTGATGTACCTGCGGCTATGTTGCCATTTTGGTCGCAGGCTACAGCACCAACCGTTCCAAATTTATGGCCGGTATTGGGTATAGCACCTTTCAGGTTATCGCCCTTATGGTCCAGTTGGGTGTAATCGGTATCACGTATTTCTACCCATTGGTCATACCTCGATTTGTTGAAGAAATACTCATCTGGTGCCATCTCTATCCCTTGTTTCAGTGCAAACTCTGCCGCGCCCTCATTACTCAGAAAAACATGACCAGAATGCAGCATCACCTCACGAGCCAATCGTATTGGATTCTTGATGTTGCGCACTCCAGCTACAGCACCAGCACTCAGGTCTATACCATCCATCAGTGCGGCATCCATTTCGTTCAGTCCTTTTTTTGTAAAAACCGAGCCCCTCCCTGCATTAAATATAGGATTATTCTCCATTTCGGCTATAGCAGCTACTACGGCATCTACAGCACTACCGCCTTGTTGCAACAGTTGTGTACCTGCATCCAATGCGGCACGAAGGCCGTTTGCATAATCCAACTCCATTTGCGCATCCATAATAGCCGTTGTAATATTACCGGCACCACCGTGTATCACCAGTGTATAAGACATGATATCTGACAAATCAATAAAAAATTCTAAAAAATAGCAGGTATGTACCTGCGTAGTTTTGAAGCAACTAAAGTAGCAACAATAACGAAGCTTGCCAAAAAATGGCCACCCACTACTGTAGGTATACCGCCGATACTTTTTTGCCTGTAGTCTCTACCTCTATATGGTCTTGTAGTGTAGTGGCCACGGTATGGCCCACAATATCGGCTGCTATGGGGAATGATTTGTGCTTTCTGTCTACCAATACGGCCACCATCACCTTTTTCAGGTCATATGCCAGTATACCATTCAATGCATACATAAGTGTTTTGCCAGAATTGGCTACATCATCCACCATTACAACTGTCTTCCCGTTCAGATTCTCATCCAACGCAAAAACGAAGTCGAGCGGGCTTTTCTTATTGATAGCAATAG
>JAGKWS010000134.1 GCA_021151685.1 Chitinophagaceae bacterium
ATAAATGGCTGCACAGCACCCATCATTCTTATGTGGCCATGTGCATGTATATAACGCTCACCTTTTTTACCACACTTATTGGCACAGTCAAACACTGGCAAATGTTCTGCCCGCAAGTAGGGTGCCCCCTCTATCGTCATGGTGCCACATACATAGTCGTTGGCAGCGTCTATCTCATCATCGGTAAAGCCGAGCGATTCCAACAGATTAAAGTCGGGTGCATAATATTGCTCTGCTGTAAAACCAAGCCGCGTCAGGCACTCCTCGCCAAGGGTATATATGTTGAATACAAACCCAATCTCGAAAGCACTTTCTACCGCAGCATCCAGCTTTTTCAGCTCGCTGGCTATAAAGCCTTTTTCGCTTAGTGTCTGGTGATTGATGTAGGGCGCACCGGCAAATGTGCCATGACCTTTGGCGTACTTTACTATGGCATCACTTTCTTCGGCACTGTAGCCCAGCCGCTTTAGTGCGGCGGGTATAGACTGATTGATGATTTTGAAATAACCACCACCACTCAGTTTTTTGAACTTTACCAGCGCAAAATCGGGCTCTACACCAGTCGTGTCGCAATCCATCACCAAGCCTATGGTGCCTGTAGGGGCTATTACCGTAGCCTGTGCATTGCGGTATCCATACTTTTCGCCCATCTGCACGGCCTCGTCCCATGCACGGGTAGCAGCAGTAAGCAGATAGGTGGGGCAATGGCGGGCATGAATGCCCATTGGTTTTATGTGCAGCCCTTCATAGGCCTCGGCAGCATCGTAGGCCGCCGCCCGGTGGTTGCGCATTACCCGCAACATATGCTCGCGGTTTTGCTCGTAGCGTGGAAAGGCACCCAAACTCCTAGCCATCTCGGCCGATGTGCGGTAGGCTACGCCATTCATTATGGCAGTAATGGCACCGGCTATACCACGGGCTTCCTCGCTATCGTAAGGTATACCACTTACCATCAGCATAGAGCCAAGATTGGCAAAACCAAGGCCCAATGTGCGATAGTCGTAACTGAGTTGTGCTACCTCGGGCGAGGGGAACTGTGCCATCAGTACCGATATTTCCAATACCACCGTCCACAGGCGGGTCATGTATTCAAAACCTTCCGTATCAAAAATGCCAGTCTCTTCATCAAAGAAGCGGCGCAGGTTCAGCGATGCCAGATTGCAGGCCGTATTGTCCAGAAACATATACTCACTGCAAGGGTTCGAAGCCCTTATGGGGCCACCCTCGGGGCAGGTATGCCAGTCGTTGATGGTGGTATCGTATTGCGTACCGGGGTCGGCGCAACGCCATGCCGCATAGGCAATCTTTTCCCACAATGCACGGGCGGGCGTAGTCTTCATCACCTTGCTGCGGTCGCTGCGGGCAGTCATATGCCAGTCGGCATTGCTATCCAGCGCGGCAAAAAAGCTATCGGGTATACGTACCGAGTTATTGCTGTTCTGACCCGATACCGTACGGTAGGCCTCCCCCTCATAGTCCGAAGGGTAACCGGCGGCAATCAATGCTGCCACTTTTTTCTCTTCCTCTACCTTCCAGTCTATAAACTGTTCTATTTCAGGATGATCCAGATCCAGACACACCATTTTGGCCGCCCTGCGGGTAGTTCCCCCACTCTTTATAGCCCCGGCAGCACGGTCGCCAATCTTCAGGAAACTCATCAGCCCGCTGCTGGTACCGCCACCACTCAGCTTTTCGCCCTCGGCACGTATGTTAGAGTAGTTGGTACCCACACCCGAGCCATATTTGAAGATACGCGCCTCGCGTACCCACAAGTCCATGATGCCCCCGGTATTTACCAAATCGTCGTCCACACTCAGTATAAAGCATGCATGTGGTTGCGGGCGTTCGTAGGCGTTCTTCGATTTCTGTAACTCACCTGTCACCGGGTCTACAAAGTAGTGGCCCTGCGCCTTGCCCTCTATACCATAGCTGCTATGCAAGCCCGTATTGAACCACTGTGGCGAGTTGGGCGCGCAGCTTTGGTTCAGAATGCTGTACACCAGCTCGTCATAGAATATTTGCGCATCGGCAGGGGTGGCAAAATAGCCATACTGCTCGCCCCATTGCCGCCAGCAATGGGCCATACGGTGCGCTACCTGTTTTACCGATGTCTCGCGGCCTGTGGTACCATCGGGCTGGGGTACACCCGCCTTGCGAAAGTACTTTTGCGCCAAAATATCTGTAGCTATCTGCGACCAGTGTTCGGGAACCTCCACATTGGTCATTTCAAATACCTTCTCGCCATTGGGGTTGCGTATCACCGACGTTCGGTAATCGTAACCAAACATATCGTATGGGCTAATGCCGTCGGTAGTGTAGTGCCGGCGGAATGAAAGACCTTTTTGTTCGCCTGTATTCATGAATGCGTTGTTTGATAGTTTATAAAATAACTACTGTAGGTATGTTTATACACTGTGTGGCATCGCCATTGTTGGTGCAACCAAACAAATACCATTACAAATATCTGTTTTCATTAGGCAACAAACGCTTACTACCGTCAGGCCGCAAACACATACCAATAATGTCTCTATTCGTTTGCAGATAACTCATTTTACCAACAATAAAACTAAGAGCCTGTTTAAGATTTATTGCTTGTGTTTATGATGAAAGTTGTTTTTGAGCGAAACGAGGCACATTTTGCAGCCATAGTCATTCCTATGGCGAAAAATGTAACGAAGTTGCAGCCAAAAACAACCATATGAAAAGCAATGAATAAATCTTAAAACGGCTCTAACCAATAGACAATAAAAACACCTCAATATCACCTACAACACACCCTTATGGCCCCTGCCATTAGAGAGAATTATAGTTGCTATGCAAAGGTAGGGGGTTACCACGCCGCAGAAAGATTACCACACCGTGAAGTTTGAAGACTACCCCATAAGTAAAAACGATAACACCCGGCTACCCTCCCTGCTACAATGTGGAGCCAAAATACCTGTACAGGTGTTGCACCGGCCGCTCTACTACCCTGTACAACACCCATGCCAGTAACACCGACACCAACATACACAGCAACAACATAGGTACACCATCGGCAGCAAGGCCTGTACACCATTGTTGCATAACGTGTACCACCCCCTTGTGCAGCAGGTATATGCCGTACGAAAGTGTAGCAACAGTAGTGGTAACACGGCTACGCCAGCGGTACAATATGCAAGACGGGCTGATGGCGGCCATAACCAGCAAACCATACCCAACAGCCACCACCGCAAACCCATATACCGATGCTGCGTGTGCAAACTGGTCTACGCATATGTAGCAGGCAACTGCCAATACCGCCAGGGCCGCCACCAGCAGCACATTGCCATACCGGGCTACACACTGCCACATGGCGGGTTTGTAAACATACAAAGCGGCTATGGCTACTCCTGCCAGCAACCCATCCAGCCGGCACCACGATGGGTAGTATATATACCTGTACCAGTATATTGGAGCCTCGGGCAGGTGGGCCAACGGACTATATAACAATGACCACCACAACTGCCGCCCCACAATACAAGCCACCCACAAGGCCGGTAACAACCATGCCGCATGCCGCCACTTACGCACAGCCTGCAATACCATAAGTATAACGGGCAACAACAAATAAAAATGCTCCTCTACACACAAAGACCATGCATGCGAGAAGGTGCCATGTTGGCGCAGGTCCAACCCAATATTCTGGGTAAAAGACAACATGCGCCACAAGGAAGGCAAATGCTCCCGCTCGCGAAAAGCCGGTACACAATAGTAAATGGCTACCACTACCCAAAAGGCCGGCAGTATACGCAACACCCTACGCAGGAAAAACCGCCGCAAGGGCACCCTACCCTGCTGCTGTAGGGCAGTAAAAAGCTGCGAGGCTATCAAAAAGCCACTAAGCACAAAAAACAGGTCTACCCCCGTCCAGCCAAAGGCCGCATAGGTCTCCAACCATGCGGGGTGGGCAAAAAATGCCAACTGATAATGAAATAGCCACACCAGCAGTATAGCCAGCGTACGCAGGTGGTCTAAACCATAGAGCCGCGCAGGTGGCGTGGCCATAGCAGATGAGGAAAACATGGAGGAACGTACCCCGAAAGTGGGTAGGTGTGAAGATAGGAGAAAGATCGTTTTTTTTAAGGCTTAATTGAAATGGCATTCCATTTGAATAGTTGTGTCTCCCCCCAAAACCCCCATTACAAAATATTTAATACCACTACATGCTAATTATGAATAATTATTGTACATTTGCATTGGAATAGGAAAAAAGAGGGGACACTGGTTGTCCCCTTGTTTATTGTAATATGGCAGAGATCATAGAAAAAGTATACACCTTACTTGAGCCGTTGCTGGATGGTACCGACATTTTTGTGGTGAACATAAAAGTGAAACCCACCAACAACCTGAAGGTGTTTCTGGATGCCGACAGTGGCTTTTCGATAGATAAGGCAACATCCATCAACCGCAAGCTGTATGCAGCCATAGAAGCTACAGGCATGTTCCCGGATGGCGATTTTTCATTAGAGGTGTCCAGCCCCGGTGTAGACGAACCACTGAACCAAATGCGCCAGTACCGCAAAAATATAGGGCGCAAGCTGGCGGTAACTACGCTCGATGATGTAGAAACCACAGGCATGCTGCGCGAGGTAACTGACGAACATATAGTGCTGGAGGTGAAAAACAAAAAACCGAAAGACACTGTTACCAACTTGGAAATACCATTGTCCAACATCAAAAAAACGATCGTTCAAATTATTTTTTAATTAACGTGAGCAGCCCGGGATGGGCCATACACAAAAAAGTAAGCATATGGCAAGTATCAACCTCATCGACTCCTTTCAGGAGTTCAAAGACGCCGAAAACATTGACAGGCCTACCCTCATGAAGGTGTTGGAAGACGTGTTCAAAACGCTGCTGCGCAAAAAATACGTGACCGACGAAAATTTCGACGTTATTGTAAACGATCAGACGGGTGACCTTGAAATTTTTCGCAGGCGCGAGATTGTAGAGGATGACATGGTGGAAGATGAGAACCTGCAGGTACCCTACACCGAAGCTATAAAAATAGAACCAGACTATAGCGTTGGCGAAGAACTGTATGAAGAGGTAGACGTACGCAACTTTGGCCGCCGTGCCATATTGGCCGCCAAACAAACACTGGCAGCACGCATCAACGATCTGAAAAAGAATAACCTGCTGAAAAAATATGCCGACCGCGTAGGCGACATCATAAGCGGAGAGGTATACCAGATATGGAAAAAAGAAATACTGCTGCTGGACGATGAAGGCAACGAGCTGATAATGCCTAAAAGCGAACAAATACCTACCGACTTCTTTAAGAAAGGCGAAGCAGTACGTGCAGTAGTAAAAAAAGTAGAGATGCGCAACAACTCGCCGGTGATAATACTCAGCCGCACACACGCATCCTTCCTCGAAAAACTGCTGGAAATAGAGGTACCCGAAATAATGGATGGCCTCATAGTGATACGCAAAATAGTACGCGAACCCGGCGAACGCGCCAAAGTAGCTGTAGAAAGCTACGACGACCGCATAGACCCGGTAGGTGCCTGCGTGGGTATGAAGGGTAGCCGCATACATGGCATAGTGCGCGAGCTGCGCAACGAGAACATAGACATCATCAACTTTACCAACAACGTACAGTTGCTGTTGCAACGCTCGCTCACACCAGCCCGCATCAACAAAATAGAGCTGAACAACGACAATATGAGTGCCGATGTGTATCTCGACCCCGATCAGGTGTCGCTGGCCATTGGCAAGAAAGGGGTAAACATCAAGCTGGCGCAGGAGCTTACCGGCTACAGCATAGATGTGTACCGCGATGTGAAAGATGATGTGGACTATGATATAGATCTGGATGAATTCTCAGACGAAATAGAACCATGGATCATAGAAGAATTGAAGCGCGTAGGTTGCGATACCGCCCTCAGCGTGCTGGAACTGGGTGCCGATGAACTGGTGCGCCGTACCGATCTGGAAGAAGAAACGATACGCGATGTGCGCCGTGTGCTGGAAGCCGAATTCAACGAAGGACAGTAAACCTGATAAACCGGAATATTGTTCTATGGAAAAGACAATGATATAATACCGCCTTTGTGCCATTTTCAGGCGAAAATGGCGTAGGTTTGCGGACTGGGCAGATGCCACTCCGGCGGTGAAGAAAACATCTGACAAGGAGAAAAGAAAGAATGAGTACACAAACAAATACGCCAAGGCTGCTGGCCGCCGCCAAAGAATTTAATATCGGTAAGGATACTCTTGTTGAGTTTCTCACCGAAAAAGGGTTTGAGGTGAGCAATAGTCCCAGCACCAAACTGACAGAGCAGATGTACAGTGCCCTGCAGGTGGAGTTTGCCCAGGACAAAAAAGACAAGCAGAAGAGCGACAATATAGCGTTGCCGAAAGGCTCTCTGCTGGAAGGTATCCGCAAAACGCGCGACGAGCTGGACATTACCGTCAAAGACCGTAAGGAAGAGCCCGTGGTAAATAAGGTGCCTGAAAAACCAAAGCCCGTGGTAGCGACACCGCCGTCGCCACCGCCACCAGTGGCAGAGGAGAAGCCCAAGGAAAAGCCGGCTGAGCCTGTAGCCGTTGTAGAGCCACCAAAACCAGCGGTGGTGCAAGAGGTAGTGCCCCCTGTAGCCGCACCGGCACCAGTGGTAGCACCACCCGTAGTGGCCGAAACGCCAATGCCAACGCCTCCACCACCAGTGGTAGTCGCAGCAGCACCGGCCGAACCGGAAACCACCAACGATGGCACACCAGACCATGTAGCTATAAAGGCACCACGCCTTGGCGGCCCTCATGTATTGGGCAAAATAGATTTGGACTCACTCAATCAGGCATCGCGCCCCAAAAAGCAGGCACCACCCCCACCTGCCGAAAAGAAAAAAGAAGAACCTGTAGTAGCACCAAAGGCAGAGCCTACACCGGCTCCAGCACCGGTAGTGGTCGCAGAACCCGTAGTGGCACCTGTAGTAGTAGCCGCACCAGTGGCACCACCACCAGCACCTACCCCGGCCCCTGCACCTCCAGCTACTCCGGCTCCGGCTCCTACGCCTGTTGCCGAAGCTCCCGCACGGGAAGCCGCAACAACAGTGGCCGACAGCAATACTACCAGTGCCGACGAAGACACTACGCAGAAACGCGAACATATAGAAATGAAGGCCCCCAAACTGGAAGGCCCTAAAATAATAGGCAGAATAGAACTGCCGGTAGCACAACCCGGCGGTAGCCGTGGTAGCAGCATAGACAACCGCGAAAAGCGGAAACGCAAACGCATACCGGTAGATAAAAAGCCTGATACCAATACCAACACCGGTACTGGGAATGCACAACGCCCGGGCGACCGTGGCCCCGGACAGGGACAAAATACCCGCCCCGGCGATCGCCCGGCAGGTGGTCCCGGCGGCCGTGGTGGCAACAACGACCGCACCAGACCTAACACTGGTGGCCCCGGACAAGGTGGTGGCCGCGACAACCGAAACAATACCAGACCCGGACAGGGTGGTGGCCGCGATAACCGAAACCAACGTCCGCCATATGGTGCACAACCACAGCAGCCGCAGGAAATTGATACAAAAGCAATACAAGATAAAATACGCGAAACACAGGCCAAGCTCACGGGTAGTACCAGAAGCAAAAACCTGAAAGCCAAATACCGCCGTAACAAACGCGACGAAATGGCTGAAAGACGCGCAGCCGCCGAAAACTCAGAGCAGGGCAACCTGATACAGGTTACCGAGTTCATATCGGTAAGCGAGTTGGCCAGCCTGCTCGATGTAAGCTTTGCCGAGGTTATCAGCAAGTGTATGAGCTTGGGTATCATGGTGTCTATCAACCAGCGTCTTGATGCCGAAGTGATTGAACTGGTAGCCAGCGAGTTTGGTTTCGAGGTAGAATTCATCAATCTGGAGCAGGAAGCCGACGAGGAAGAAGACATACCAGACAGTGAAGAAGATTTGAAGCCACGCGCACCAATCGTTGCCATCATGGGTCACGTAGACCACGGTAAAACATCGTTGCTCGACTATATACGCAAGGCCAATGTAGTGGCCGGCGAGGCGGGCGGTATCACCCAGCACATCGGTGCCTATCAGGTAACAACCCCCACAGGCAAAAAAATTACCTTCCTCGATACTCCGGGTCACGAAGCGTTTACCGCAATGCGTGCCCGTGGTGCCAAGGTAGCCGACATTGCGGTGATAGTGGTAGCGGCCGACGATGCAATAATGCCTCAAACGCGCGAAGCAATATCGCACGCACAGGCAGCCAACCTGCCTATGATATTTGCTATCAACAAGATAGATAAAGAAGGTGCCAACCCCGAGAAGATTAAAGAACAATTGGCTCAACTGAACATTCTGGTAGAAGACTGGGGTGGTAAGTATCAGAGTCAGGAAATATCAGCAAAAAAAGGTCTGAATATCGACCTTCTGCTGGAAAAAATAGGTCTGGAAGCAGAAATGCTGGAGCTGAAAGCCAACCCCGACCGTGTATCTACTGGTAGTGTCATCGAAGCATCGCTGGACAAAGGACGTGGCTATCAAAGTACCATACTGGTACAAAGCGGTACGCTGAACCAAGGCGAAATGGTAGTGTGCGGACAATACTATGGCAAGATAAAAGCCATGTTCAACGAGCGCGGCCAGCGTGTCAAATCTGCCGGACCATCTACACCGGTACAGGTACTGGGTCTCAACGGCGCACCACAGGCTGGTGAGAAGTTCAAAGTATTTGGTGATGAAAACGAAGCCAAAGAAGTAGCCAACCACCGTGCCCAGATAATGCGCGAACAGGGTATACGTGCCCGCAAGCACATCACACTCGACGAAATTGGTCGTCGTTTGGCACTGGGCAACTTCAAGGAACTGGGTATCATCATCAAAGGCGACTTCGATGGCTCTGTAGAGGCATTGAGCGACTCGCTGCAAAAGCTGGCAACACCAGAGGTAGCCGTGAAAGTGGTACACAAGGGCGTGGGTCAGATAACCGAAAGCGATGTATTGCTGGCATCTGCATCAGATGCTATCATCCTCGGTTTCCAGGTACGCCCAAGCAGTCAGGCCGCACGTTTGGCAGAGCAGGAAAATATCGAAATACGTACCTACTCTATCATCTACGATGCCATCGAAGAGATCAAGAGCGCAATGGAAGGCCTGTTGGAACCCAAAGTGGAGAAAAAGACAGTCTGCAATATCGAAATTCGCGAAATCTACAAGATTACGGGCGTAGGTACCATTGCAGGTTGCTACGTGCTTGATGGCAAAATGACGCGCCAAACCAAGCTGAACCTGGTACGCGATGGTATAGTGGTATACACCGGAGAGCTGGGCTCACTGAAACGCTACAAAGACGATGTGAAAGAAGTAAATGCCGGCTATGAATGTGGCTTGTCTGTAAAGAACTACAACGACATACGTGTAGGCGACATCATAGAAGGATTCGAAGAAATAGAAGTGAAGCGTACATTGTAATCATACGCTTTGTTGATAATAGTGCTCAGAGCCGTACCCCCGTGGTGCGGCTCTTTTTTTTACAACATTTGGGGCCATTCCCTATGGCCTCTCCCCTATGTGGCGTCCACCAATTATCTCCCCCAATAGCAAAAGGGGCCTCTACAGCCCCTTTTGTAAACTTTATACCATACAAATGAAAGGTAAACAGCAGCCTACCATTTCACAAACTTTTTTACCTCGGTACCCATATTACCCCTAAGCGTTATGTAGTAAACACCAGCGGGCAAAAAACTAACATCAATCCTCTGCTCCAACTTTGTCATGGGCTGCTGCAACAGCATCTGGCCTATGGCATTGGTAATGGCAAGCGTACCATAGTGTTGGCTGCCTGTTTCTATGGTAAGCATACCACTGGTAGGGTTGGGGAATATGGCTACCTGGCTCAATTTCTTCACAGGCAACACAGCCGCCGGCGGTGGGCAGCCCTTTTGGTTATCTACTGTATTGGTCAACAGCACATCGTTATAGTCGAAGTAAA
>JAGKWS010000135.1 GCA_021151685.1 Chitinophagaceae bacterium
CTTCGTTGGCCGCAGTTGCCTCGGGAGCTTCCGTTACTTCATTGGCTTCCTGTAATTTGGCTTTTTCTGCCTTTTCTGCATCTTTTGCCTTTTTGCCATATTCGGCATGTACGGCATCGTATTTTTCTTTCAGTCGCTTGAGCGTTTTTGCGCCCTCGGCCAGCAGATTTTCGAGGTGGCTGCGTAACTCTTCGGCTTTTTTGCCCGGGGTTATGTTTTTGAGTGCCTCGGTAAAGTCGGCAATTTTGCTTTCTTCTTCCTGTATTTCGCGGAGGAGACGGCTCACCATTTCTTTAGCTTGCTCGGTACGAACATTTTTCTGAGCCTCTACATGCTGCTTACGTTGGTCGCGGTTGGCATCTTTGCGGGCAAAGAAGTGCTTGCGTGCAGCAATGAACTGTTCCCATATTTTATTGGCATGTTCGCGGGCAACAGGGCCTATTTTCTTCCATTCGTCCAACAGTTCATTCATCTCGGCAGTAGTATCATTCCACTGGCCCGAGTTTTTGATGGCCTCGGCACGGTTGAGGAGCTTCATTTTTGCCTCGTAGTTTTGGCTGTGCATGGTCTTGAGACCAGACAGGTGTGCTTTTTTGGCCTGGTAGAAATGCTCTTGTGCGCCCATGAAGCGTTTCCAGAGTTCTTCGCCAATTTCGTTGCCTACGCGACCGGCTTTTTTCCATTCTTCCATCAGGCCGGCATATGCCAGAGATGTTTTGTTCCAGTCGGTGCTGTCTTTCAGGGCTTCGGCCCGTTCGGCCAGAGCGGTTTTGGTAATAATATGTGCTTCCTGTTCCTGCTGTATTTGTGCCGTATGTTCGCGTTTGCGATCGAAGAAGGTGCTCTTGGCCGTAATGAAACGCTGCCACAACTCTTCGTTCTTTTTGCTAAGGGTGTGGCCAATAGTTTTCCACTCGTTGGTAAGACGGTGAAAGGTATCGGCGGTTGTTTTCCACTCTGTGGCGTTTACTATGGCTTCGGCTTGCTCTACAAGGTCGAGTTTGAGGTCGAGATTGGCCAGCATTTCTTTCTCCTGATCGTCGTGATGGAGTTTTTTACGGTCGTAGAATTTGGTACGTGCCGCTTCTATGCGTGCCCACAGTTTGTCGCCACGGTTTTTATCGGTATGCCCGGTTAGTTTCCATTGGTCTGTTATTTCGCGAAACAGGTTGGTGGTTCCCTTCCAGTCGGTACTGTCGGCCAGTGCTTCGGCTTGCTCGGTTAGTTTCAGTTTTGCGGCATAGTTGGCTTCGCTAAGGGCCGTAATGATCTCGTTCCACGGTTCGGTTTCGGCCAACAGTTTGTCTACATTGCCTATAGCGGGTGTAGATTTCAGCATTTGCCTGAGGGAGGCTACTTTTTCGGCCAGTTTCAGTTTGTCTTCGGTTGCAGCCCATTCGGTTGCCAGCTCTGTTACGCGTGCCTGCATCTGATAGAAGCGCTCGCCCAAGGTGACAATAATGGTGGCACTATTTTCTTCGTTTACGTTGGCAATCAGTCGTTCATCGGGTTGTGCCGCATGTATCACCAGCCTGCCGTCGTCGTGTACGGTATAGAGTTCTTTTCCTTCGAACGATACACTGTTCCACCACGCTACAACATCAAAATTCTGTTCCTGAGACATAATAAGTAGTTCCTGTTTTCTGCAAATCGTTGATACAACCCTTTTGGGCCGCTGGCCGGGCTGTACATTCTGTGCAATTTACTGTTATTTTACTTGAAGTACAAGCAGTACGCATGAAAAAATAATTCTTTAAAAACCGCTATCCGAAGACCTTGCGCAGTATATCGGACACCCGTGCAGCGGGGTTGGACCTGATGGAGGCCTCTTCTTGTGCTATGTTGACGAAAATGCCATTGAGGGCACGCTCGGTAACATAGGCTGCGAGGTCGGGGTTGATTTTGGTACGTACAGTGGGTAGCTTGTTGTAAATGGTTACAATTTCGGTCCAGTAGCGGGTGGCGTTTACCTTGTCGAGCGAAGTTTGTATGACCGGGCGGAAGGCCGATGTGAGCTGTGGTGTGGTTTTGCCTTTGAGGTATTGCGTTGCGGCATCGTTGTTGCCCTTAAGTATAGACAAACCATCTTGTATGGTAATGCCGGTAATGGCATTGGTGAAGATGGGTACAGCCTTGCCCGATGCGTCTTCGGCAGCGCGGTTCATGGCTACAATAGCGCGGTCTACCTGGGCACCCATACCCATGGCACGCAGGGTGGTTTCTATTTTTTTGGCTTCGGGTGGCATCAGAACCTTGATGGCGGCATTGGACAAAAAGCCGTTGACGGCCGATACACGACCTGTGGCATTTTGGGTGCCTACCTGCAATGCTTCTTTGAGCCCTGCAGTAATCTCGCTATTAGACAGGCTGGTACCCGTACCTGTGCCTGTAGCCCCCTTGGCGATACCAGAGACAGTTTTGCCGGTAGACTTGATGATGTCTTTGAGCCCACCCTGACCGTATGCTGGTACGGTAGCAACTATGGTAGCGGCAGCGAGTGCCCATGCAGTCAATTTCATATTGGTATGTATGTTGATGAAATAAAGGTACTGCATATTTTGTGCCAGTAGCCTGCTACTTGGTAGGAAGTGTGAAATGTTGACATTTCATTAGCATGGGTAGCCGTGGTGAATGTGCTGCCTAATGGGTGGTGCGGGTGGTGGTAGCCGGTGCAAGCATGCTACCCAAGAGGGCGCAACTAACCATGATGGGTACAAGGAACAGGTATTTGTACGGTAGCTGGATGAAGGCATAAAACACAGTTAGATATACCTTGAAGGAGAACAGCAGGTAACGCTGCACGGGTATGTGCCGGTGGCGGTAAAAGTATAGCCCCAGTGCTACTACCGTAATGCCACATAGCGCAAGGTGCAGTATGCGGTAGGTGGTGAGTACCTCTTGTATAGTGCCGGGCAACAATGCCAGTGCAAAGGAGGTGAACCCGAGGCCATTGCGCAGGTTGGCGGAGCCATTGTGTATGGCAAGGTCGCGCTGCCACTCGCCCAGTGCGGCATGTGTGTGATACTGATAGCCGTTGAGAAATATGTTACCATCGGTACGGAGGAAGGGCCACCAGTAGCATACCAGAAAGAAGACGAGCGACACCAAGGCGATTGTCCATGCATTTTTTCGCTGACTCGCCATAAACAGTATGGCGAGAGCAAGCGGTACCCAAAATATGATGCTGTAGCGTGAGAGTAAACAGAGGGCTACACCCACTGCCAAAGGCCATATGCGATGGCTGGACGTGCTGATGGCTGTATAGAAATAGTAGGCGGCAATGAGCCCCTCTACACTGAAGATATAAGAATTGTTGTCGTTGAGGATGCAGGCGCACCATGCTACTAATGGCCATACTGGTACGGTGAGCCCCCACCAGCCGGGTAGCTTGCGGGTGCGCAGGAAAAAGTAGGCACATACTGCCAACAGAGATAGGGTGGGTATCCAGCGGTAGTCTTTATGAAGCCACTCGGTGGCTATGTAGGGCAACCATTGAAAGGGTAGGTAAGTGGGGTAAAGGTTGTAGGTGCTGAAATGAATGACCTGATAGGGAGGCTGATGCGAGAGGAAGCGGGTAACGAGTGTTTGTATTTGCGGAATGACATCGGACGAGCCCTTTACAGTGCCGGGATAGGTGATGGCATACCACCAAATATGCTTTAGCTGGGCGACAATGAACCATGATAGCCCACCAAACAATACCCACTGTATAGCCTGCCTGATGCGGGTAGGTGTAGTAGTGGGTACATGTGCAAGGGGCATACCCGCTACACGCAGCCATACAAAGGCAATAGAAAGCGACACCGCATTGAAGAGCAGCACAGACAGGTAAATGCCTGTAGTGTTGATGAGCCATGAGGCCAGCAACACTTCTGTAATGCAAAGGATAAATAGTAATTGCCTCATGCTATGAACGGGAGTGCAAGCTAATGAACGGCTGGCAGATAATTTGTATTGTGTGTGGGGTAAGGAATGTGTGCGTGTGTATGTGTTGAAATTTTTTGATAGGGAAGTGTTGGCTTACGGGAGGGGCGTAAGGGGGATTTTTCGTTATTCTCCAACCCTTTGATTTTGTTGAGAGGTCTATGATGTTAAACCCAACCTTATGAACATGATAATGCTCAATGCTATTGCGTTAGTAACCCTCGTACTGCTGCTGGCCGCATGTAAAATAGAGGAGGGGAGAGAAGAAGACCTGTAGCAGTACATTACATGGGTACTTTACTGTGTTCCCTTTTCCTGCTTCCATATAGCCATACGATGTTGCGCCGTGTACGCATTCTATCATTAACACTAATACTGCCGGTATATCATCGGCAGGTGATTTCGCTGGCAGAGGGTATTATAATCAGCAAGGGGTGTACAACCCGGACGATGGTTGTTATTATGTTTTTGGTATTTATATGGCTATCGGCTATGGCCCTGCCTGGTTCATTCAGCAGGACATTGCTACCGGTGCTGCGTTGCGTAATGATCCTGTTTCTTCGATTTATCAGGGATTGTATGTGCAATATTGATTGGGTGAAAAATGTTGTAGGTTTATTCTCTGATGCGAATGTGTATGCAACAAATATATAGCCGAATACGCCCGGCAACCTTAATAATAGTGTTCTGTGCTATGATAGCTGCTGTGCCGAAATGCACCGCTCAGCTACCCCTTGGTAGCCATTTACTAAGTGGTGTGCCGGGCATAACAAAAGAAATCAGCCAGAGTATATGGGTGATGTTTGAGGGTAAAGACCATGTGTACTGGTTGGGCAGTAATGGTAGTGGTGCCTACCGCTACGATGGTAAAAACCTGATACAATACACCACGGCCGACGGGCTATGTAGCAACCAAATACGCGGTATACAGGCCGATAGTATGGGGAACATATATTTTGATACACCGAAGGGTGTTTCGAAGTATGATGGCAAGCGATTCGAGACACTGAAGCCGGTAAGACCAGCGAAGAATAGCTGGGTGCTGCACGGTGGCGATTTGTGGTTTAATGGCAATGGTGAAACGGCGGGTGCTTGCCGGTATGATGGGAAGACGCTCTACCAACTGGAGTTTGCAGACGTAGATGGCAGAAAATATAGTTCCAGCCATGCGGTGTATAGTATATACAGGGATGACAAGGGGCATATATGGTTTGGTACACTGACGGGAGGTGTAGCACGCTACGATGGTAAAAAGCTGGCATGGATAGTGGAAGATGAGCTGAAGGCATTGAAAGACGGCCGTGCGCCTGCCATACGCTCGGTATTGCAAGACAGTGAAGGATGGTACTGGCTGAGCCACGTTGTCTATAAATACCGGGTGAATAGTGCCGCCGATGGGCGAATGACCTACCAAAAAACCAAGTGTGTGAGTGATAGGCAACGCGCGAAATTGGAACTGCCCTATTATACATCGGCTGTGGCAGATGGGGGTAAGGTATGGATGACTAACTACAATGAGGGCGTATGGCTGTACGAGGGCGGTACACTGACACAGTACCCGCTAACCGGAAATGGACCGAAGGTGCGCCCAATATATGTATACAAAGACCGGGGTGGCCATATATGGGTGTGTACGGACAATGCCGGTGTGTATGTGTGGCGCAATAATGAGTTTGTTCGGTTTGTGCCGTGATGATAGCCGGGGGTACTTTTGTTTTGGTGAGCGCATTGTTTGCAGAAAGGCGTATGCTGCTACCTACTGTTTTGGCTGATAAGCAAATGCAACCTCGTAAGGTGTTTCCTTGAAAGCTCGGGGCAATTTGCCAATGGGCATATCGTCCTTTTGGGGGGTGGGGTCGCACAGAGAGTATTTCTCACCATTGTACAATATTGGCGTACCAATGGGTTTGTCGAATTTTACGGCAATAGATACATGATCGGGGTAGGCCAGTACTATCATGGGTAGGTTGTACAGCTCTTTCACCAGATAAAAGAAAAGTGCGGCACGGTCTTCGCAGTCGCTGGCATCGGACAGCAATGTTTGTTCGGGCAACATACGTTTTTCGTGGCCAAAGTGTTCGCCATCGGGCTTGTACAGAAAGGCATAACGGGTGAAGCGCATGAGGTAGTCAACCCCCTCGCGTACACTCATCTGGTGGGTGTTGGCACGTAACTGTGGTATGAGCGACTGATATGTACCGGCACTAAGTGGCGCAGTGAAATACAGTTTGTAGTCGGCAACGGGATAGTTGGTGAAGATGTTCTGAACGCGGGTATTTAGTTTTACCCGGAATGTGTATTGCTCGTTTTTATAGTTGAACCTCAATTCTTTCTCGCTATAGTCGGCTGTGCTGAATTGGGGCATTTGTGTGAGCTTGTAAGAAAAGCCGTGCAATGGCTGTGGGAATGTGCTATTGATAGGTGTGAAGCGGGTCTTGGTGAAGTCGATACTACCGTAATCGTGATAGTTGAGGCATACGTATTGCTTGCCATTGCGGGTGTGCGATGGTATGTCGTATATGTTTTCGTTGCACTGTACGTAGAAAAGCAATTGGTTGCCAGCAACATTGAGCACAGCATCGTAACCTGTGCGTGCCAGCAGGTACCATTTGTAGAGCGTATATTGCTGGTAATTGTTGACCTTGGGGCTGAAGTGCTGGGCCACACGGCGAATGAGCTGGTAGAACAGCCAGTCATCGGGCTGGTGCTGCTGTTTGTATTGCTGTAGCGATGTTACTACACCTTCGTACCCGGCTGCGTCCATTTGAGTACGGAAATGGGTAATGGCTTCTTCGGTGAGTGGGCTGGTAAAGGTTACACTTTGCACATTGGTGCCTGCAATATTAATAGTGTCGCCATAGAAGGCAATGTGCAGGTCGTTACTGTTATGGGGTTGTGCATGGGCTACCCTGTTGCTCGTAATGAGGAGCATTAGCAGTAGTCCTATGTATTTTACGCACGTCATGTTACTGATAAAGTTACTGAAACTTAACAATAAGATAATGTTAAGTTGGGCTTATGGGGAAATAAATAATATTGTGTGATGTTATTATTATGGTATAACGTATAAGCAAATGGAAACATTGGAACTACTGATAGTGGGTGTGGGCGATGTACCCAACGATGCCGGGCCTGAATGGCTGGCACCTGTAGGTATGGTGTGGCGGTATGATTTGCGCAATAGAATGCCGTGGTATGTAGTTGGGGCGGACGGGTACACTTATTCGTGGGAGCCAGCGGGCATACAGTTGCTGTTTGATGAGGGAGTAGCAGCAGCACGGGCTGTGGAGATTGCGCAAGCAATTGTGGCAGGTGTGCAAGAGCGTGGGTATGGCGGTGTGTTGTTGGTTGTAGATGGTGGGGATGGCTTGCCGGTGAGGTTTTGAGGGCTACGTTTTAATGATGCTGGAAGAATGTAGTGTATCTCTACGGATAACTATTGGCTGGGTAGCCTGTACTTGTTTACCTTTGGCATGGTTGCAAATACGCCCAGACATATGAGTTTGAAAGAAAGAATACAGCAGATGGCTGCACAGTACTACCCTGATGTGCAGGCGATAAGGCATCATATACATTCGCATCCCGAGTTGTCTTTTCAGGAGCATGAGACATCGGCCTATGTGGCGGCGCGGCTTGATGAGTATGGCATTACCAACCGCCGCACGGCAGCGGGCACGGGTATTGTGGCACTGATAGAAGGGCGCAACCCCGGTAAGCGGTGCATTGCCCTGCGGGCCGATATGGATGCGCTACCGATACAGGAAGAGAATACTACCAACTACCGCTCGCAGCACGATGGTGTGATGCATGCCTGTGGGCACGATGTGCATACCAGTTGCCTGTTGGGTGCAGCCCGTATACTACAGGCTACACGTGATGAATGGGAAGGCACTGTAAAACTTATTTTTCAGCCGGGAGAGGAAAAGCACCCCGGTGGAGCCAGCCTGATGATAGCTGATGGCGCAATGGAGAACCCGAAGCCCGAAGCCATATTTGCACTGCATGTATACCCACACTTGCCTACGGGCACGCTGGGCTTTAGGGCAGGGCAGTATATGGCCAGTGCCGATGAGGTGTACATTACCATAGAAGGTAAGGGGGGGCATGCAGCACTCCCACATCAGACAATAGACCCGATAGCTATATCGGCATTGGTGATAACGGGCCTGCAACAGGTGATATCGCGCAGGAGCAATCCGTTGATACCATCTGTACTGACGTTTGGGCGCATAGCGGGTGGGTTTGCTACCAATGTGATACCGGGCAAGGTAGAGATACTGGGCACCTTTCGCGCTATGGATGAAAAATGGCGGTATGAGGCCCACAAGCTGATAAAAGAATATACCGAGCAGACTTGTGCTGCATGGGGGGCAACGGCAATTGTGGAAATACCAGTAGGTTACCCTATGTTGTTTAACGACCCCGCACTGACTGCAAAGGCAGTGCAATGGGCCAATGACTATGCAGGACAGGAGCAGGTACACGAGTTGGATATGCGTATGGCGGCTGAGGATTTCAGTTTTTATACGTTGCATATGCCCGGTTGTTTCTTCAGGATAGGTACCAACAAGGACGATAAGGAGTTTCTGGCACCGGTACATAACCCGCATTTCGATATCAATGAGCCATCTATGGAGGTGGGTGTGGGTATGATGGCATGGTGTGCCGTGAATGCCCTTAATGGATAATTTGGAGCCCCCTCTATAGGTATATAGACGGTGCAAGGGGTAAAAAACTGGTGGAACAGGCGGTAAAGTGCCTATTTCTTTTGAATTTTGCCGCTTCACACTAATCAAATATATAGTAAGAACATGAAGGTATTAATTATCATGGGCTCAAAAACAGATGAGTCTGTAATGCAGGAAAGCAGCAACTGGCTGAACTGGTTCGGTATTGAGAACAACATGGTAGTAGCTTCGGCACACCGCAACCCCGACAAGGTGCGTGACCTGATGGTACATGCAAGAGCTAACGGCTATGGTGCTGTAATTGCAGCTGCCGGTATGGCGGCGGCATTGCCCGGAGTTTGCAGCGCATATACATCATTGCCTGTATTGGGTGTGCCATTGGAAGGAGGCTTGCAAGGCGGTATAGATGCGCTGTATAGCATAGTGCAGATGCCTGCCGGACTGCCAGTAGGTACCCTTGCAGTAGGCAAGGCGGGTGCCCGCAATGCAGCAGTGTTGTGTGCCCGCATGTTTGCATTGAGCAATGAAACTGTTGCTGCCCGATTGGAAGAGTTTAAAGCAAACGAGTATAAGATCTGATAATGCATCCGGAAACTTTACCGGTGTGTTAAATTCAGATTCCAGATTTAATAATTACAGACGGCATACCTAATATTGGTATGCCGTTTGCGATAAACTAAGATCATAAACCATTAAAATCGCACCCATTGACAGAAGCTATCATTAATCTGGAATCGGTAAACCCGATTGAGTTTTTTGGCGTTAACAATAGTAAGTTCGAGATACTGCGCCGCAAGTTTCCGTTGTTGAAATTATTGTCGCGTGGGTCTCAGATAAAAATTAGCGGCCAGCCAGAGGAAGTTGCCAATGCAGAGGCGCGTATAGGGCAGGTGATACAATATCTGGAGCGTAACGGGCACCTGTCGGATAACTACTTTGCGCGGATACTGGGTGATGAGGACCAGGAGCCGCTGACGGAGGACCCTGCTACCAATGATATACTGGTATTTGGCCCCAACGGCAAGGTGATACGAGCCCGCACCCAGAACCAGAAACTGATGGCACAAGCTGCGGAGAAGAATGACATCATCTTTGCGCTGGGGCCTGCTGGTACGGGTAAGACCTATACGGCTGTGGCACTGGCTGTGCGTGCTTTGAAGAACAAAGCTGTACGGAAGATAATACTGACGCGCCCTGCGGTAGAGGC
>JAGKWS010000136.1 GCA_021151685.1 Chitinophagaceae bacterium
GGGCCGATAGGTGGCGCAGGGTTTGCCTGACCGCCTTTTACCTGCAGCTTTACAAAGCCGCTGATTTCTTTAGCCATTTACTAAAAATTTTTGGTTTTAACGAATTTTCCCTTGCCTTTAGGTTGGCACCTGCAGGTTGGGGATGTATTCTCCCAGTGCAATCTTATAAAAAGAGCAAAATGAGAAATTTGGATTGCAAAGGTATGGGGAAGTTTTTGAATGACAAAAAAAGAAAAGAAGTTTTTTTCTACTTTGTCGCCAAGGTCAGAAACATTGGTGCAGCGTATAACAGGTACTCAGCGCACAGAAATATTCTACTGTTACTATTGCATTATCAATAGTCAGCTATTATTTTCGCATTTCACTTTTTAAACAAAAACCTGAATGAAAAAAGTACTTCCGCTAATGGTGATGGCTGTAGCAGCATCACTGTTCACATCTTGCAAGAAAGATTATACCTGCACCTGCACCATGACAAACACCATCATGGGTAGCACCACTACCAACTCACAGGCATACCCAATAAAGGATGCTTCGAAAGGTGATGCCAAAAAAGCTTGTGACGATATGACTACAGCCTTTACATTGGGTACCACTACAGCTTCGTGTAAGCTATAATTTATTGTAACAAAAGATAAAACGCCACCTCAACCCGGTGGCGTTTTTAGTTATTACTCTTCGGTCTTGCGCTTATTTTCATTCTTACTTTCCTTATTGTAGTTTTTTAGTTTCTGCGAGCCTATCTGTATGGCCAAATGCACATTCAGGTCTATGATAGAGCCCGGCCCGGCTATGTAGAATGGAGGGGTAACTATCTTATGTGCCCGGTCGGTTTCTGCTACATCGGGTAGTGTTAGTTTCACACCACCGGCAACATCTATAATCACTGTTTTTGCCTTGTTCAGATAAAAGTGATACCCCATACCTGCACCACCCAATGTGTAGTTGAATGGTATTTCGGGCGTACCAAGTCGCCAACCCAGCCCTTTGCTGCTTTGGCAGTGCCCATACCCTGCTTTTCCATAGAAAAATCTTTCGGTAGCAGGTCTTACAAATTGGTAATTACGATATTCTACAAAGAATTGGTAACCGGGGTTCAGAGCCCAATACCCTGCAGCACTAACCATTAAAGAATTTCTTTCGTTAATGCGTTGTTCCAGCTTCATTCGGCCCTTCGATAATCCGCTCAATGGGTTGGATATATAGAATGCAGTTTGTGCATTGCCAGTGGTGCAAAACAACACGCTGGAAAAGGCGATTGCTACTACTTTAATAGATGGGGTCATTTGGTGTAAAATTAGAATGTAAAGTTATTGCACTGCGAATGAATATTGGCTGTTAGAGATTGTTTTTTTTGTTACGAGGGCATTGAGTTTTTATTGCCACTTTATGTGTGCGGGTGTTAAGAGTATGTTTTGTAAGAGAAAAGAAGTTCCCTTCAACGGCTGTTATGGTGTAGTGTAAGTACGCATGGTATCGAACCCCTGCGCATGCTCATTGGTGGTTTTCAGGGTGATGCTGTCTGGTGTTGCCGGGCGGAAGTATAGATTATAGCTGTTTATCTCGCCCAGATTGTGGTTGATGTAACGCCAATAATACACAAGCGTACTATCGTATGGGTAGCCACGTTTTGCATAGTAGAGCGTATCGGGGCCTACTTTTATCATAGTTGGGTCTATTACTTGTATGCTTAGGGTGGTATCGGGCTCATTCCATACAGTGCCCAACCCATTGGTGATGCTGTAACTATGCCGCCAAACCCGTGTGGTGGACAGAGATGCGGGATAAGCCGGTGGCGACACTACCCATATGGGGCGGGTAACGGTAGGGGCACCATCTACAGTAAGCTGCACTGTGTAGCTGCCAGCGGCACTATAGGTGTGCTGTGGTGTAGGGGCAAATGATGTAGCCCCATCGCCAAAGTTCCATGACCAGCCAGTAGTATTTTTAGAATTGCTGGAAAATTGCACGGCATAACCTTGGTAAGCAATAGTTTCGGGGTACTGGGTATATATATTAGAGACTGAGGGGCTATTGTCTTTTTTGTTACAGGCTACAAGTAGCAGGCAAGCAATAGTATATAGTATGTATGGAGCACGCATAAGATGTGTTATTGCTGTATCAAGACAATAAGCGTGCCAAAACAGTAAAAAAACTCATTCTTACCCAAACGGGCACTCTGCTGCTTACAGCGATGCTACAGGGTATTGTGCTGGGTGTAAAAAATTGTGATATTTTCTGCATATTTGAAGCATATGCAACTATCGCTATTGGCGCATGAATATGGGGGCAATGGTTATTATATACTGCCCGGCTATTATACTGTGGCACATATGGCTGCTGTGGTTTTAGAACTGACACAAGCCGGTATGTTCGACTACAGTGCTGCAAACGAGGATAACTACAATTTGCTGCACCAGATAGATAGTGTACGGCAACTGGCAAATGCCAGCGAAATGCTAACCATGGTGGCGGCAGCGGTTGGAGCCCCGGCAGTGCCTTACCATGCAATAATACTGGACAAAACAAAGGAACAAAACTGGAGGTTGGATTGGCATCAGGATTTGAAGATTGCTGTAAAAGAGCGTATAGATACTACAGGATATAGCCAATGGACGGAAGAGGCAGGCATACCCCATGTGGTACCACCAGTGGCCGTGCTGGAAAAGCTGTTGTACCTGCGCATACATCTCGATGACTGTGACGGCCGTAACGGGGCTATATGGGTATTGCCACAATCTCACAAAACGGGCATAGTAGCCAATGCCGGGGTAGATACTGCAGTACAACAATATGCCTTGCAAGAGTGCCCTGTAGCTGTTGGTGGCATCATGCTTATGTCGCCATTGTTGTTGCATATGTCGCCACAATCGCATAGCAGCCATAGCCGGCGGGTACTACAAATTGCATACCGTGCTACCGAATTACCCAACGGGTTGCAGTGGTATTACTGATATGGAGAGGATTACATCAAATTTTGCGACAACTACACAAGAAATCAGGCAATATTAGACTTAGCCCATTGCTGTACACGCATTAGAGTGTTGGTTCTTAGGTATATACTATCTTAACAAGCCTAAAAAAGCGGCAAAGCCGGTAAACTGTATCAATGAATTGAATTATCCTTTGTTTCAGAAGGAGGGAGTCTATATTGATGCGAAAGACCTTGCCATCTATAGAAGAATATGCAAAAAACACTTTAGAAAGAAAGACGAATTGCTGCAATACAGAGTGCCTAATGACAGCTTTCGGGAGTTTGTCAATCAACTGAACACGCTTGTTGATTAGAGACCTTAGTCATCTGGAGTTGTGTATATCAAATTACACACAACAAAGGCGGCCACATCTGTAGCCGCCTTTGTTATAAACAATTGCTCCGCTCCTTAGTTCTTCACTGGCAGGAAGGCATAGTTTTTGCCATACTCCAGCATTTGGGCAAAGAAGTTGTCGGGATATTCAATTTTTACGTCCGTTATTTCTTCACCGTTCATCACAGGCACCAGCTTGGGCTGTATAAAGCCACGGTATGGCTTAATGCCCAGTGGTGCAAAGCGCGCCAGTATTTCTTTGTGCAGCTTGGCATCTACCTTCACGCCATAGTTTTCTACAAGGTTCTTCCCACCATTGTAGTCTCCCTCCGATTTGATGCGCTGTATCTCTTTCAGCAATTCGCCAAACAACTGGCGCAGCTTGCCGTAATCGTTTACCTGCACATAGGTTTTGCCATCGCGGGTTATCATAGCAACTACATTGTCTTTTTTGCCTTTTTCGTAGGCCCAGCGGGCTACCAGCGCACGGTTGCGCATGTGGGCCTCCTCCAGTTGTTCGCCCGGTTTCAGGCGGGTAAGCTGGGTCATCAGGCCATTCATCATGTAGTTGTCGTACCCGGCCATACCCACCTCAAGGCTGGGCATTACGCCAAGGTCCACCAGTTTCTGGTCGTATATATAGTACAGTCCCACCAGGTCGGCACGGGCTTCTTCCAGACAGCTTGCGTAGTTTTTCAGCGTTACATCGGTGGTGGCTACACCGGGGTTCAGCTTGCCCGATGCATGGCCTATACACTCGTGCATATCTGTATGCAGGTCCGATGCCAATGAGCCATATTTTTTCAGGCGTTGCAGCACCGTATCGTTTACCGCAAATTCTGCCGCAAGGCCACCCTTGGCACTGGCTACATTGTACGAGTGTATGATGTTGGTCAACGATACCGATTTAGAACCATGTTCTGCCCGTATCCACTCGGCATTAGGCAGGTTGATGCCAATAGGCGTACTCGGCGATGCATCACCGCTTTCTACTATTACAGTAATAGCCTTGGCGGTTATACCCTTCACCTTTTCTTTTTTATGCTCCTTCATTATGGGCGAGTTGTCCTCGAACCATTGTGCTTCTTTGGCTATGGCTTCTATGCGTTTGGTCTCTTCCATATCCTTCAGCGATACGGTGCTTTCGTAGCTGGCTTTTTTGCCTATGGCATCCATGTATACCTCTATAAAGCCATTTACCGCATCAAGGCGCGAGGCCGTGTTTTGCACCCATGCTATGCTGTAATCGTCAAAGGTTTTCAGGTCGCCGGTTTGGTAGTATTTTACCAATAGTTCCAATGCTTTTTTCTGTTCGGCATCTTCGGCAACGGTTACAGCCTTTTGCAGCCAGTAGATGATCTTGTCTATGGCAGCACCATACATGCCGCCACTCTTCCATACTTTTTCTACCAGCTTGCCATTTTCTTTCACCACCTTGCTGTTTAGCCCCCAGCTTGGTGCATTAGCAGCGGTATCGAATGTGGCGTAGAAGGCCTCCACTTCTTTTTGGGTAACACCCTCGTAGAAGTTGTTGGCAGAGCCTACTATATTATCTACGTTGGGGCGCAGGTCTACCAGCTTGGGTTTGTATTTGGCATCGTATACCGTAGGTTTGATGCGGGCCAGAAACGCATCGGGGGTTTCGCCGGCATCCATAGGCAGGCGAGAAGCATCAGATGCTTTTAGTACTGTACTAAAGAATTCCCACGAGCATTCCGGTACAAATTTTTCGTTGCTGTAGTGGTGGTAGTTGCCATTGCTGAACCATACACGGCCAAAATAAGTTTCCAACTTTTTCCAGTCTTCGCTGTTCTTATCGCCATTGTAGGTGCTGTACATGGCCTCTATGGTTTTGCGCAGCATAATGCCGTCTTTGCTCTTCTGGTCGTACAAGATGTCGCGACCGCAAAGTGCGGCCTCATATAGGTAGTAAGCCAGCTTTTTCTGCTGTGCCGTAAGGCTATTGAAGCCCGGCACCTGATAACGTAGCAATTGCAGGTCGGCAAAAGACTGTGCTTCTACTACAAAATTGTCGTCATAACCATCGGCTACAGCAGTAGCTTCGGTTTTAGGTTGGTTGGCAGCAGGCTCGCTGTTGCCGCAGCCCGAGAGGATATGTGTGCTGATAGCCATAACGGGAATAGCCCATTTGAGGTGAAGTCTGTTTCTCACTTTGTACGAGATTTATTGCCCCTAAAAATAGGGAATAACACGCACATACACGGCTACAATACACCACCGCCCAGTATCAGCCGCAGCAAGCCTATGATGATGGCTACAGTACTCATGGTTTTGCCGCCCGAAGAATTGGTGATGCTGCTGACAATGAGCCCAATGATGGCAAACGGAACAAACAGCCAGTTGAGCCAGCCCAGCATGGGTATAAAGGCAATGAGCGACAAGAGTAGTGACAGCAGCCCGAACAGGAACCCGATAATCTTCATGGTAGTTGTGTGTGGTACGAAGGTAATCATCAGAATGTAACTGCGGTGCCTATCACCCAACGGCCATCTTTGCCAAAATCTGTTTGGGGCATAATAGGGTAGAAACAACCCACATTCAAAGCCAGATAGCAGATACTGCTGTAGCGCATTCGCAGCAGATTGTTGAATATTATGCCTCCCTCATGATAGCCATTCTGCGGTGCAGTTACAGGCACACCTACATGCTGGTTGCTGTTGGTAAGTGTGCCCCACAGTACCCCATATTGCAAACCCAGGTAGGGTTGCGAGCTATAAGAAAAACCGTTACGGGCCAGCGTCCACAGTTTCCAGTCGAAACTATGGTTGTAGATGCCCTGTACAAAACGGCTGGTATAGTAGTCGTATGGGTATAGCGTCATCAATCCGCCAAACGCATATAGCGATGCGTAGCGGGCATCGTAGCGATAGCCATTGCCGGCAAACAAGCGCGATATGGGCAGTGGATTGTTGCTCCACAACCGGCCGGCTTCAACCATCATACGTTGTTGCCCCACACGATTGATGTGTACCTGCCATGTAGCAGCTAACACTGCCTGCAGGTAGGGTATGGTAGTAGTTCCTGCTTGCAATTGCCCGGCCGTAATGCGGGCATAACTTACCGGATATTTGCCGGGGGTAGGGTAGTAGCTACCCATAAACGGTGCCGAATGCTCGCCGGGGGCATAGCGTACTTTCAATGTGGCATCTTGTGCGGTAAATGATGTATAGCCACTATAGGCCGTTGGCTGAAAGGTGTAGGCATACATGGGTGTAATGCGCTGTTGGGTAGCCGATAGTTGCAGGTTCCAGAAGCCCATTTTTTTGCTCAGCGCAGCACTGTAAGTCTCAGTTCGGTCTACCCGCTGCATCAGGTAGCGGCGCAGGTAATTTTTATCTATGGTACCGCCCAGGCTTATGCGGCCGGGGTCGGCAAGGTCCATATCATAGGTAAGGCGCAGGCTGGTTTCGCGGTATTTTCCTGCATACCATTCTGTAAAGCCACCATACTTCCATTCTTTATCGCCAAAACCATAACCTACCCAGCCACCTATGCTCATCCACTTTAGCAACAGCTCATTGGTTTGCAGCCCAATGCCTGGTCGTGTTTTTTCGTAGCGGTTATAACTCAGTAGTCGGGCGAGGTCTATGTCCAGCCAGCCCAAAGATATCCGGCCTGCCGGTGCATATCGCATAGCACACAATATTTTGTCAGCTTTTACCTTTTTGCCCAAACTATCCAGTACATAGTAGGTATTCATTTCCCGTACATCCAATTTGTCACGGCGTAGTACGTTCAGCAGGCTGTCGGTAGCTACATCGGCATTGGGGGCAAGGCGTACTGTATGGGTTTTATCGGCCCGGAAGGTTGGCGGAATTTCCCAGCTAACAGAGTCTACCTGCGAGTTGCCGTTAAGTACCAGCATGTAGGGCGTTTTATCGCTCTTCATTTGCATTTGCAAAATGTAGTTATGCGATGCCGGGAACCATTTTGTACCATCGGGGTGGGGCACCTGTTGGTATTGCTGCTCTATGCGTATATGCCTGCCCAGTGCCGAATCGGTTGCATTAGCAACAAGGTGCGATATGGCATAACCAGCCGAGTGTATATACACACGTCCTTCAAGGTATTGATGCCCCTGTCGGGGGCGGAAGCTGATAGTCCATATAGTATCTGTTCCGTCTACCAGCTCATCAGTCAGGCTTGTTTTGTAGCGGCTTTGGTAACCATTGGCTACAGGGTTGGGGTAGTCTTTGCCGTTCAGGTTTATAAAGTCTGTAGCAATATGAAATGGTAATACATCGGTAACAAGGCTGGTAAAGGATGCCTTGCGCAAACCCGATACACGGGTAGCCAAAACATCGTCCTGCAAGCGGCCGGGCCGCTGCCATGTGCGTACACTGTATGTCTCTGATAGAAATGCGTGTTGTGCTTTGATGAATGCTGACAGTTCCCGGTTGCTGGCAGCAGTATCATTCATTACAGTGTCGTGTACCACTATGTCGCCTACCATCTTGTAATATAACCGGCACTGCCATTGCGGATATTTATCGGGGTTGTGGTTGTTACGTAGTGCTACAGCAAGGTCCATAATTCGTTTGGCTTTATTGGCAGATGGTTTTATTGTAACCTCGCTCAGCACATTGCCCGATGGCTGTAGTGCAATGTTCATATTTCTGGTAATTGGCACTATTCTGCGGGTGGCATACCCAATGGCCGAACACTCGAGAGGGGTAGTGGTGTCTGCAAATGGTATCGTTGCCGTAAACCGACCATCCAACGTGGCTATTGTACCGTAGCTGCCCTTGCCCCAGCGTATGGTTGCAAACGGGATAGCATCTCCGTTCTTTGCATCGGTTACCTTGCCTTGTACTTGCATTTGTGCCCACCCATTGTTGTATACACAACATAACACAAGAAGCAAGGCCTGGATTCTCATGGGGTATGGTATTGATTTTTTTCGAAAATAGTATTTTATATCTTATCTTTATCGCACGTAAAACTGAATCATGAAACGGATCCTTTATGGAATACTTATTTGCTCTGTAGTAGGTAGTATGGTCGCCTGTAGCAACGGCGATTATCAGGCCGACCCAACAAGCCCTGTCAACGGTGCTGTTAACCCCGCTACCCCTCTCGGTGGTGATGAATTTACATGGAGTGGCAGCGAGCCGTTGAGTATGGATGTAAACGGGAAAAAATGGGTGGCTGACTTCGCATCATTTGTCCTCGACACATCGGGTAGCAACGTGCTTACTGCCTACAAAACAGGATCGCCCGCTGTGATACACATGGTGCTGCGCGATGTTTGGGCTGGTAATACATACCCGATGGAGTGGAAAAACTACAGCCGCCGCTCAGAATGGTATGACAGCGTGCAGGGTAACTGGATAAAGTACACCAGCGACATGAGTAACTCTGGTGGTGTAAAGATACTGGTGAACGATACCGCAGTTATAGAAGGAAAATTTTACTTTAAAGGAGTGTCTATAGATAATAAAACCGTAAATATTTCTAACGGTTACTTCAAAGTAAGGAAATACTAACTGCGAAAAGGTATACAATAAGTTTTTGGTAATGGCTATCCACAAATCGGTGGATAGCCATTGTTGTTTTTGGGCGTATCATCTTCTTTGTAGATAAAACAACTGATAGAAACATCCTAATTGTATTTTTGCTGTGTGTATTCATTAACAATATTTTGTTTGCTATGTTGTTAAAAAAGAATTAAAAGGTATTATATTTAGTGTGAAAATTATGCAAAAGTGTTTTTCAATAGCTTAGTTTCTTTTCTTTTTTTGTATAGAACTGACAGATTGGATTGTACTTATGCATTAATATTTTCCTTGTATAAATAGGTAATATAGCACAATATGAAGAAGCTGTTCGCGCTCGCAGCAACGTTTTTTGTTATTGCTACAGTTGTAGCACAAACCACCACCTTTAGTATTCCTGGTGTTCAGTCCTATACGGTGCCGGCAGGTGTCACTCAGTTATCGGTCGATGCTGTTGGCGGTAAAGGCGGTAATAACAACAACTGGCCTGCTGGTATCTATGCCAGTCAGGGGGGCGCAGGTGGCCGCGTTGTTTGCACCATAAACGTTACTCCGGGGCAAGTATTACAGGTATATGTGGGCGGGCAAGGTACAGCAGGTACTACCACCCGTGGTGTGGGAGGCTTTAATGGTGGTGGCAATGGCGGCGGTAGTGGTACAACATACAATGGTGGTGGCGGTGGCGGTGGGTCCGATATCCGTTTTTCGCCATATGCACTTGCCGATCGCAAAATTGTAGCTGGCGGTGGTGGCGGTGCTGGCCTTAATACAGGTGTAGAGCGCGAAAAAGGTGGTATGGGCGGTGGCCTTGTGGCGCAGAATGGCTTTGCCTCTGCCTCTGCCACTTGTGGTGGCGGTGGTACTCAGGTGTGCTGTGCTGCCGGGCAAGGTGCCGGTGGTGCCGGTGCTTTGGGCGTAGGGGGCAATGCGGTAACTACCAATGCCGGTGGTGGCGGCGGTGGTGGCTACTATGGTGGCGGTGGCGGTGGT